>NZ_JAVDSI010000002.1:0-430446 GCF_031455235.1 Curtobacterium sp. 320 | reverse complement strand
GGCGCGGCGCGGGGCGATTAGTACCGCGCCCCCGAACCCTGCGGGGCCGCACGGGCGGGGGGGGGGGGGGGGGGGGGCGGGGGGCCCCCGCGCCTCCCGTCCGTCATCCGGTCCGGTCCAGGGCCGCAGCTCTCGGTCCGTCGGTCAGGCCGCGCTGCGCGCGACCAGGCGCGTGACCGCGGCGAGCGGGATCCCGACCCAGTCGGGACGGTTCCGGGTCTCGTAGACGACCTCGTAGACGGCCTTGTCGAGTTCGAACGCGTCGAGCAGTTCCCGGTGGGCACGCAGGTCCGATCTCGTCCCCTGCTGGTAGCCGTCGAGGAACGCCGACCGGGCGTCCTGCGCCCACTCCCCCGCGTCGACGGGTTCGGCGTCCTGGGCGAGCGACCCCTGGACGTAGTCGAACGAGCGCAGCATGCCGGCGACGTCCCGGAGCGTGACGTCCGGCAGGGAGCGCTCGGTGAGCGGCCGGAGCGGCTCGCCCTCGAAGTCGAGGAAGACCCAGCCGCGGGGTTCCGGAGCGGCGAGCACCTGTCCGAGGTGCAGGTCGCCGTGGATGCGCTGGAGGTCGGGCCAGTCGGCGTCGGCGGCCCGGGCGTAGACCGCACGGACGGCGTCGACGTGCGGGGCGATCGCCGGGGCCTCGCGTGCCGCGGCGTCGAGCCGGCCGTGCATCGTCGCGATCGCGGCGGCACGGCGGTCGTCGTCGGCGGGCTCGGTCGGCAGGGCGTCGGCGAGGGTGCGGTGCACCTCGGCGAGCGCGAGCCCGAGCCGCTCGGCGTCGGATGCGAAGGGGATGCCCTCGCGGGCGTCGCCGAGCGCCACGCGCCAGGCGTCCTGCAGCCCCGGCAGGAACTCCTGGGCGAAGGCGAGGTGCCCGCTCGCGGTGCCGTCGGAGCGCCCCGGGTCCGGCCAGCTCCCGCGGAGCGCGCCGTACACGCGCGGCACCCGGGCGCTGCCCGCGGCCGAGAGGGCGAGCTGCGTGGTGACGTCCGGGTTGTCGCCGTGGTGCAGCACGCGGAAGACCTTCACGATGACCTCGGCGCCGGTGTCCGTCTCGCAGATCACCGAGGTGTTCGACTGTTCGCCGCTGAGCACCCGGGACCGCCGGACGGTGCCGATCGGGACGAGACTCTCGTCGTCGGCGTCGATGCGCGCGGCGAGGGACCGGATCCAGTCCGGATCGGCGGTGGCGTCGTGCACGGTCCCGGTCGCGTCGGGGCTGACCGGCGCCTGGTAGAGGACGGGGCCGGTCGGGGCGTCGTCGAGGACGAGGCGGGTACCGGCGGGCTGCGCGAGGGTGCGGAGCCGCGGGGTGGTGCCCTTCGCCGTGTACCAGCGCTGGTGGGCGATCCAGCCCTCGAGGGTGCGGTCGGTGGGCTCGCCGGGGGCGGGGACGGGTGCCTCGTCGCTCATGGGGCGAACCGTACGCGCCGGGGGCTGAGGGTGGTGCGCTGGGTCGTGGGGCGCGGGGCGCTGGGGTCGTGGGGCGCTGGGTTCGGGTCGACCGCTGTCCTCCACAGGGCGTCGTTCCGGGTGCGGCATCCACAGAACGCGGCTGGCCCGGTGACGAGGGCCCCGCGGCGGACGACACTGACGGCATGCAGACCCCGCACCCGGAGCCGTTCGGCCGCACCGACCCCCGTCGCACGTGGCGCATCGCCGACGACCGGCGACTGCCCGCCCTCGAACCCTTCGCCGACCGCGTCCACCGGCACGGTCCCGTGGTGCTGCGCGAGCACCTGTGGGACACCGACGACCGGGCCCTCGCGGCCGAGGGCGTCGAGCTCCTCCGGTCGGACGCCGGGTGGAGCGTCGACCGCGGTGACGGACCGGTCGAGGTGCCCCCGGACCTCGACGGCGGCGACGACCACGATGCGGACCACGTGCCGCGCGACGTGGTCGAGGTCTTCCTGCGCGGCCGCCCGGTCCGGGTCGTCCGGGTGCGGGACACGGTGACGACCCTCGTCGAGCTGCGTGGGCGGGACGGGCGGCTCCGCGCTGAGGTGGCCGACGTCCGTGTGGACGAGGGCGAGCCCGACGCCGCGGTGCTCCGGTCGGCTCGGTGGTGGGCGCTGAGCGACGACGGGCGGGGCGGGACGGTGTACCGGGCTGCGGAGCGGGCACTGGCGGACGCGGCGGAACCCGGGGCGGGTGGTGGCGCCCGGGGCGGGGCCGGGCTCTCTAATGACGGGGCCGGGCACTCTGCGCTCCGTGCCGCCCCCGAGCGTCGGAAGGGGACGGCGGCACGCCCCCGACGGGGCTCCGCGGCAGCTGCCCTGCGAGCGGTGCTCCGATCGTTGCGCGCGGACCTCGTCGCGGTCGACCCGAGGGTGCGCGCCGACGAGCACGGGTCGGTGCACGACCTCCGGAAGGTCCTGCGTCGGCTGCGGAGCGTGCTGGCCGCGTACCGCGGTGCCCTCGACCGCGACGCCACCGAACCCCTGCGCGCCGAACTGGCCGAGGTCTCGCGGGTGGCCGGTGTCGCCCGCGACGCCGAGGTCCTGCGCGACCGGTTGCTCCGCACGGCCGGCCGCGCTCCCGAGGGCTTCGTCGACGCCGAGACCCTCGACCGGATCGGTGCGCACGTCGCCGAGTCCCGCGCGGCGGCGGCCGCCGACCTCCGGCACACCCTGCGCTCGGCGACGTGGTTCCGGGCACTGGACCGCCTCGACGACCTCGTCGCCCGGGTGCCGCGGGGACCGCACGCCGACGACGACGCCCAGGCGTTCGCCGTCCACCGGATCGCGCGCGAGCGGAAGCGGGTCGCGAAGGCGATCGACGGCGGCACCGAGACGCTCGACGACCTGCACGAGGTCCGGAAGGCGGCGCGGCGCCTGCGCTACGCCCTGCAAGCCGCCGACGAGGCGACGGACCTCGGGAAGCGGCGCCTCGGGTTGCTGCGGCGGGTACAGGACGGCCTCGGCGAGGTACTCGACGCGGCGCACGCCACCGCGGCCCACCGGGAGCTGGCGACCCTCGCGGCGAGGAGCGGGGCGGACACGTTCGGCGCCGGGGTCCTCGCCACGACCGAGCACGCCGTCGTCGAGCGCGAGCGGGACCGGGCCGAGCACCTCGTCGCCCGCCTGCGGTCGCGCGTGGCGACCGGTCTGCGAGGATGACCGGGTGCCGCACTACCTCGAAGACCTCGCCGCCGGACAGATCTTCACGACCCCGGGCCGGACCATCACCGAGGCGGACGTCGTGTCGTTCGCCTCGTGGACGAACGACAACAATCAGGTCCACACCGACGTCGAGTTCGCCGCCAGGACCCGATACGGCCAGCGGGTCGTGCACGGGCTGCTCGGCACCTCGCTCTGCCTCGGGCTGATCGCCCGCACCGGGGTGTTCGAGGGCTCGGCCGTCGCGCTGCTCGGCATCGACCAGTGGCGCTTCACGGCGCCGGTGTTCATCGGGGACACCCTGACGTGCGAGGTCGAGATCCTGTCGACGCGGCTGACGAGCTCCGGGACCACGGGCATCGTCGAGCGGACGGTGTCGCTCCGGAACCAGCGGGGCGAGACCGTGCAGCAGGGGCGCATGGACGTCATGGTCCTGACGCGGGACGCCGCGATCGTCTGACGGGCCGGGCGGGCACTCGGCGGGAATCATCTCCGCGCTCTTTACAACGATGTACCCGCCGCGCCAGCATGGAGGCATGAGCACGCTCGACGGCATCGTCGCCGCACCTGACACCGCTTCCCCGCAGGCCCTCCCGCTCGCCTCCCGGCAGGACGGCACGTACCCCCGGCCGCAGATGCTCCGCCCGCACTGGGCCGACCTCGACGGCACGTGGTCCTTCCGCAACGACGGCGACGACCCCGCCTGGCGGACCGGCTTCCCAGACGCACGGGACATCGTCGTCCCGTTCCCGCCCGAGTCCGTCGCGTCGGGTATCGACGAGCCGGGCTTCCACCCCGTCGTCTGGTACTCCCGCACCATCGGCCGCGCCGAGCTCGAGGCCGCCGGACACGGCGACGCAGCACCCCGGCTCCTGCTGCACTTCGGCGCGGTGGACCACCGCGCCCGGGTCTGGATCGACGGGCAGTTCATCGGCGAGCACGAGGGCGGCCACACGCCGTTCTCGTTCGACGTGACCGACGTCCTGACCGCCACCGGCACCGGCAGCGGCGGCGACGCCTCCGACGCCGTGCACACCCTCGTCGTCCGCGCCGAGGACGACCCGCACGACCTCACCCAGCCCCGCGGCAAGCAGGACTGGCACGAGGACCCGCACGCCATCTGGTACCGCCGCACCACCGGCATCTGGCAGACCGTCTGGCTCGAGGCCGTGCCGACCACGTCGATCGAGTACCTCCGCTGGACCAACCTCGACCACCAGACGCTCCGCCTGACCGTCCGGCTCGCCGGAGTCCGGACCAGCGGCGAGCGCCTCCGCGTCGACGCCCGCTGGGACGAGCGCGACGAAGACCTCGCGACGATCGAGACCACGCTCGGTGCGACGGCGAACGAGTTCGACGTGCTCGTCCCGATCGCCCGGCAGGCGAACGGCCAAGCCGAGGACGAACTGCACTGGTCGCCGGAGGCACCGCGGCTCGTCGACGCCACGGTCACCCTGCTGGGATCCGGCAGCGACCGCACCCCGATCGACGCCGTCGCGTCCTACTTCGGCGTGCGCACCGTCGGCGTCGACGGTGGCGCGTTCCTCCTCAACGGCCGGAGCTACGACGTCCGCAGCGTCCTCAACCAGGGGTACTGGCCGGACTCGCACATCGCAGCCCCCTCCCGCGAGGCGCTCCGCCGCGAGGTCGAGCTCATCAAGGAGCTCGGCTTCAACGCCGCACGCAACCACCAGAAGATCGAGGACCCGCGCTTCCTCTACTGGGCGGACCGGCTCGGCATCCTCGTGTGGGGCGAGGCGCCGGGTGCGTACGCGTTCTCGCCGCGGGCCGTGCAGCGGCTGATGCGCGAGTGGATGGACGCCGTCGAGCGCGACGCGTCGCACCCGTCGATCGTCACGTGGGTCCCGGCGAACGAGAGCTGGGGCGTGCAGCACATCGCGACCGATCCCGCGCAGCAGGCCTACGCGCGGTCGTTGGCCGACGTCACGCGGGCGATCGACCCCACACGGCCGGTGATCTCGAACGACGGGTGGGAGCACGTCGCATCCGACATCATCACCGTCCACGACTACGAGGGCGACGGCTCCCGGCTCGCGGCGACCTACGCCGACGACGCGGCGCGCACGACACTGGTGCAGGGAATCGGGCCGGCCGACCGGCGCATCCTCGTCGGCGGGGCGGTCGACCGCGGGCAGCCGGTGATGCTCACCGAGTTCGGCGGCGTGAACTACCAGCCCGGCGTCCAGCGCGAGGACGGCTGGGGCTACACGACCGCGGCCGACGGCGACGACTGGGTCGCGCGGATCACGGCGCTGTACGACGCGATCCGCGCGAGTTCGTTCCTCGCCGGGTCCTGCTGGACGCAGCTCACGGACACGATGCAGGAGACGAACGGCCTGCTGAACGCGGACCGCACCCCGAAGGTGCCGATCGAGCAGATCCGGCGCGCGGTCATCGGTCGCTGACGCGCCGCAGGTGAGCAGGAACGGTCGGGTCCGACGATGGGACCCGACCGTTCCTGCTCACCAGACGCGCGGATCAGGAGGCGAGGAACCGCAGGACGGCCTCGTTCCACTCGTCCTTGTGCGATGCGAGCACCCCGTGCGGCCCGCCCTCGATGACGTGGGTCTGCGCGTTCGGGATCGCCGCAGCGGTCCGCTTGCCGGACACCTCGAACGGCACGATGCCGTCGGAGTCGCCGTGGATCACGAGCGTCGGCACGTCGACCTTGGTGAGGTCGTCGCGGAAGTCCGTCGTGGCGAACGCGACGGTGCAGTCGAGCGTGCCCTTCGGCGACGCGAGCTCGGCGATCGCGAGGTCGTACGCGCGCTGGTCGCCCGACACCAGGGGCTTGTTCACGAGCGAGGGCTTGCCCGCCGTGTAGAACAGGTCGACGAACTCGTGCAGGAACGCGGGGCGGTCCCCGGTGATCCCGTTCGAGAACCAGTCGGCGAGGTCCTGGTCGACCCCGCCGTCGAGGTTGTCGTCGGACTTCCAGAGGTACGGCGGCACCGCGCTCGCGAACACGAGCTTCTTCACCCGGCCCGTGCCGTAGGTGGACACGTAGCGCGCGAGCTCACCGCCACCCATCGAGAACCCGATCAGCGTGACCTCGGTCAGCCCGAGCTGGTCGAGCAGTGTGTCGAGGTCGGCGGCGAACGTGTCGTAGTCGTACCCGCCCCACGGCTGCGACGACTGCCCGAAGCCACGACGGTCGTACGCGACGACCCGGTGCCCGGCCTCGACGAGGGCCGGGATCTGGCCCTCCCACGAGCGGCCGGACAGGGGCCAGCCGTGGATGAGGACGACCGGGTCGCCCGATCCGAAGTCGTCGTAGTGCAGGTCGATGTCGTGCCCGTTCTCGGCTCCGACGGTGATGAACGGCATGGTGCCTCCGGTGGTTGCGTCTTCCAGGGAACGCCGACCATGCAACGCCGCGAGCCCTCACCGAGGCTGGAAGCGTACGCCTTGCGGACACCGGCCGCATGCCGTGGACGTGCGAGGATCGGGCGGTGACGAGCGCCGGTGAGACGAGCCGCGCCTCCAGGCCGGCCCTGGAGGCGCGCCACAGCGGCTGGACCACTCCCCTGCTCCTGTGGTTGGCCTCGCGCGTGGTCAGCACGGTCCTGCTCGCGACGGTCTACTTCGTGGCGACGGCGAACGGCTGGCCGTTCGCGTCGTCCCGCCGCGATCCGTCCTTCTTCACGTTCTCGGGGTCGTGGGACGCGTCCTTCTACCGGATCATCGCGGAGCACGGGTACCCGACGACGCTGCCGCTCGACGGCTCGGGGCACGTCCTCCCGAACGCCTGGGCGTTCCTGCCCGTGTTCCCGACGCTCGTGCGCGCCGTCATGCCCCTGACGGGCGGGTCGTTCTGGGTCGCGGGGGTGCTCGTGGCGACGCTCGCCGGGGCCGGGGCGTGCGTGCTGCTCTACCGGCTGGTGCTCGCCGTCGGCTGCTCGCACCGCGCGCGGTGGGCGACGGCGCTGTTCGCGTTCGGTCCGACCGGATTCCTGCTGCAGGTGGCCTACGCCGAGAGCACGTTCCTGCTGCTGCTGTTCGGGGCCCTGCTGGCGCTCGTTCGCCGACGCTACTGGCTGGTCGCGCCGCTCGGGCTCGTGGCCGCGTTCACGAAGCCGGGGGTGCTGGCGTTGGCCGTGGGGCTCGCGGTGCACCTCGTCGTGCGGTGGGTGCAGGAGCGACGGGCGCTCCCGGTGCGGGACGCCGTGGCGATCGTCGTGTCGGGGCTGGTGGTGGCTGCGGCGGGGCTGGCGTGGCCGGTGATCGCCTCGGCCGTGACGGGTCGGCCGAACGCGTACCTCGACACCGAGCTGTCGTGGTGGGTGGGGTTCGTGGGGCGGCAGCACTTCGCGCCGCTCTCGCCGTGGTTCACGATGGCGGGGACGTGGCTCGGGCCGCTCGGGATCGTGCTCGTGGTCGCCGTGCTCGCGGGGGCGGTGTGGTTCTGGACGCGGAGGTCGGTCCGGGCCCTCGGGGTGGACGTGTGGGCGTTCACGGCGGCGTACGCGCTGTACCTCGTGGCGGTGTTCCTGCCGCAGCAGTCCCTGCCCCGGCTGCTCATGCCGACGGCGCCGCTGCTCGGGTCGGACGTGTTCGTGCGGACGCGGCGGCGGGCGGTCGTGTGGCTCGTCGTGGGTGTGTGCCTGCAGCCGGTCGCCGTCGTGCTGCTCTGGTTCCTCGGGTACCCCTGACGCGC
This sequence comes from Curtobacterium sp. 320, assembly GCF_031455235.1. Classification (NCBI taxonomy): domain Bacteria; kingdom Bacillati; phylum Actinomycetota; class Actinomycetes; order Micrococcales; family Microbacteriaceae; genus Curtobacterium; species Curtobacterium sp. 320. Next base: position 422,646 of record NZ_JAVDSI010000002.1, on the reverse strand, counting down.
GGCGCGGCGCGGGTGCGGCGCAGCCCGGCTCGGCGCGGCCCGGCTCGGCGTGGCGCGGCGCGCACAACCAAAGTCACTCCGCGCCGGGGGTTGCCGCGGTTCGAGCGCACTTGCGTTGTGCGCTGCCCCGCCGAACCGGCTGCGAGCACCACCAGGCACCCGCGACCCCGGCGCGCGCCGGCGCTACGCGTCGAACGTGTGGAACCAGGCGGTCCCGCCCGGGTGCTGCACGGTGATCATCTCGTCGAGGTCGCGGTACGGCCCGTCCTGGTTGTGGCTCGCCGACTTGATCCGGACCGTGCCGTCCGGCTCGGTGAACACCTCGGACACGATCGTGGTGTGGTCCGGCGAGTCGTTGTCGTTCCAGTCGTAGAACACGATGTCGCCGACCTTGACCTTGTCGCGTTCGTCGAGGGAGCGGCGGGTGAGCCCGAACTCCGCGGCGTTCGCGGTCAGCCACGGGTCCATCGTCGGGCAGTAGGTCCACGTCGCCGAGTGCTCCGCCCCGGCCGAGCGGTTGTACCAGTCGGAGCGCTGCTGCCAGCCGCGGGCGATCAAGGTCTGCGACACGTAGTTCGCGCAGTCGCCACCGATCGGGTTCATGGTGCCGTACTCGGCGAGGTTGTAGTCCTTCCAGTGCGCCATCGCGTACTCGAGCTGCCGGTCGACGTCGGTCAGTGCCGCGTAGGCCAGGGTCGAGGTCGCGACCGCCGTCGAGGCGTCCGGGACGGGCGCGGTGGTCGGTGTGGGCGTTGCCGTCGCGGAGTCCTGCGTCGCCCCGGTCTGCCCGTCGTTCGCGGCGCTGCCGTTGCCGTCCGAGGACTGGTTGGCGGACGGTGACGGCTCGATCGCGGTCGTGAAGAGCGCGACGTCCGCCGACCCCGCCGTGTACATCGCCTGGTGCGGTGCCGTGAAGGTCACCTTCGTGGCGGTCGCCTTGACGTCTCGCGCGGCGATGCCCCCGACCGTGACGCCTGTGACCGCTGCCAGCCCGGAGCCGGCGACGGTGATCGTCACACCGCCGGCGAGCGGGACCTGCGCAGGGCTGAGCGACTTCGCGACGGGCTTCGCGGTGGGCGTGGTCGAACCGCCACCGTTGCTCGCGCCACCACCGGACCCCTTGCCCGTGCCGCCGTCCCCCGACGAGCACGCGGCGACGGCGAGCCCGATGCCGGTCACGCCGGCGAGGGACAGCAGGGAGCGGCGCGTCAGGGAAGCAGTCATGGTGCTTCCCAGGGTAGGCGACGACACGGCATGATCTCTGGCAGGAACCACCGTCGAGAGGATCAGACCACCCATGCCCGAGAGCCACGACTTCTTCGTCGCAGCCGCCCCCGACCACGTCCGCGCACTCGTCCGCGGCGCACTCGTCCGCGAGGGCTACACCGTCGACGACGGCGAGCAGGGAGCCCTCCGCGCCACCCGCGGCAGCATGGGCATCACGCTGCTCATCGGCGGCATGGCGAACGACCGGACCTTCCACACCCGGCTCGACGTCCAGATCATGGTCACGCCGGACGGTCGGACGGTCGCGCGGCTCCTGCGCGGTGCCGGCAAGTCGGCGCTCAAGGGCGGTGCGCTCGGCATCTCGCGCGGCAACCGCGCCTTCGAGCAGGCCGCCAACGCGATCCACGGCGAGCTCGCCCAGGCCGGGATCCTGACGGAGAGCGTCCCCGGCTGACCCGGGCCCGCCCGGGAACGACGAAGGCCACCCGATCGGGTGGCCTTCTGTCTCGGAGTGGAGCTAAGGGGATTCGAACCCCTGACCTTCTCATTGCGAACGAGACGCGCTACCAACTGCGCCATAGCCCCGAGAACGCGTCCACACTAGCACCCGCGTCCGCCCGATCCGAAATCGGGCGATCAGACGGCGCGGCGGCGACGCATGATGGCGTCGAGGTCCGCCTGCTCGTAGGCGTCCTCGCCGAGGACACCCATGCCGGCCCACTTGCTCGGCGGCGCCGGGGGCGCGGCGGGGGCAGCGGGTTCCGGAGCGGGAGCGGCCTGCGCGACGGGGGTTCCCGTCCCGGCCGGCGCGCGCAGGCCCAGCCGCTCGGCGAGCCGTCCCTGGTCGTGCGCAGAGAGCGACGCGACGGCCTCCTCGACGTCCGGGCGCATGGGCGACACCCGCGCGAGCGACGGGTCGGTCTCGGCGGCACGGATCGCGGCCGCCTCGGCCTCGGCTTCCGCCTTGGCCGCGGCGACCCGCTCCTTCAGGCGGGCGGCGAGCTCCGCCGAGGACTCCGGCGTGGCCGCCGGGACCTTCGGGCGTTCGACGTACAGCGGCTTCGGGACGCGGTTCGGCGTCCAGCTGCGGTCACGAGCGGGCTCGGCGGGCTGCTCGGTCGACAGCGGCGGCGCCGGGTCCGTCCACTCGCTCGCGGGCCTGGAGGCGCGGCTCGACTCCGGCACGACCGTCGCGGTCCGGGCCTTCCGCGCCTTCGCCACCTGGTGCAGCTGGGCGAGGACCGCTGCGGACCCACCGGCGGCGACGAGGCCGGCGACACCGACGAGCCAGGCGGCGGGGGCCGCGACGAACACGACGACCGCGACGACGAGGCCGAGCGTGCCGAGCAGGGTCGCCCCCAGTCGGGACCGACGCATGCGCATCGCGGTGAGTGCGGGGACCGCCGAGGCCCGCTCGAGCACGGGTGCCTGCTCGGCCAGTCGTCGGGTGATCTCCCGCTGCCGGGCGGCCTCGTGGGCGCGGACGATCGCGGTGCGCTTCGCCTCCTCCGACTTCGCGACCCGCTGGGCCTCGGCGAGGGACTTCGCGTTCATCTCGATGCGGACCTCGTCCGGCAGCTCGGCGGTCTGCGCGAGGATGCGGAGGGTCTGCTGCAGCCGGATCGCGTTCCGCTCGGTCGCGAGGTACTGCCGACGGGCCGCCCAGGACGGCATGAGGTAGACGAGCCAGAGCACGGCCGCGATGAGCAGGACGATGCCGCCGCCCCAGGAGCCGATACCTGCCATGGGGACACGGTAGGGGTGGGCGTTCCCCCGGCCGGTGATTGCCGGACGCGTGTTGCGCGTGTCGCGACGAAATCACCGGGGGTGAGCCGCGCCTCCCGGGCCGCCCCGCCGGACGGACCGGACCCGCGGGTCAGACGCGGGGCGTGGTGTGCAGCGGCATCGCGGCCTCGTCGCGTGCCGCGAGGGGGACCGAACCGACGCCGGGCGGGACCTGGCCGCGGACCCAGCGTTCGAGGACGCCCTCGCGGACCTCTTCGGCGACGAGGGCGAAGCAGAAGTGGTCGCGCCAGTCGCCGTTGATGTGGATGTACCGGCGGCGGAGCCCCTCGAACCGGAAGCCGAGCTTCTCGACCACCCGCAGCGACGGGGCGTTCTCGGGACGGATGCAGATCTCGATGCGGTGGATCCCGACCACGCGGAAGCAGTGGTCCACCGCCATCGCGACGGCGATCGGCGTGACGTTGTGGCCGGCGGCGTCCTCGACGACCCAGTAGCCGATCGAAGCACTGGCCAGGGAGCCGTACGTGATGCCGGAGACGTTGAGCTGCCCGACGAAGCGGCCGTCGAGCTCCATCGCGAACGGGAGTCCGAGCCCCGCGCGGGCGTTGGCCTGGAGCGCGCGGATGCTGCCACGGACGTCGGTGGAGACGTGACCGGAGGGGTTCGTGGCCTCCCACGTGCGGAGCCACGAGCGGTTGCTCGCGAGGGCGACGTCGAGGTCGCGGGTGTCGCGGAGTCGGAGGGGCCGGATGGTGACCCGCCCGTGGGACAGGGTCGGGATCGTCGTCATCGCGCTGGTTCCTCCGGGAGCGTCGAACGGGCCCGGGGGTGTTCCCCGGACCCGTTCGGCGACGGGTCGTCTATTCGCCCGCGTTGAACTCCTTGAGCCACGACTTGAGGTCGGGGCCGAGGTCTTCGCGGTCCGAGGCGAGCTGGACGATCGCCTTGATGTAGTCGAGTTTGTCACCGGTGTCGTACCGGCGTCCACGGAACACGACGCCGTACACGCCGCCGGTCCACTCCTCGGCGTTCGCCATCTTCATGAGCGCGTCGGTCAGCTGGATCTCGCCGCCCTTGCCCGGCTCCTGCTTCTCGAGGACGTCGAAGACCTCGGGACGGATGACGTAGCGGCCGATGATGGCCAGGTTCGAGGGCGCCTCGCCCTGCGGGGGCTTCTCGACGAGGCCGGTGATCTTCACGACGTCGTCGGTGTCGGTCTCCTCGACCGTGGCGATGCCGTAGAGGTGGGTCTGCGACTCCGGGACCTCGAGCAGGGCGACGACGGTGGCGTTCTTCTCGCCCTGGACCTCGATCATGCGCTTGAGCAGCGGGTCGCGGGCGTCGATGATGTCGTCACCGAGGAGCACGGCGAACGGCTCGCGGCCGACGTGCATCTTGGCGCGGAGCACGGCGTGGCCGAGGCCCAGCGGGTCGCCCTGGCGGACGTAGTGCATGTCGGCGAGGTCCGTGGACTGGTTCACCTTCTGCAGCTTCTCGTGGTCGCCCTTCTTCTTGAGGGTCTCCTCGAGCTCGGACACGTGGTCGAAGTGGTTCTCGAGCGCGTTCTTGTTGCGGCCCGTGATCATCAGCACGTCGGTGAGCCCTGCGCCGACGGCCTCTTCCACCACGTACTGGATGGCCGGCTTGTCGACGACGGGGAGCATCTCCTTCGGCATCGCCTTGGTGGCGGGGAGGAAGCGCGTGCCCAGGCCTGCGGCGGGGATCACGGCCTTCGAAATCTGGAAGCCCATGCCTGGACGGTATCGGATGACCCCTGGAGGGGGCATGTCGTCGCTACGGAGGACACGGCTTCTCGCGCTCGGCGGCGGAAAGCCGCAAGACGCGCCCTCGGTAGACTCCTCGGCATGATCGCCGATCTCGGGAACGAGAAGCGCGCCCTGCGAGCCGAGCTCCGGCAGCGGCGGCGCACCCGGACCACGACCGAACGCGAGACCGACACCGCGGCGCTCACCGCGACCCTGCAGCGCTTCGCCGAGGAGCGCCAGGTCGAGTCGATCGCGCTGTACCTCTCCGCACCCGAGGAACCCGACGTCCGCCCGTTCCTGAACTGGGCGTTCGAGCGCGGCATCCGGGTGCTCCTGCCGATCACCCGCGAGGACGGCCTGCTCGACTGGGCGGTCGGCGACGGCGCCTCCGAGGCCGAGGGACTGGCCGGCGTGCCCGAGGTCGTCGGCGAGGTGCTCTCCCCCCTCGCGATCAACGACGTCGACGCGATCCTCGCCCCCGCCGCCGCGGTGGGACACGACGGCGTCCGGATGGGCTGGGGACGCGGCTACTACGACAAGACGCTCGGGTCGATGGCGAACCGCCCGCCCGTCTATGCTGTGATCTTCGACGCGGAGTACCTCGACGAGGTCCCGCGCGAGACCCACGACGAACCCGTCGACGGCATCATCACGCCGTCGCGCATCATCACCTTCCGGAGCTAGGGTGCCCACCTACTCGTACCGCTGCACGGAGTGCGGCAACGCCTTCGACATCAAGCAGTCGTTCTCCGACGCCACGCTCACCGAGTGCCCGGCGTGCGGCGGCGTGCTGCGCAAGGTCTTCTCGCCGGTCGGGGTGACGTTCAACGGGGGCGGCTTCTACCGGACCGATTCCCGGGCGGCGCCGAAGGGCTCGTCGGAGTCGTCGGGCTCGTCCGAGTCGTCGTCCTCGTCGTCCTCGTCCTCGGCGCCGGCGAAGACCGAGTCGAAGCCCGCAGCCGCGAAGCCCGCTGCCTCGACCACGCCGAAGCCCGCCGGGTCCTGACCGGGGTCCGGACTCCTCGGTAGGTTGATGGGGTCGCCGTCCGGCGGCCGTCCTCGACCCGGAAGGAGTCCCGTGAAGGGCTTCAAGGAGTTCCTGCTCCGCGGCAACGTCATCGACCTGGCCGTCGCAGTCGTCATCGGTGCAGCGTTCACCGCCATCGTGACCGTCATCGTGAACGCGATCATCAACCCGGCGATCGGCGCGGTGTTCAACGCGTCGAGCCTCGACGACGCGCTCAAGGTCGACATCCCGACCGTGGCGGGCGGCAAGCCGGCGACGCTGATGTTCGGCTCGGTGATCGGCGCGGTGATCAACTTCGTCATCGTCGCGGCCGTCGTGTACTTCGCCCTCGTGCTCCCCGTGAACCACCTCAAGAAGGTCGCGTTTGAGCGGGTCAAGAACGACGAGGAGCAGACGCCGCAGGACGTCCCGCCGACCGACGTCGAGGTGCTGCTCGAGATCCGCGACCTGCTCCGCTCGCAGAACGGCGTGCCCGCGAACACCGGCGGCGGTGCGCACGTGGCGCCGTCCACCGCTCCCGAGGGTCCCGGTATCGGCGGCACGACGAAGCTCTAGCTGCTCCCGCACAACCGAAACCCGCCCGAACCACGCGATCACGTGGTTCGGGCGGGTTTTGCTTGTGCGCGCGCCCGGCGCCAGCGCGCACCCGGCGCCAGCGCGCGGCCGGCGCAGCGCGCGGCCGGCGCAGCGCGCGGCCGGCGTCAGCGCGCGGCCGACACCTCGCGCCGCTTCGCGAACATCGCGATCGCGTACTGGACGCCCGCCAGCACGTGCCCGGCGGTCCCGAGGTAGACGAACACGAGGGCGACGACGCGGACCCACGGCGCGTTCTCGTCGACGGTGTGCACCGCGGAGAACAGCAGCACCGGCAGCCCGACGAAGAGCAGCGCCGACCGGATCTTGCCGGTCCACGTGACGTCGAGGTCCGGGTTGCCGTGGAACAGCACGCTCGAGAGCACGACGAGCACCAGGTCGACGAGCACCACGACGGCGACGACCCACCACGGCAGCAAGCCGGTCAGCACGAGCGACAGCACGATCGCGATGATCGCCAGTCGGTCGGCGACGGGGTCGATCGCCTTGCCGAGCTTCGAGCCCTGGTCGAACTTGCGAGCGATGAAGCCGTCCGCCCAGTCGCTCACCCCGATGACGACGAGCGCGACGAGTGCCCAGCCGGGGTGTCCAGCGACGACGAGCCACACGAACACCGGGATCAGCAGCAGCCGGAACAGCGAGATCAGGTTCGGCCAGGTCTGCCAGTCGGGGCGCTCCCGCACGGTGTCAGTCATCGCAGGACAGGCTACCTGCTCACCAGTGCGGCGGGACGTCGCGCCGGAGCTGGTCGTCGTTCTCCCCGTCGCGGTGGCGGGCCGGTTCCGGCTGCGCCACCGGGTCGTAGCCCGGCACCGGCTGGGTGGTGACGCGTCTGCGGGGGCGAGCCGCGCCTCCTGGGCGGTCGTCCGGCTCACGGTCCTGCGCTGCTCCTGGGACGGGAGGCGCGGCCGACGACGGGTCGTCGGCCCGCGTCCACGTGCCCACCAGCTGGTCCGTCTCGGGCGTCACCGGACCGGCCGGCCGGGAGGCCCGCCGGCTCGGCCGAGGAGTCACCGGCGTGCGGGGATCGGCGGGATCGAGATCTCCTGCGTGGCACCGCGGTCGACCCCGAGCACGGCGGCGACGGTGTTCGCGACGCGGTCCGGGTCCGAGAAGAGCTGGAACGCGTGCACGCGCACGTAGTGCCAACCGAGTCGGCGGAGCACCTCGGGTCGGAGCCGGAGCGACTCGCGGAGCGACCCCTTCACGAGCGTCGCGTCGGTCTCGATCGTGACGCACACCCCACCGTGCGCGGCGACCAGGCCGAGCTTGCCGCGGTGGCCGAGCGCGACGGGGATGCCCCGCATCTCGAGCCGGCGGGCGAGGTCGACGAGCAGCGGATCCGAGTCGTCCGGGACGTACTCGGCCGTGGTGCGCGCACGGACCTCGGCGAGGATCTCGGCGAGGGCGACGGTGCCGTGGCCCATCCGCTCGGCCTCGATGTCGGACGGCTGGAAGCAGGTGACGATGACCATCGAGCGACGTGCCCTTGTCATCGCGACGGCGAGCAGGCGCTCCCCACCGGGCTTGCCGAGCGGACCGAAGTCGCGCAGGACACGGCCGTGCGGGGTGCGACCGTAGCCGATCGAGAACACGACGCGGTCGCGGCTCTGGGCGACGGACTGCTCGAGCGTCGCGACGATGAACGGCTCGGCCCGGTCGCCGATGACGAACTCGGTGAGGTCCTTGTGCCCCTGCGCCGCGGTGAGCACGGCCTGCTCGACGCGGACGGCGTGCTTCGCCGAGGCGGTGATGACCATGAGCGACTCGGTCGGACGGGTGCGGGCGTGGTCCATGACGAGCCGGACGACGCGGTCCACCTCGGCGTCGACGCTCTCGACCGCCCCCGACTCGGGGTCCGGCACGGCCTTGCCGTCGCTGACGTAGTCGAGCGCGATCGAGCCGTGCCCGAGGAACGAACCGGCCCAGGGCAGCGACTCGATGCGTCCGCCGTAGAAGCGACGGTTGACGAGCTCGGCGAGGTCCTCGCCGCCGGCGCGGTACGAGCGGGTGAGCGACAGGGTCGGCAGCAGCGTGGAGAGCTTCGCGAGCGCGGAGTCGGCGTGGAAGGCGTCGAGCGTGCCCTCGTCGACCTGCAGCGCGCGGTGCGCCGGGTCGACCGCGATCCGGAACGGCGACGGGGTCTGCGTGACCGGGTCGCCGAACACGACGGTCTGACGGGCACGGCGGACGGCCCCGACGGTCTCGGCGATGGTGACGGCGCCCGCGTCGACGAGGATCACGGTGTCGAAGGGCATCGTGTCGGCGATCTGCGACACCTCGTACGGCGACGCGAGCCACACCGGCGCGATCGACCGGGACAGGTGCGGCGCGGAGTCCTGCAGCAGACGCGAGGTGATCGCGCCGTCCCGCAGCTGGGTCTTCAGCGCGGTGGCCTCGTCCGGCCAGTCGACGAGTCCGACCTTCCAGTTCTCGGCCAGCTGCCACGCCAGGCCCTGGGAGACCCCGGCCGCGTGCGCGTCGTCGACGAGCCGGAAGTCGGCCTCGACCCGGTCGAGCATGTCGGTGTTCGCGCCGAGCAGGGCCCGGTCGGACTCGAGCATCGTCTCGAGGGCGGACTGCCACCACGCGAGCTCGAGCTCGGCGGGGACGTGGGTGTCCGGCACGTGCCGGTTCGCCAGGTCCGTGATGAGCGGTTCGAGCTGCAGGTCGCGCAGGGTCTGCATGAGCTCGGTCCGCTCCTGCAGGTTGTGCAGGACGTCGGACTCCTCGGCGAGGCGGGCGATCGTCGGGACGAGCTCGTCGATCGGGACGTTCGCCAGCTGGGTCTCGCGGGCGGTGCGACCCAGCGGCTCGTCGAGGCGCGCGAGGTCCTCGACGACGTTCGAGAACAGCACTTGGACGTCCGCGATGCCGGTGGGCACCTCGGGGTTCACGCCGGCGGCGACGTAGCGCTGCCAGAGGACGCGCTGCTGCTGGACGCGGGTCAGCGCCTCGTGCAGGTCGGACACGTGCACACCGGGGCGGACGTACTCGCGGGCGAGCTTCTTCAGCCGGCGCCGGTTCGTGCTCGACATCGGCGCACCCTCGCCGCGCGGGGCGGTGGCGGCCACGAGCTCGGACACCGAGCGATCGAAGACGACGGGCAGGAAGCGGTCGAGGGTGTCACGGATCTCGGTGAGCAGGCGCAGGTAGATGCCGAGCTCGTTGATCGTCGTGAACTGCCGCATGTGCGTCGTGGCGACGAGGTCGTGGGCACGGCGGAGCAGGGTCGGCAGGCCGTCGGCGTCGAGGTCCTTCGCGATCCGGTGGGCGCGCTGGGCCCCGTCGCTCGAGGAGAACTTCGCGCCGTACCAGGGCGAGTCGTCCGGGCCGTAGCGGAACTCGCCGAGGTTCGCGGCGCTGACCATGGTCTCGGCGACGCGCGAGCGCCCCTCGACCATGCTCGTCACCGAGGTCTTCGACAGGCGTGCGGTCGTCGACGGCGGGACGGGCAGCAGCGACAGGCGCGACAGCTCGACCAGGCAGTCGAGCACCGAGACGCGGAAGTCGGGGTCGACGCGCGTCAGCGAGCCGCGGTAGTCCTTGAGGACCTTGCGGAGCCGGACCAGGGCGTCGTCGACCTCGCGCAGGTTCGGACGCGAGGCCTTCTCGTTGCGGGCGATCGCACGGACGACGTCACGACGGAGGGTGCCCGGGGTCACGGCGACGCCGGGGAGCTGCACCTCGGAGAACCGCGCCGCGATGCCGCGCAGGGTCGCACGGCGCGGGCTCACCACGAGGACGCGCTTGTTCGCCGCGACGAGGCCGCCGAGCGCGTTCACGATCGTCTGCGTGCCACCCGTGCCCGGGAGGGTCTTCACCACGATCGAGTTGCCGGCCGTGATCTGCGCGATCACGTTCTCCTGCTCGTCGTCGGCGTCGAGGAGGAGCGTGTCGGTCTCCGGGCTCCGCTCGTCCGACGGGGTCTGCTCGACCGGGTGGTACGACTGCTCGACCTGCCACTTGGCGCTCGGGTTGCCGGCGAGGGCGTCGAGTACGGGGTGGGACAGGTCCTCGGTGTCCTCGACCATCCCGGTCGCGACCTCGGCGAACGTGGACACGACCAGGCGTGCGTGCACCGAGAAGCCCGGGATGTGCGCGGTGAGCCCGCGGAGCCGGTCGATCACCGGGTTCGGCGTGAAGGAGCCGTCCTGCTGCGCGAGCGCCACGAAGGACTGGGCGTCGAGGATGACGCCGAACTGCTCGTGCAGCGCGTCGGCGAGGCCGGGGTTGAGGACGGGCTCGCCGAGCAGGCGGACCTCGAAGTCGCGGCCGTGCCGACGGATCGCGAGCGGGCGCAGCAGCACCGGGCCGCGGAACTGCTCGTCGCCGTGCTGCCAGTCGGCCATGCCGATGCCGAGCTTCACGGCGTCGATGCCGCGCACGGTGGACAGCTCGGTGCCCTTGGCCTCGACGTGACCGGCGGCGATGCGGGCGGCCCGGAGTGCCACCTCGTCACGGATCAGGCTCGACAGCAGCGTCGTCTTGCCGGTGATGAACTGCGCGAGGCCACCCGGGTGCGTCGTCGAGAGCTCGATGCGGGCCCGGGGGTGGTCGGCGAAGTGCGTGAGGGGGCTGGTGCCGCCGACGCCGGTCAGCTGCCCGCGCCAGACGTCCCAGACGGGTTCGGCGGCGTTGCCGGCCTGGAGGCGCGGATCACCCAGGCTGATCGCCTGCGGACTCGTGAGCTGCAGTTCCGGGCGCAGGGTGCGGTCGGGTTCGTCCGTCACGGCGGTCTCTTCCTGCTGCCCCCGTCGGTCCTGCTCCCCCTGCTGTCCGTCGCGCCCGTCCTGCTGTCCGTCACGCCCGTCCGCGGGCGCGTCGGCGCCCTCGACGGGGACGTCGTCGTTCACGTCGTCCTCGCCGTCGGTCACCCTGTCCGCTCGCCACACATCCGACACTGTAGGCGGAAGCGGGCTGGCACTCTGGCAATGAACCGAGGTTTCGGACTTTCCGGCCCCCGCCGATGCGCGACCGGGCGCGCCGGTGTGGTACCAACGGGGCATGGCCATCGACGACCGCACCGCTCCCTCCACCCCCGCGCCGGAGTCCGCTCCCGCACCGAACCGGCGTCGATCGGTCCCCGCCGAGATCTCCCGTTCGTGGCTCCTCGTCTCCGGCACCGCGACCGATCGGTTCGAGAAGTCGCAGCGGTCCCGTGCCGACCAGATCATCCTGGACATCGAGGACGCGGTGGACCCCGCCGCCAAGCCGTCGGCCCGCCAGGGCGTCGCCGCGTGGCTGGCCGGCGGCGGCGAGGCCTGGGTGCGGATCAACGACGTGACGACGGACTTCTGGGCGGACGACGTCGAGGAGCTCCGCGGGCTGCCCGGGCTGCAGGGCGTCATGCTCGCGAAGACCGAGTCCCCGGCGCAGGTCACCGACACGTGGCACCGACTCGGCGGCCACACCCCGGTGATCGCCCTGGTCGAGTCGGCCCTGGGCATCGAGGAGTCGGTGTCCATCGCGAAGGCGCAGGGGGCGTTCCGGCTGGCGTTCGGCTCGGGCGACTACCGGCGGGACACCGGGACGAGCGCGGACACGCTCGCGATGGCGTACCCGCGGTCGAAGCTCGTCGTGGCCTCCCGCGTGGGCGACCTGCCCGGCCCGATCGACGGCCCGACGGTGGGGTCCTCGCACCCGATCCTCCGCGAGCAGTCGCAGGTCGCGGTCTCGCTCGGGCTCACCGGCAAGCTGTGCCTCGACACCGAGCAACTGCCCGTCATCAACGAGGTCATCTCCCCCACGCCGACCGACGTCGCCTGGGCGCAGGACTTCCTCGACGACTTCGAGGCCCGCGGCCGGGTCATCCGCGACGGCTCCGACCTGCCCAGACTCGGTCGCGCGCAGAAGATCCAGCGCCTCGCACAGGCGTTCGGCGTCGAGGCGCGGTAGGACTGCACCCATGACCTGGTCCAACGTGCCCGGCGGTCCGCCGCAGTCCTCACCCTCCGACCCCACCGGCGCCCAGCGGGCCACGTGGGAGCAGGGCGGCTCGACGCTGTTCCCGCCGGGGAAGCTCGCCGACCGGATCTCGACCGTGCTGCTCCTGGCGTTCGGCGCCGTCATGACGGTCGTCACCGCGGTCGTCGGGATCATCGCCGTCATCTCGGCGACCGCCACGTGCGACGCCGCCACCGGCTGCACCCCGGGTGGCTACATCGGTGGGACCGCGATCGCGGTCGGCGGTGCCTTCGTGATCGGCGTCGCCACGATCGTCCTGTCGATCGGCGCGTGGATCCGCCGCCGGTCGTCGTGGTGGATCGCCGCGATCGGCTTCGTGCTCGCGATCGTGGTCATCACGTGGGGCGGCGTCGTCTTCGCGGGGGCGGCGGACGGCGGCTCGGCGTCCTCCTCGGTCTCCCCCACAGCCTGACGCCTGCGGTCCGGCCCGGACCGGGGTAGCGTCCGGGGCATGGTGACGGTCTCGCGGACGACGGTCGCGGTGGTCGGTGGCGGCCCCGCCGGGGTCGTCCTCGGCCTGCTCCTCGCCCGTGCCGGCATCGCGGTCCGGCTCGTCGAGAAGCACGACGACTTCAACCGGGACTTCCGCGGTGACACCGTGCACGCCTCGACGATCCGGCTGCTCGACGAGCTCGGGCTCGGGGAGCGGTTCGCCGCCCTGCCGCAGTCACGCCTCGACGACTTCTCCCTGCCGATGCCGGACGGTTCGCGCGCGCTCCTCGGCGACTTCTCGCGCCTGCGCCCGCCGTACGACCACGTGGCGATGGTGCCGCAGTGGGACCTGCTCGACCTGCTCGTCACCGCCGCCCGCGAGGAGCCCTCGTTCGAGATCACGATGGGTCTCGCGGCCACCGACACGATCGAGGAGAACGGCGTCGTGACGGGCGTGCACCTGGCGCCGTACCGCGATCCGGACGGCGTGACCGAGGAACTCCGCGCCGACGTCGTCATCGCCTGCGACGGCCGCGACTCGGTGCTGCGCAGCGCCGCCGGCCTCCACCCGCGGTCGTTCCCGGTGCCGTTCGACACGTGGTGGTTCCGGCTCCCCCGCGAGCCCGGCGACGCGACGACCGCGCTCGTCCCGGCGTTCTCCGGCACCGACGTCCTGCTCAGCTTCCCGCGGCCCGATTACCACCAGGTCGCGTACTTCGCGCCGAAGGGGTCGGACGCGGCCCTCCGCGCCGCCGGGGTCGAGTCCTTCCGGGCCCGGGTCGCGCGGCTCCGACCGGACTTCGCGGGCCGCGTGGACACGATCGCGTCGATGGACGACGTGCACGTGCTCGACGTCCGGATGGACCGGCTCACCGGGTGGTGGCGCCCGGGACTGCTCTGCATCGGCGACGCGGCGCACGCCATGTCCCCGGCGGGCGGCGTCGGCATCAACCTGGCGGTGCAGGACGCGGTCGCGACGGCTGCGATCCTGGCGCCGGCGCTCGGACGGGGGCTCCGCGGCGCGGACCTCGACCGTGCCCTCGCCGCGGTGCAGCGCCGGCGCACCCCGCCGGCCGTGGTCGTCCAGACCGCCCAGGCGTTCCTGCACCGCGTGGTGTTCGAGCGGGCCTTCGCCGGGGCCCTGCAGGCCGGCCCGCCGCGGCTCCCCGTCCTGCTCGCCCGGTACGTGCCGCCCGTCCGCGGCCTCTACGCGCGCGGGATCGCCTTCGGACCGCTCCCTGAGCACGCCCCCGCCTGGGCACGGCGCTGACCCTGGACACGACCCGTCCCTCCCGGCGCATGCTGGGGGCATGAAGCAACGAGTCATCGGAGACGTGTCGGTCAGTGCCATCGGACTCGGCGGGATGCCCATGTCCATCGAGGGGCGTCCGGACGAGCGGCAGTCCATCGCGACGATCCACGCCGCGCTCGAGGCCGGCGTCACGCTCATCGACACCGCCGACGCGTACCACCTGGCCGCCCACGACGAGTTGGGGCACAACGAGTCGCTCATCGCGAAGGCCGTGCGGGAGTTCCACGGCGACACCTCGGACGTCCTGATCGCCACGAAGGGCGGGCACCTCCGGCCGGAGCCCGGCGCGTGGGCGCAGAACGGCCGTCCGGAGTACCTCAAGGAAGCGGCGAAGGCGTCCGCGAAGCGCCTCGGCGTGGACGCCGTCGGGCTCTACCAGTTCCACCGTCCGGACCCGGCCGTGCCCTACGCGGACTCGATCGGTGCGCTCGCCGAGCTCCTCGACGAGGGCGTCATCCGGATGGCCGGCATCTCGAACGCCGACCCCGACCAGATCCGGACGGCGAACGAGGTCCTCGACGGCCGACTGGCCTCGGTGCAGAACCAGTTCTCGCCGAAGTTCCGCTCGAGCGAACCGGAACTCGCACTGTGCGACGAGCTCGGGATCGCGTTCCTGCCGTGGAGCCCCCTCGGCGGCATCGCGAACGCCGCGGAGCTCGGCACCGCGTACGAGGACTTCGCGTACATCGCCCGCGACCGCGGCGTCAGCCCGCAGGTCGTCGCGCTGGCGTGGGAGCTGCAGAAGAGCGACGTCGTCGTCCCCATCCCCGGGGCATCGCGCCCGCAGTCGATCCTCGACTCGGTGACGGCCGCGACCGTCAAGCTCCGTCCCGAGGACGTGGCCCGACTGGACGCCTCGCAGCCGGCGGCGGCGTAGACGACGCGACCCGCGCCTCCTGGACTGCCCTGGAGGCGCGGGTCGCGATCACGCGTCGGCGCGCGTCAGGACTGGCAGACCTCCTGGAAGTCCTTGCCCGTCGTCTCCAGCTTCTGCAGTCCCTCGGTGAAGCCGGAGCTGGACAGCGCGGACGGGTCCTTCGACGCCGCGAGGTCCTTCGTCATGCCCACGAAGTCGGAGAAGGCGCCCGCGAACGCATCGGTCTTCGGCTTCACCTCGGTGTTGGTCACCTTGTCGGCGCTGTCCTTGAGCGTGGCGTCGAACTCGTCGAGCTTCGCCATCGCGGCCTGCGGGTCGCTCTGCAGCTCGGTGAGCTGCGACTGCATGCCCTTCGTGGCGTCGGTGACCTCGTTCGTGAAGAGCTTGCAGGCCTCGGCCTTGGTCTGTGTCGGGGTCGGCGTCGACTTGGCGGCCGTCGTGGCGTCCGAGCCGGAGCCGCCGGCGGAGCAGCCGGCGAGGAGTGCGACGGCGATGGCGGCCGTGGTGAGCGAGACGAGCTTGGTGCGCATGGTGGTGGGTCCCCCCGGAGTCGTGCCCGCGACCCCGGGACGGGGTGCGGATCCGCGTCGAGGCTACATGGGAGATCCACAGGTGGACCGCGTTGCCGTCGCAGTCGCTCAGCGCCCGCTGCGGAGCGGCGCGGCCGAACGGAAGAGCCCCTCGACGAGTTCGTCGATCCGGGCGTCGGCGATCGCGAGGTCTCGTTCGCCACGTTCCCTCGCAGCGTGACGCCCGTCGGCGTCCAGGACGCTCGTCCACGGGGTCGGGTGGACGTCGAGGCCGACGGACTGGTGGTAGTCGTGGTACTTGAAGGCCGCTTCGGTGGCGGCGGGAGACTTCAGCGAGACGAGGGTCGCGGGCGTCCGCAGCGAGTGCGCGAGGATCACGCCGTGCATGCCAGCGCTCATCACGTGCTCCGCCGCACCGAGCTCGGCCAGCATGTCGGCGGGCGTCAGGGTCGGCGGGAGGAGGCGCACCCCGGTCGAGCAGATCGCGGAGATCGTCCGCCGCTCGACCGCGGTCATGTGGGACGTGAAGTGCGAGACGAGCACTGTGCCGCGACGGCGTTCCCTGGGCAGGCCCGGACGGAGCGACCGGACGAGGAGTCCCGGGTCGCCGATCTGGGTGGACTCCGGCAGGCCCAGCGCCGCCCGCGCGAGCGGTCCACGGATCGCGAGGACGCGGTCGCGGACGGCAGCCGCACGGTCCGCAGGGACGTCCGGCGTGTGCAGGCCGGTCCCCCAGATCTGGCCGACGCCACCGCGCGTGAGGTACGGCACGATCGCGCTGCCGATGGCGACGACGTCTTCACGGCCGAGGGGCGCCCACCGGACGCGCCGTCCGAGGGCCTCCGTGAGAACGAGCTCCGAGAGCTCGTCCCCGTGGTTCGTGAACGCTCGTCCACGCCCGAGTGCGAGCCTGGACCACGCGGGGGCGTGGTCACGGAGTTCGTGCGCCAGTGCGCGGAGATCCCGACGGGGAGACCACCAGAAGGCGTTGATCGGTGTCGTCATGTGCTCTCTCTTCCACCCGAGGTGAAATAAGAATATCACATGCGAGAGATTCCTCGCCGTGTTCGCGACGCGTAGCGTCGGGGGCATGCGAGCGATCACCTCCGAGAACGGCACCCTCGACCTGCACGACCTCCCCTACCCGGTCCCCGGAGCCGGCGAGGTCCTCATCGAGGTCGCGGCCGCCGGGGTGAACAACGCCGACCTGCAGCAGGCGGCCGGCAACTACCCGCCGCCTCCCGGGGCGTCGGACGTCCTCGGCCTCGAGGTCTCCGGCACCGTCCGCGCACTCGGCGACGGCGTCGAGGGGTTCGCCGTCGGAGACCGGGTCTGCGCGCTGCTGTCCGGCGGCGGCTACGCGGCACTCGTCGTCGCCCCGGAGACCCAGGTGCTGCCGGTGCCGGAGGGGATCGACCTCGTCGAAGCCGCGGGGCTGCCGGAAGCCGCGTGCACGGTGTACTCGAACGTCGGCATGCTCGCCGGGCTCCGACCCGGACAGACCCTGCTCGTGCACGGCGGCACCGGCGGCATGGGGTCGCACGCGGTGCTCTGGGCGAAGGCGCTCGGAGCGACGGTGATCGCGACGTCCGGGGGCGAGCGGAAGGTGCAGGCCTCCCGGGAGCTCGGCGCGGACCTCGTGGTCGACCACCGCTCGGAGGACTTCGTCGCACGGGCGCTCGAGTTCACCGGGGGCCGTGGCGTGGACGTGGTGCTCGACGTCGTCGGGCCGGACTACCTGGCGCGGAACATCGAGGTGCTCGCGCCGAACGGGCACGTCGCCGTGATCGCCTCGGGCAGCGGCCGCACCGGCGAGCTCGACCTCGGCGCGATGATGCGGAAGCGGGCGACGATCAGTGCGACGACCCTGCGTGCCCGGCCGCTCGACGAGAAGGCCGCGATCGTCGAAGCCGTCCGGTACAACGTCTGGCCGTTCGTGGCGGACGGTCGGGTGCGCCCGGTGATCGACTCGGTCCTGCCGCTCGCCGAGGCCGCAGAGGCGCACCGGCGGGTCCGGGACGGCGAGGTCGTCGGGAAGGTGCTGCTGACGCCCTAGGCGCGCAGCACCCGGGCGGGCGCGTCAGGCGTGGACGCGGGCGAGGAACTCGACGAGCGCGGGGTGCTGCGGGGCGTCGAGGACCTCGGCCGGGGCACCCTGCTCGACGACCTCGCCCTGGTGCAGGAACACGATCCGGTCGGCCACGTTCCGCGCGAAGTGCATCTCGTGGGTGGTCATCAGGATCGTCGAGCCCTGCCGCTTCAGCTCGGTCACCAGGTCGAGCACCTCGCCGACGAGCTGCGGGTCGAGCGCACTCGTGACCTCGTCGAGCAGCAGGAGCTCGGGGTCGGACGCGATCGCGCGCACGATCGCCACGCGCTGCTGCTGCCCGCCGGAGAGCCGGTCCGGGTAGGCCCCGGCGAAGTCCGCGAGGCCGATCCGCCCGAGGAGCCGCCGCGCGGTCTCCTCCGCCTGCGCCCTGCCGACGCCGTGCACCTGCCGGGAGGCGAGCGTCACGTTGTCGAGCACGCTCATGTGCGGGAACAGGTTGAACTGCTGGAACACGACACCGATCCGGGCCCGGGTGGCGTCGACGTCGATGCGGGGATCGGCGATGTCCGTGCCCTGCAGCAGGATCTCGCCGTCGTCGATGCCCTCGAGCAGGTTCACCGTCTTGAGGAGCGTCGACTTGCCGGAGCCCGAGGCCCCGATGACGCAGATGACCTCGTGGCGGTGCACCGTCAGGTCGATCCCACGCAGGACCTCGTGCTCGCCGAACGCCTTGCGCAACCCGCGCAGCTCGAGGACCGCGGCCGACGTCTCGGGGGTGATCCGCGCCTCCTGGCCCGTCATACGGTCCCTCCGATCTGCTCGCGCCGCTGCTGGCGACGCGCGATCGCGTCCGTGACGCGGATCAGCGGCAGGCTGATCACGACGAAGAGCAGTCCGGCGACGAAGTAGGGCGTGAAGTTGTAGGTCTCGGCCTGGGCGATCTGCGCGGAGCGGACCGCGTCCACCGCGCCGAGGATCGACACGAGACCGACGTCCTTCTGCATCGACACGAAGTCGTTCATGAGCGCGGGCGTGACCTTGCGGATCGCCTGCGGCAGCACGACGAGGCGCAGGGTCTTCGCGTGCGACAGTCCGAGCGACCGAGCGGCGAGGCGCTGCGAGGGGTGCACGGCCTCCATGCCGGCGCGGAGCACCTCGGCGATGTACGACGAGTACGTGAGCACGATCGCGATGGTGCCCCAGACCTCGGCGGGGAGGCGCGGGAAGACCCCGAGCCCGGGGATCCCGTAGCCCACCAGGTACAGCACGATGATGAGCGGCAGGCCGCGGAACAGGTCGGTGTAGCCGGTGGCGAGCAGCCGCAGGGGGAAGAACACCGGGCTCCGCAGGCCCCGGACGACCGCCAGCAGGGTGCCGAACACCGCGACGCCGATGGCGCTGAAGAACAGGATCCGGATGTTCAGCCAGAGGCCCTCGAGGATCGACGGGAACGAGTCGATCGCGGTCTGCGGGTCGAAGAACGACTGCTGGACGGCGGCCCAGCCGGGGGTGTTCACGACGCCGAAGTAGACGACGGCGATCACGACGAGCGTCGACGCGACGGACACCACGATCGACCGGCGTCCGCGCTGCCGACGGTAGAGCCGACGCTCCAGCTCGACCTGGCTCGGCGCGGCTGCGGCCACCGGGGTGCCGGCACCTGCTGGAGCGGTCATGCGGCTACTTCAGGACGGGGGTGTCGGTCTCCGAGGAGAGCCACTTGGTCTGCAGGTCCTGGAGCGTGCCGTCCGCCTTGAGCGACTTGATCGCCTTGTCGACCTTGCTCGTCAGTTCGGAGTCCTTCGGCAGCACGAAGCCGAACTGGTCGCCCGTGCCGTCGGACGGGAACTGCGCCGAGACCGTGCCCTTGCCGTCGAGCTGCGCGCCGGACATGTAGAAGGCGGTCGGCAGGTCGGTCACGATCGCGTCGATCTGGCCCGACTTGAGCGCGAGGACGGCGTCGTCGTTCGAGTTGAAGACCTGCGGGGTGACCCCGAGGACGTCCTTCACGCTCTGGATGCTCGTCGACCCGGTCGCGACACCGATCGCGTCCTGCTTCAGCGCCGCGATGGTGGTGTCGTCGGCGGCCTTCGAGGACTGCGTCGTCACGACCGCCTGGGTCGTCGTGTAGTACGCGCTCGACATGTCGACGGCCTTCTTGCGCTTGGCGTCGATCGAGAACTGCTGGACGTTCATGTCCCAGTCCTTCGGGCCGGGTGCGATGGCACTGTCGAAGGTGCTCCGCTTCCACACGACGTCCGACTTGTCGTAGCCCATCTCCTTCGCGACGGCGTAGGCCACGGCGGCCTCGAAGCCCTTGCCGGACTGCGGCTTGTTGTCCTCGACCCAGGGCGAGTACGCGGGCTGCCCGGTCGCGATGGTGAGCTTGCCGTCGGTGACGGTGCCGTCGGCGTTGCCGCTGCCGCCCGCCGAGCAGGACGAGAGCGCGAGTGCGGCGACCGCAGCGGTCGCGACGGCGATGGTGAGACGGAGGGATCGGGTCACGGTCGGGCCTTCGTGCGAGGGGGTGGGGGCAGGACGAAGTGTACTTCGCGCTGGGATACCAACGCGAAACGGATGTCTCGCGACTACTCGGCGAGCGTGAAGTCGTCGAACGAGAACCCGGGCGACACCAGGCAGCTCAGCAGCACCTCGCCGTCGCCCGGCAGGGTCCGCTGCCACACGCCGCCGCGCACGAACGCCTGCGCGTCGTTCACCCGGTCGCGCCCGGCATCCGGGCCGAGCGTGATCGTCGCACCGGGCTCGGGCTGCTCGCCGTCGCCGCCGAGCTGCAGGTCGACGCTGTCCGGCCCGTGCCACATCCAGATCTCGTCGCTCGTGACCCGGTGCCAGGCCGAGGCCTCACCCGGGGGCAGCAGGAAGTGGATCAGGGTCGCGGCGGGCCGGTCGCCCGCCGGCGTCGACACGGTCGCGGGCGAGGTCCAGGTGCGGACGTACCAGCCGCCCTCCGGGTGCGGCTCCATACCCAAGGCGACGGCGCGCTTCGGCACGTCGAGCCACTCGATCAGGGTTCCGTCGACGGTGCGACGGGCGGCCATGCCCGGGCGGGGTGCGGTCTCGGTCATGATTCCTCCAAGGAACGATCAGATGGGGCGGGCGGGCCGGTCAGCGCACCGTCGACGGCCCGGACGACACCGCGGACCACGGTCGCGACGGCACGGCCGGCACCGTCCTCGACGAGTTCGGCGAGGGCGTCCGGCACGGTCCGGGCGTCGACGTCGAAGACGGCCAGGTCGGCGCGTGCCCCGACGGCGAGGTGCCCGATCCGGTCTGGCCCGACGGCGAGCCCCATGGCGTGCGCGCCGCCGAGGGTCGCCGCGGCGAGCAGTCGTTCGTGCAGGTCGCGGTGCCCGTAGCCCTGCGACCGGGCGATCCGGTGCAGCGCGGTGACGTCGGCCATCAGGTCGAGGGACGGCGACGACGACAGCGAGTCCGTGCCGATCGCGATCGGGCTGCCCTCGCGCAGGTAGTCGGCGACGGGTGGCGGATCGAGCCCGATGACGGCGTTCGAGCGCGGGCAGAGCGCGACGGCGGTCCCCCGCGCGCGCAGCAGTGCCCGGTCGGCGGCGGTCATGTACACACCGTGCGCGATGTGACAGTCGGGGCCGAGCACGCCCAGCCGGTCGACGAACGCGGTCGCGCTCGCACCGAAGCCGAGCGCGCGCATGGCCCGGAACGACGGCACGTTCGCCAGGTGCCAGTCGTTGCCGTGGCCGACGCCGTCGACGCCCTCGAGCCCGGGCACCGGCCCGAGGGCGACGCGCTCGCCCTCGAACGCGGCCTCGCCGAGGTGCAGGTGCAGCCGGAGGCCGCGCTGGCGCACGATGTCGGGGAGTTCGAGCAGCGGGGCGACCTCGAGCGAGTACGGCGCGTGCGGGGAGAGCCCGGCGCCCGGGTCCGTCGGGATCCGCTCGAGTTCGGCGAGGACCTGGTCGCGGCCGTGGGACTGCCAGGCCGCGTTCTCCCAGTCCATGACCTCCCAGTAGGCGATGCCCCCGAGGCCCGCTTCGGCGAGCACGGTCGACGCCTCGATGTCCGTGACGACGTCGGCGATGCTCGTCACACCGGCGAGGATCGACGACGTCGCGCCCGCTGCCGCCTCGGCGTGCCAGTCGTGCGGCTCGGCGTAGTCCTCGTTGAACGCGCGGGCCCAGTCCTCGAAACCGCTGTACTGCCGCTGCCCGACACTGGCCATGCCGGTGTACTGCAGGTGCGAGTGCGCGTTCACGAGACCGGGGAGGAGGGCACCTCGCCACGGCCGTTCGGTGAAGGGCACGCCGGAGACCGCGAGCTGGTCGACGACCCACGACCGGTCGCCGACGTGCAGGATGCGGCCGTCCTGCACCGCGACGGCGCCGTCGGCGATGGGCGGCGCGGTCATCGGCACGACGATGCGCGCCGAGTGGACGGTGACGGGGTGCCCGGTGGTCACGACGGGTCTCCGAAACGGCGGGTCCGGACGTCGGGCTCACGGTCGGCGGGGTGCTCGGCGAGCGGTCCAGGAGGCGCGGCTGGCGCTCCGAAGGCGGCGAGCGCCGCGCGGGCGGTCGCCTCGTCCACCGCGGGGTCGATCGGCACGACGGCACGGTCGAGCTCGTCACCCCGTTCGAGGAGCATCCGGACGGCGCCGAGCTGTGCGGCGAAGGACAGGTCCATGATCTCGATCGGGTTGCCCTCGGCAGCGGTGATGTTGATGCAGCCGCCGCCGTCGAGCACGATCGGGCCGCCGTCCGTACCGGGGAACACGAGTCGCTCGGCCTTCGGACCCACCGGGACCCGCTCGGCGCCGGCTGCTCGGGCGTCGTCGAGCGCCACCTCGTGGTCGACGCCGCCCGCGACCGCGACGACCGTGCCGTCCGCGCACGACCGCAACGCGCGGAGGTCGACCGTGTCGGCGACCCCCGTGGCGCTCATCACGAGGTCGGCGTCCTGCACCGCCTCGGCGAGGGGTGCGACGGCGTAGCCGGCGAAGAGCGCCTGCAGGGCGCGGACCGGGTCCGTCTCGGCGACCGTCACCCGCAGACCGAGTGCCGTGAGCACCAGGGCGACCCCCTCGCCGACGTGGCCGAACCCGGCGACGACCGCCGCGCCTCCCGGGACCACGCGGTGCGTACCGGACGGGAGCCGGTCGAGCAGGTCGAACACCGCGAACACCGTCGACTGCCCGGTGCCGTACCGGTTGTCGAAGAAGGTCTTGGTGCGGGCGTCGTTCACCGCGACCACGGGGATGCCGAGCTCGCCGCGCGCCGCCATGGTGCGGAGCGGGCGGAGGCCGCTCGTCGTCTCCTCCGCTGCGCCGAGCATCGTGGGCACCAGGTCCGGCCGCTCCTGGTGCGCGAGACGGATCACGTGCGAGCCGTCGTCGAGCAGGACGTGCGGCCGGGTGTCGAGCATCGCGAGGGCGAGGGCCCGCTGCTCGGGGAGCGAGGCGGCACTGCTCGCGTACACGGTCAGCCCGGCTGCACGGAGGGCGTCGGCCACGGCGTCGTCGGTCTCGTCGGCGTGGGCGTAGACGACGACCTCGGCGCCGGCGTCGCGGAGGAGCAGGCTCAGCACGGCGGTCTTCGGCTCGAGGAACATCGCGACGCCGATCCGGGTGCCACGGAGGAGCTCCCCGTCGCGGAGCTCGGCGGCGACCGCTCGCGACACGGGCATCGACCGGCGGGCCCAGCGCAGGCGGGCCTCGGCGGCAGGGTCGTCCTCGGGGTCGCGGCCGGTGGAGACGAGGAAGACGTCGTCCGAGGTCATCGGCACCGCGAGGACACCCGGACGGGCGATCGTGACCGGGCCGAAGGCGTCCTCGTCGACGGCGGGGAGGTGTCGTCCGGCGTCGACCACGACGAGGGTCGCACCCCGGGGGCGGTCGGCTTCGCGCTCGATGGCCGGCGTGGAGTCCTCCGGCGAACCAGCGCACCAGAGCTGGTCGACGGGTTCGTGGGGCAGCGCCTCGCGGGCGCCGAGCCCCGTCAGCAGGGAGCGCAGCGCCGCGGTGTCACGGGGGTCGCCGCCGACGATGCGGAAGCGGCGCGCGGCCACGAGGAGGTTCGTCGCGCTCGCGAAGCGCCGGACGGCCGCCGAGGCCCAGGCGCGGGTCTCGGGGTCGGCTCCTGGCGGCATGCCCCAATCGTAGGGCGAGCGGGTGGCGCGCCCGTGTCCGGCGGGTGGCCGGGGGCCTCGTCAGCGCAGGACGTGTGGTGGGGGCGTGCCGTCCCATCCCCCGTCGGCCGGCGACGACGACGACCAGGGTGCCGGCCAGCCGGCGAGCGCGTTCGCGCTCCGGTCGAGCCGTCGGTGCCGGCGCAGCACCGTGACCAGGACCGCGACCCCCACGGCCGACACGATCGCGAGCCCGATCACGTACAGGGTCGTCGCGACGCCGGCGATCGACGCCGGGACGACCCCGTTCCGCGCCGCCGAGAACGGCGTCCCCGTCACGACGAACGCCAGCAGGGTGGAGATCGTCGAGTTGGAGTCCCACAGCCCGTGCAGCAGGGAAACCCCCACGTAGGCGACGATCGGGGCCCACGACCACCGGAACCGGTCGCGACCACGGGCGGCGCCGAACAGGACGGCTCCGAGGATCGACGTCCAGAGCACGTGCCCGACCGGGGACAGCACCGCACGGACGACCTCGGTCTGCAGCAGGGACACCAGGTCGATGCCCCGCGCGGTGATCGCCGCGTTGAACGCGTACCCCGCCGACTCGAACGCGGCGAACCCGGCACCGACCGTCGCCCCGAGGAGCGCTCCCTGCCGAGCCGTCTTCGGGCGCACCCGCCACCCGACGAACAGCAGCAGGACGCCCTTGACGAACTCCTCGACGAACCCGACGACGATGTACACGAGTGCGTCCTGCTGCAGGTTCGCCTCGAGCAGGGACGCCCCGAGCACGCCGAGGATCCCGCCGACGAAGAACGCGACGATGAGCTGCATCGTGCTCACCGTTCCGGTCACCCGCTCGATGACGAACAGCACCACCGTGAAGGGCACGAGGAAGCTGCCGAGCAGGATGATCGTCGGGACGAGGTTCGTGTTCAGCGTCGTGATCGTGACGACGATCGTGACCACCCAGAGCAGGAACCCGACGAGGAGGGTCTTCCACCACCAGCCGTGACGGTGGTGCGGGTGAGCGGCGCGGACGTCCGTGGACAGGCTCATGGAGCCATGGTGCTCCGCGGCCGCGCCGGGGGTCACGGGAATGCGCGGGGCTCGTCGGACGTACTCTCTGGGCATGAGCGATGCATCCTTCGACAAGGTCACGATGTTCGGTGCGGACTGGTGCCGCGACTGCCGCCGTTCCAAGGCGCTGCTCGACACCCTCGGAGTGGACTACGAGTACGTCGACGTGGAGGCGGACCTGACCGCGGCGGACCGCGCCGAGGAGATCAGCGGGCGGAAGAACATCCCCGTCGTCGTGCTGCCGAACGGGAAGCACTTCGTCGAGCCGTCGGACGCCGAACTGCGCTCGGAGCTCGAGGCCGCCGGCGTCGTCTGACGCCCGGGCGCGCTCGGGCGCGCTCGCGCCGTTTCCCCCGCCCGGACATCGGATGAATCGGGCATGATGGCCGCGTGATCATCGACGCTCACCACCACCTCTGGGATCCGGCAGACCGTCCCTACCCCTGGATGGACGACTCGGTCGCCCCGATCCGGCGACGGTTCGACGTGGACGACCTGCGTGCGGCGACCACCGGGACCCCCGTCACGCAGACGATCGCGGTGCAGGCGGTGCACGACGCAGGCGAGACCGCCTGGCTCCTCGCGCAGCCCGCGCCGGTCGCGGGCGTCGTCGGCTGGGTGGACCTGACCGCGCCCGACGTGGCCGAGCGCGTGGCGTCGGTGTCGACCGGTCCGGGCGGCGAGCGGCTCGTCGGCATCCGCCACCAGGCACAGGACGAGCCCGACCCCGGGTGGCTCGCCCGGCCGGGGGTCGTCCGCGGCGTCCGTGTCGTCGCGCGTGCCGGCCTCGTGTTCGACCTGCTCGTGCGCGAGCGGGAGCACGACGCTGCCCTTGCCCTCGTCGACGCCGTGCCCGAGGCGTCGTTCGTCCTCGACCACGCCGGCAAGCCGTCGATCGACACCGGGGACCCCTCGTGGCCGGACCGGATGCGGGACTTCGCCGTCAGGCCCAACGTGGCGTGCAAGGTCTCCGGGCTGCTCACCGAGGCCGGCGTCGACTGGCGGGAGCAGCCCGTCGCCCGGTACGCCCGCGCGGTCGTCGAGCACTTCGGACCGGAACGCTCGCTGTTCGGCTCCGATTGGCCGGTGTCGACGCTGGCCGCCGACTACGCCGAGGTGCTGCGCACGACGAGCGATGCCCTCGCCGACCTGTCGCCGACCGAGCGCGACGCTGTCCTCCACGGGACGGCCGAGCGGATCTACCTTGCCGGAGCCTCGACTCAGACATAGGATGTTTCCGCTGCACCGGCGCAGCAGGAGAGCGAGGAACGATGCGGTTCGCACGACTTGGCCCGGCGGGCGACGAGATCCCGGTCGCGATCGACGACGGCGAGGTGCTCGACCTCCGGAGCCTCACCGGTGACATCAGCGGTGGCTTCCTGGCGTCCGACCCCGGCCCCGACGCCCTCGTGCGGCACGCCCGCGCCGCCGGCGACCTGCCCGTGGTCGACCGGGCGGACGGACTCCGGCGTGGGTCGCCCGTCGCCCGCCCCGGCAAGGTCGTCTGCATCGGCCTGAACTACCGCGACCACGCCGCCGAGACCGGCGCCGACATCCCCACCGAGCCGATCGTGTTCATGAAGGACCCGATGACGGTGATCGGCCCCGACGACGAGGTCCTCGTCCCCCGCGGCAGCACGAAGACCGACTGGGAGATCGAGCTCGCGATCGTGATCGGCACCACCGCGCGCTACTGCGCGTCCGAGGACGAGGCCGCGACGCACATCGCCGGCTACGCCATCGCCAACGACGTCTCGGAGCGCGCGTTCCAGCTCGAACGCGGCGGGCAGTGGGACAAGGGGAAGTCCTGCGAGACGTTCAACCCGCTCGGCCCGTGGCTCGTCACGCCGTCCGCGCTCGAGGCGGACGGTCTCGACCCGAACGCCCTGTCGCTGCAGCTCCGGGTGAACGGCGAGCTCCGGCAGGACGGCAGCACTCGGGACATGATCTTCCGGCCGGCCGAGATCGTCCGGTACCTGTCGCAGTTCATGGTCCTCTACCCGGGCGACGTCATCAGCACCGGCACACCCGCGGGGGTCGCCCTCGGCAGCGGTGCGCCGTACCTGCAGGCCGGCGACGTCGTCGAACTCACCGCCGAGGGCCTCGGCTCGCAGCGCCAGACGATCGGCGCAGCATGACCGCCGGAACCCACGAGGGCCTGCGGGCCATCGTCACCGGGGGCGCCTCGGGGATCGGCGCCGCGATCGTCGCCGCGCTCCGTGACCGAGGTGCGACCGTCGCGGTGCTCGACCTGCAACCCCCGGACGACGCCCTGTCGTTCCGCTGCGACGTCGGCGACGACACGTCCGTCCGGGCAGCGGTGTCCGACGCCGTCGAGCAGCTCGGCGGCCTCGACGTCCTGGTCAACAACGCCGGCATCGGCGCACAGGGCACGGTCGAGGACAACCCCGACGACGAGTGGCGCCGCGTGTACGAGGTGAACGTGCTCGGCGCGGTCCGCCTCTCGCGCGCGTGCCTGCCGCACCTCCGCGACTCCGACGCCGCGAGCATCGTGAACACCTGCTCGATCGCCGCCACCGCGGGGCTGCCCCAGCGCGCGCTGTACTCGGCGACGAAGGGCGCGATCGCCGCCCTCACCCGCGCCATGGCGGCCGACCACCTCCGGGAGGGCATCCGCGTCAACGCCGTCAACCCCGGCACCGCGGACACCCCTTGGGTCGGACGGCTGCTCGAGCGTGCCGACGACCCGGCAGCGGAACGCGCGGCCCTGGAGGCACGCCAACCGCACGGACGCCTGGTCGCCCCCGAGGAGGTGGCCGAGGCCGTCGCCTACCTCACGAGCCCGCTCGCCCGGTCGACGACCGGCGTCGACCTCGCCGTCGACGGCGGGATGCAGGCGCTCCGGCTCCGACCCGCCTGATGGGCCCTGGAGGCGCGACTATCGTCGTCCTGTCGGCTCGCGTGGGCGAGTGGCCGAGCAGGAGGTGGTGACGTGGCGTCGCTGACGGACGATGCGATCGCACGCATCCAGCAGATGATCGTGAGCGGCGAGCTCCAACCCGGGCAGCGCCTCCCGCCCGAGAAGGAGCTCAGCGAGTCCCTCGGGCTGTCGCGGAACAGCCTCCGCGAAGCGGTGAAGGCCCTCGAACTCATCCGCGTGCTCGACGTCCGGCGCGGCGACGGCACCTACGTGACGTCGCTCGAGCCGACCGTCCTGCTCGAGGCGGTCTCCTTCGTCGTCGACATGCACCACGACCGCTCGCTCGTGGACCTGCTCGAGGTCCGACGGATCCTCGAGCCCGCGTCCGCCGTCCTCGCGACCGCCCGCGCCTCGGAGCAGCAGATCGACGACCTGCACGCGCTCATGCAGTCCGTCGGCGAGGACACCGGCGTCGAGGACCTCGTCGCCCACGACCTGCAGTTCCACTCGACGATCGCGGGCATCGGCGGCAACCAGTACCTGTCCGGCCTGCTCGACGCCCTGTCGAGCAAGACCGTCCGGGTGCGGGTCTGGCGCGGCCTGACGCAGAACGGCTCCGTGCAGCGCACGCTCGACGAGCACGCGGCGATCGTGGACGCCATCCGTCGCCGCGACCCCCAGCTCGTGCAGGCGCTCGTCGTGGCGCACGTCGAGGGTGTGGAGCGCTGGTTGCGGCGCTCGCTCGACTGAACCCGGCAGTCCTCCCAGGCAGGTGCGAGTTGGGTCGGTTGTCGGCCCTGACTCCGGCAACCATGCCGCGGCAACCGCACCCACGAGGAGGAAACCGTGATCGGTCTCATCATCAGCTTGATCATCATCGGACTCATCGCCGGCGCCCTCGCGCGGCTCATCGTCCCCGGCAAGCAGCACATCTCGATCCCCATGACCATCCTGCTCGGCATCATCGGGTCGTTCGTGGGCGGGTTCCTCGGGTTCCTGATCTTCCAGCACGACCCGATGGACGGCTTCTTCCAGCCCGCCGGCATCATCGGCTCGGTCATCGGCGCCGTCATCGTGCTGTTCATCTACACGCGGTTCGCCGGCCGGAGCGCCCGCACCCGCTAGTCGGACGTGGCCGGGCACGACCCGGCGCACAACCGAAGTCACCCCGAACCGCGCATCCGCGTGGCTCGGGGTGACTTTCGTTGTGCGCACGCGATCGGCGCCGGCGATCGGCGCGGGCCGCCGCGCGGCGGGGCGCCCGCGTCAGGCGGCGAGCAGGCCCGCCGCGCGCAGGTCGTCCCAGAGCGCCTCGGGTACCCTCGCTGCCGCTCGAGCGACGTTCGAGCGCACCTGCTCCGCCGACTGCGCACCGAGGGCGATCGCCCGGACGGCAGCCGCACGGCGCGGGAACGCGAGCGCGGCCTCCGGCAGCGTGACACCGTGCCGCTCGCACACGTCGGCGATCGCGTTCGCCCGTTCGACGAGCGACGCCGGCGCCACCGCGTAGTCGTACGTCGCCGAGGCGTCCGGCCGGTCCCGGCCGAGCAGCCCCGAGTTGTAGACGCCGACCGCGACCACGGCGACCCCGAGGTCCTCGCACCGTGCGACCAGCGACGCCGCCGGCTGCTCGAGCAGCGTGTACCGCCCGGCGAGCATGACCACGTCGCACATGCCGGTGGAGACCGCTGCCTCGAGGGCCTCGACAGAGTTCGACCCGACGCCCACCGCTCGGACGACCCCCTCGTCCCGGAGCTCGACGAGCGTCGGCAGCGCCTGCGTCAACCCGTCCCGCAGTGAGTACACGTCCGGGTCGTGCAGGTAGGCGATGTCCACGTGGTCGAGCCCGAGCCGCCCGAGGGACTCGTCGAGGGACCGCCGCACGCCCGACGGCGAGGGGTCCCACTGCCGGACCAGGTCGTCCGGCACCGCGAACCCGCCGGAGTCCAGGTCGTCCCCGTCGCCTCGCCCGGGTACGAGCAGGCGTCCGACCTTCGTCGACACCAGGTAGTCGGACCGCGGCCGTTCGGCGAGTGCCGCTCCGAGCCGCCGCTCGGACAGCCCGAGCCCGTAGTGCGGCGCAGTGTCGAAGCCACGGACCCCGGCCTCCCACGCGGCGTCGACCGTGGCCCGCGCCTCGTCGTCGGACACCTCGCGCAGCAGGTTGCCGATCCCCGCACCACCGAACCAGAACGGTCCGCGGTCGAGGTCCGGGGCCGTCACGCGTCCACCTGGTCCGCGAGCGACCACACCCGGGGGATGCCGTCGTCGTCGCCGGAGTAGTCGTCGTCCGCCTCGAGCAGCGGGTTCACCACGGCCTGCCAGTCGGCGTTCACGGGGTCGTCGGCGAGCGCCCTCCGCATCACCCGGTAGTCGTCGACCTCGACGAGGTGCACGAGGTCCTGCCCGTCCCGCCAGATCGTCCAGTCCTGCACGCCGGCCGCGCGGAGCCGTGCCGCCAGCGCGGGCGGGACCGAGGCGTGCACGCGTTCGTACGCCGCCTCGCTCCCCGCCCGCAGCCGGGTCCTCGTCAGGATGCGCTGCATCAGTCGCGCAGGAAGAGCTCGACCACGGGCACCGCCACGTCCGGCCGGACGATCGGCAGGGTGAGCGTCAGCGTCCCCGCGGGCTGCCCGCCGAGCCCGGTGTTCTGCGCCCGGGTGCCGGGCGCGATCTCGCGGTAGTGGATCTCCGACGCGTCGTTCAGGAGCTGGGCGTACTCGACCCGGCCGGCGAGGTCGGCGAGGTGCACGTGCTCGAACGGCCACGTGAAGAGGTGCAGGTACAGCCGGTTCCCGTTCTGCGTGTAGACGGTGCCCGCCGGCGCCCGGAACGACGACGGTCCGGCGCCGTACACCGACCGCGCGTGCTGGTGCATCCACGTACCGATCCCGGCGAGCGCCGTCCGGGCGACCCTGTCGAACTCGCCACGACCGGTCGGCCCGACGTTGAGGAGCATGTTCCCGTTGTTCGAGACCCCGTCGACGAGCATGCGCACGAGCAGGTCGGTGCTCTTGACGTTCAGGTTGTCGCGGTCGTACCCCCACGAGCCGTTGAGGGTCTGGCAGGCCTCCCACGGCACCTGCACGCCGTCGACCTCCATCGGCTTGTCCGGCTGGTACTGCTCCGGCGTGACGATGTCCCCGGGCAGGTCGAGCCGGTCGTTGACGATGATGCCGGGCTGGAGCCGCTTGGTCAGCGCCAACAGCTCCTCGGACCCCCAGTCGTCGCGGCCCTTGCCGCCCCAGATGTCCTCGTGGTCGTTGTCGCGGTACGAGAAGTCGTAGAACAGGTAGTCGATCCGCCCGTAGTCGGACAACAGCTCCGTCACCTGCCCGTGCAGGTAGTCCCGGTAGCGCGCCATGTCCCGGCCCTCGTTCAGCGCGGCGATCGCCTCGTCGCCATCGTCCCGCCTCGGGTGCACGCCGTCGATCGTGAAGTCCGGGTGGTGCCAGTCGATGAGCGAGTGGTAGAACCCGACCCGCAGTCCCTCGGCGCGGACGGCGTCGACGAACTCGCGCACGATGTCGCGGCCGAACGGGGTGTTCGTGGACTTGTAGTCGGTCAGTGCGCTGTCCCAGAGTGCGAAGCCCTCGTGGTGCTTCGTGGTGAGGACGACGTACTTCATGCCCGCCTCACGTGCTCGTCGCGCCCAGTCGGCGGCGTCGAACAGGTCCGGGTCGAAGTGGTCGAAGTACTTCTGGTAGTCGGCGTCGGTGATCCGCTCGCGGTTCTTCACCCACTCGTGCCGTGCCGGCAGGGCGTAGAGCCCCCAGTGGATGAACATGCCGAACCGGTCGTGGGTGAACCACGCGGGCAGCCCGGAGGGGTCGGTCGCGGTCTGCGGCTCTGCAGGTGCGGTGATGGTCATGTGGCCAGTGTTCCTTTCAGGAGTACAGCACGTCACCGGCCGCCGAGGCCGCTGGTGACGATGCCCTTGACGAGGTGCTTCTGCAGCAGGACGAGGAGGATCACGGTGGGGAGCATCGAGATCACCGAGGCCGCCATCACGAGGTTCCACTCGGACCCCTGCTGCCCGAAGAACTGCTGCAGGCCGAGCGGGATCGTGCCGTGGGCCTCGACGTCGTTGACCACGACGAGCGGCCAGAGGAACGAGTTCCAGTAGGAGATGAACGAGAAGACCGCGAGCACAGCCATCGTCGGCCGGGCGAGCGGCAGCATCACCGAGACGAAGGTCCGGACGGCGCCGGCGCCGTCGACGCGTGCTGCGTCGTCGAGCTCCTGCGGCACGGTGAGGAAGAACTGCCGGATGAGGAACGCGCCGAGCGCCGTGAACGCCCACGGGACGATGAGCGCCTGGAAGGTGTCCACCCACCCGAAGCCCTGCATCATCACGTACATCGGGATGACGAGGACGTCCTGCGGGATCATCAGCGTCACGAGGAAGAGCAGGAACACGGTGTTCCGTCCCCGCCAGCGCAGCCGCGAGAACGCGTACCCGGAGAGCACGGCCACGACGACGTTGATCACGGTGCCGGCAGCCGCCACGAAGATCCCGTTCAGGATGAATCGGGCGAACGGCAGGTAGGTGAACGCCTGGACGTAGTTGTCCCACTCGAGCGAGCGTCCCCAGAGCGTCGGCGGCGTGGTGAACACCTGGTCCGCCGGCTTGAGGCTCGTCGCCACCATGTAGATGAGCGGCGAGACGAAGAGCAGCGCGACGAGGCAGAGGAGCGCGTAGCCGATCGCGTGCCGGAGCCGTCCGGGCCGGGGTGCCGAGGCGGTCCGGGGCACGGACCGCGGGTTGACCGTGCGGTTCGACGTCGTGAACCCGCTCGTGCGGGGCTTGGTCAGCTCACTCATAGTGCACCCACCGCTTCTGCCCGAGGAACTGGACGGCCGTGATCCCGAGGATGATGACGAACAGCACCCAGGCACCGGCAGAAGCCAGCCCGAGCTGCTGGTTCTGGAAGCCCGTGTTGTAGATGTACTGCACGAGGGTCTCCGTCGCCGTGCCCGGTCCGCCCTTGGTGAGGACGAACGGCTGCACGAACACCTGGAACGAGGTGATCAGCGTCATCATCGTGGCGAAGAACACCGACGGCGAGATGAGCGGGAACTTGATCGCCCAGAACGTCTGCCACGCGTTCGCGCCGTCGAGCTGCGACGCCTCGATCTGGTTCTCGGGCACGGCGTCGAGGGCCGCCGAGAAGATGAGCATGTTGTACCCGAAGCCCTGCCAGACGCTCATGGCGACGATGGCCAGCATCGCCCAGTGCTCGTCGGCGAGGAAGTTCGGCGCGTGCACGCCGACCGTCGACTGCAGGGAGGCGTCGATCGCGCCGCCCGGCTGGTAGAGCATCCGCCAGACCACGACGTTCGCGACGATCGGCGTGATGGTCGGGATGAAGAACAGCACGCGGAAGACGTGTCGACCGGCGATCCGCGGCGTGAGCCAGGCGGCGAGCCCGAGCGACACGACGAGGTTGAGCGGCACGTACAGCACCACGAACAGGGCCGTGTTGAGCGTCACCGTCCGGAACACCGGGTCGGCGAAGAGCCTGGCGTAGTTCTCGATGCCGGCGAAGCTGCGCTCGCCGAGCATCGGCCAGTTCATGAAGCTGACGACGAGGGAGGCGATGATCGGGAACGCCGTGAAGACGACCAGCCCGATCGAGTGCGGCGCGGCGAAGGCGGCGCCCCACCACGAGCGCCGACCGACGACGCCGTCGGCGTCACCGCCCTTGGGCCGGGGCGTCGCGGTGCCCGTCGCGACCGCGGTCGCGACGGCGGGGACCGCCGGTGGATCCTGGATGGTGGTCATGCGACGACCTCCTCGTCGTTCGCGGGTGCTTGCTGTCGGGGTGGCGGACTGGAGGCGCGGGGCGGGGTCGACCCGCGCCTCCAGTCCGTCAGTCGGTCGCGTCGGTCACTGCGTGCCGAGCTGGCCGGCGATCGAGGACATCGTGTCCTTGCCGGACGTCTGTCCGTTGACCGCCTGGAGCGCGTACTGCGTGAAGAGCTGGCCCAGCTGGTCGCTCTGCTTGTTGCCCGGGAGCGGCGAGGACTTGGCGAGGGCCGCCTTGAGCGCGGTCTCGGCCCCGTCGATGCCGGCGCTGGAGTACCACGCGTCCTGCGCCGCGGTGCGGGCCGGGAAGGCACGCCCCTGCTCGGCGAGGGACGTCAGGACCTTCTCGCTGGTCATCGTCTGGACGGCCTTGAACGCCTGCTCCGGGTACTTGCACTGCTTCGAGACGCCGAAGCCGGAACCGGCGGCGAAGGTCGACGGGCCCGAGGTCCCGGCCGGCAGCGTCGTGACGCCGAGGTCGAACTTCACCTTGGCCTTCTGGCTGATCAGCGACCACGGACCGTCCGTGTACATCGCGACCTTGCCGGCGGCGAAGTCGTTGCCGGGGGTCGACGCGTCGGACGACGCCTGGGTCGCGTAGCCCTTCTTCACCAGGCTCGCGAGCCAGTCCAAGCCGTCCGCGAACTTCGTGTCGGTGGCGTCGATCTTGCCGGCCTTCGTGATCACCCGGCCGCCGTTGTAGCCGTAGATCATCGACTCGAGGTTGAGGTCGCCCACGGTCGAGCCGAACTCGGTGATGCCCTTCGCCTTGAGCGCCTCGCCGGCCTGCTCGAAGTCGTCGGTGGTCCACCCGGGCTCGGGGTCCGCCACGCCGGCCTGCTTGAAGAGGTCCTTGTTGTAGAACATCAGGATGGGCCCGGTGTCGTACGGCAGACCGTAGAGCTTGCCGTCGACCTTCATGCCGTCGAGCGCCGTGCTGTCGTACGCCGACAGGTCGAGCCCGTCTTTCTTCGCGAGGTCGTCGAGCGACAGGAGCGATGACGTGTAGTTCGCCGCGCGGAGCGACTGCATGCTCACGATGCACTGGGCGCTGCCGGCGCTGAGCTGCGTGCTGAGCTTCGTGAAGTAGTTCTCGAACGGGGCGCCCTGGATCGTCAGGGTGATGCCGTCCTCGCTCTTCACGGTGTCGGCGACCTTCTGCCAGGCGGCCTTGTCCTCCTTCCCGGCGATCCACATGGACCAGGTCATGGCGTCCTTGGACTGGCTGCCGCCGGCACTGCTGCCGGAGGAACAACCAGCGAGGACGAGCGCGGTGGCGGCGGCTGCCGCCAGCCCCGCGACGATTCGGCGTCGGTGCATCGGAGTCTCCACTTCGTCGTGGTGATCAGGGTGAGGGTCGGTACTGGAGGGACGTGGTGCGGGTCAGGGGCGTCGGACGTCGCGATCGGGGTGCGTCAGGCGACGCGGACGGGGTCGATGTACGTCATGCGACGCGGACGGCGTCCGGGACGCTCGCGTCGACGGCGGCCCAGACCGGGCCGTCGGGGAACGCGTGGTCCTCGAGCGTGGCGGCGTGCATCTCGGTGCCCGCGCCGGGAGCGGTGGGCGGCCAGTAGCGGCCGTCGTGCACGTCGACCGGTGTCACGAAGTGCTCGTGCAAGTGGTCGACGAACTCGATGCAGCGGGTGTCGAGGTCTCCGGTGAGCGCGACGGCGTCGAACATCGAGAGGTGCTGCACCGCCTCGCACAGACCGACCCCGCCGGCGTGCGGGCAGACGCGGACGCCGTACTTGGCGGCGAGGAGCAGGATCGCGAGGTTCTCGTTGACCCCGGCGACCCGCGTGGCGTCGATCTGGAGCACCGACATCGCGTCCGCCTGGATGAGCTGCTTCGCGATCACGCGGTTCGCCATGTGCTCCCCCGTCGCCACCGGGATCGGTGCGATGCGGCGGGCGATCTCGGCGTGTCCGAGGACGTCGTCGGGGCTCGTGGGTTCCTCGACCCACGCGATGTCGAACGGGCGGAGCCGCTCGATCCACGTGACCGCCTCGTCGACGTCCCAGCGCTGGTTGGCGTCGATCGCGATCCGGATGTCCGGACCGACCGTGGCGCGGGCGATCCCGAGCCGTCGGACGTCCTCGTCGATGTCCCCGCCGACCTTGAGCTTGATCTGGGTGAAGCCCTCGTCGACGGCCTCGCGGCAGAGGCGGGCGAGCTTCTCGTCGTCGTAGCCGAGCCAGCCGGGCGTGGTGGTGTACGCCGGGTAGCCCTCGTGCTCGAGGCGGCGTCGGCGCTCGGCACGGAGCGGCACGGCGGCCTCGAACAGCTCCCGTGCGTCGGCCGGGGTGATGGCGTCGGAGAGGTACCGGAAGTCCACCAGGTCGACGAGCTCGTCCGGGCTGAGATCGGCGAGCAGCGCCCAGAGCGGCTGCCCGGCACGCTTCGCCCGGAGGTCCCAGAGGGCGTTCACCACGGCGCCGATCGCCATGTGCATCACGCCCTTCTCGGGCCCGAGCCACCGGAGCTGCGAGTCGTGGACGAGCGTGCGCCACGTCCCGCCCATGTCCGCGAGGACCGACTCGGCGTCCGCGCCGACGACGTGCTCGCGGAGGGCGGCGATCGCTGCTTCCTGCACCTCGTTGCCGCGGCCGATCGTGAAGACGAAGGCGGTGCCGACGTGCCCGTCCAGGGCGTCGGTCGCGATCTCGACGTAGGCGGCGGAGTAGTCGGGCGCCGGGTTCATGGCGTCGGATCCGTCGTGGTCCCGGGAGGTCGGGAACCGGACGTCGCGGACGCGCAGACCGGTGATGCGGCTCATCGTGTCTCCTACCCGTTCGGTCTCCGTCGACCGAACGGACTCATCGAAACATCCGATGTCTCTGCTGTCAAGGTCCGATTTCTAGATGTTTCAGCCACGATGCGCAGTGATTGATCGGACGACAGCACGCGACGGCAAGGAGACAGACAGGAGGCGCGGTGCGGTTCGGACCCGCACCGCGCCTCCTGTCACGGCCGCCACGCCGCTGGCGCGTCGCGCCGGAACCGGCCGGTGGGGCCCACCTCCTGGACGTGGTCGCGCTGCTCAGACGGCGGCGAGCCGCCCCATCTCCGCGACCACGCCGCGGAGCCGGTCCGCGAGCTCGTCGCGGGACGCGACCGAGAACCGGTGCGCGACCTCGATGACGGCGGCCATGACGAGCGTGACGGCGGTCCGCGCCGCCTCGGCGTCGGTGCGTGCGGCGGCGACCTCGACGATCGCCGACCGGGCCTCGGCCATCCACTGCAGCATCGTCGGGACCATCTCGGACCGCGCCTGCACGAGCGACTTCATCCGGCGGCGGTCCTCGGGCAGGGTCACGGTCTGCGCGACGAGATCGCAGAGGTCGGACACGAGCGTGCCTGCACCGGCGAGGAAGGTCGCGCGGGCAGGGTCCGGGACGGTGGTCGCGGGGAGGCCGAGGGCGGCGTTGCCCTTGGACGGGAAGTAGTTGAAGAACGTGCGGGGCGAGACGCCGGCGGCGGCGCAGATCTCCTCGACCGTGACGCCGGCGAGCCCGCGATCGGTGACGAGCTCGAGCGCGGACCGGTGGATGGCGGCCCGGGTCTGCTGCTTCTTGCGCTCCCGCAGGCCGCTGTCGCCGGGGGCGGGGGCTTCGGTGGTGGTCACGTGGTGGCTCCTCGGACGGACGACGGGGCCTCCCGCGGTGGCGGGAGGCCCCGTGCGGCCTAGCGGTCCGACGCGCCCCGCTGGACGGGGATCGAACCGGTGACGGGAGCGGTCGGCGAGCCCATGGTGTCGGCGGCCTTGACCGCCTGGACCTCGAGGTCGTCAGCCGTGCCCTCGTTGTCCGCCTGCTCCTGCAGGGCCGAGCTCTTGCGGAGCGGCGGCGCCTTGAAGAACCAGCTCAGGACGAAGGCGAGCAGGATGACCGCGAAGCCGACCCAGTAGACCGTGACGGCCGACGAGTTGAACCCGGTCATGAACGGTCTGGTGAGCGCGGCGTCTGCACCGTTCAGGTAGGACGTGTCGCTCGTCTCGCTGCTCGACGCGCCCTTGTCGCTCGTGCCCTTGTCGATCTGCTTCGACAGCGCCGGTACGAGGTCGTCCACCCAGTACGTGCGCTGGGCCGAGTCGGACCAGTCGACGACGAGCTTGCCGTCCTGCACGGACGCGTGCGCCTTGTCGGCGGCGGCGGTGAGCGCCTGCTGCTGCACGGCCTCGGGGGCGCCGGCCGTGGCCTGGGTCACCTGCGCGGTGGCTTGGTCGAGCCCGGACTGGACCTGCTGCTTGATCGGGGTGACGATCGGGTTCCAGATCTGGTCCATGACGCCCTGGTTCGCCTCGGCGCTGGCGACCGTCGGGTTGAGCGCGGCGTCGAGTGCACCGGTCAGGTTCTTCTGGTCGGCCGTGGCGTGCAGGATGTTCGCCGGCATGATCGAGAACAGGACGCTCAGGAGCACCGCGGTGCCCAGCGTTCCACCGATCTGGCGGAAGAACGTCGCCGAGCTGGTCGCCACGCCCATGTCACGCGGCTGCACGGAGTTCTGCGAGGCGAGGGTGATGCTCTGCATGAGCTGACCGAGGCCGAGCCCGATGAGGAACATGCCGATCATCAGGAACCAGAGCGGCTTGTCGATGGTCATGAACGTCAGGACGACGTAGCCGAGCGAGACGAGCGCGGTGCCGATCACCGGGAAGATCCGGTACTTGCCGGTG
This sequence comes from Curtobacterium sp. 320, assembly GCF_031455235.1. Taxonomy (NCBI): domain Bacteria; kingdom Bacillati; phylum Actinomycetota; class Actinomycetes; order Micrococcales; family Microbacteriaceae; genus Curtobacterium; species Curtobacterium sp. 320. The sequence goes on along the minus strand of NZ_JAVDSI010000002.1, from coordinate 384,550 downwards.
CGGGCGACGATCTGGCCGGAGGCGATCGACGCGATCATGAGCCCACCGATCATCGGCAGGGTCGCGAAGCCCGACTCGGTCGGGGTGAGACCCGTGACGATCTGCAGGTACAGCGGGATGGTCAGCATGGCACCGAACATCGCGAAGCCCACGAGGAAGCCGAGGATCGTGGCCATCGAGAAGACGCCCGAGCGGAAGAGCTTCAGCGGGATGATCGCGTCGTCCTTCATGAGCGTCTCGATGACGAGGAAGGCGACCAGGCCGAGGGCACCGATCACGTAGCAGGCGATCGCGGCGGCCGAGCCCCAGCCCCAGGTGCGGCCCTGTTCGGCCACGAGCAGGAGCGGGACGAGGGTCACGATGACCGAGGTCGCGCCCCACCAGTCGATGCGCGGCTTCGCCTTGGCGTCGCCGAACTTCGGCAGGTGCAGGAACGCGATGACCATGAGGAGCGCCGCGATGCCGATCGGGACGTTGATCAGGAAGACCCAGCGCCAGCCGGTGACGCCGAGGATGGTCGACGCGCCGGAGAAGAGCCCGCCGATGAGCGGACCGATCACCGAGGAGATGCCGAAGACGGCGAGGAAGTAGCCCTGGTACTTGGCACGTTCGCGGGGAGCGAGGATGTCGCCCATGATCGCGAGCGGCAGGGACATCAGCGCACCGGCACCGATGCCCTGGAAGGCACGGAACGCGGCGAGCATGATCATCGACGTCGACATGGTCGAGAGCAGCGAGCCGATGATGAAGACCGCGATGCCGAAGATGTAGAGGGGACGACGGCCGAAGACGTCGGAGAGCTTGCCGTAGATCGGCGTGGTGATCGTCGACGCGATCAGGTAGGCCGTGGTGACCCAGGCCTGCTGGTCGAGACCGTGCAGGTCGTCGCCGATGGTGCGGATGGCCGTGCCGACGATCGTCTGGTCGAGCGACGAGAGGAACATGCCGGCCATGAGGCCGTAGATGACGAGGAGGATCTGGCGGTGCGACATGATCGGCTTCCCCGGCTGGCCGGCCGGGGAGCTCTGTCGTCCGCGCGACACCTCGACGGGTGCGGTGGCAGTAGACATGGGGGTCCTTCAGGGGTGCGTGTGGTGGTCGTGGTCGCGAGGGACGCCGGGGCGTCGTGGCGGGCCGATGACGGCGGGTCAACCTTGCAGACGCTGCAACTTTACACCATGAGCACCTTTGCTACCTCCGCAATCTTTCCCGTTGTGCATGTTCGTGAACGCCTCCTCAGGTACCGTGGGCCGCATGGGGCGGACGACGTGGACCGATGTGCCGGCAGTCCTGCGGGAGCGCATCGAGACGGTGCTCGGGGGTGCGGTGGCGCGGGCCGAGTCACAGGCGGGTGGGTACTCCCCCGGTGGCGCCGACCGGGTGGTCACCGCGGACGGTCGACGAGCGTTCGTGAAGACGCTCTCGCGGTCGCGGAACCCGGACGGCTTCGGGATGCACGAGCGTGAGGCCGAGGTCATGGGCCACCTGCCCGGTTCGGTGCAGGCGCCTCGGCTGATCGACACCGTGCGCGAGACCGTCGACGGCGACGACTGGATCGCCCTCGTCATCGAGGACGTGGCCGGACACCACCCCGGCACGGCGGGCGACGGGTCTGACGTCACCGCCGTGCTCGACGCACTCGACACGCTGCCGACCGCCACCGGGACGCTCGCACAGCTCCCGCGCGTCGCGGACGACCTCGTCGAGGACTTCGGCGCCTGGGACCGGATGGCCGCTTCAGGCTTCCCCGACGTCGTCCCGGCGCACGTGGTCGCCGCTGCCCCTGCGATGGCGCGGGCGGCACGCGACGCCGCGGCGGCCGTCGACGGAGGATCCCTGGCGCACGTCGACTGCCGCGCCGACAACCTGCTCGTCGACGCGGACGGTGTCGTCTGGGTCATCGACTGGCCGTGGGCGGCCGTCGGCGCGCACTGGCTCGACCCGCTCACCTACCTGCTCGACGTGCTGGTGCGCGGCGAGGACGCCGACGTCGAGCACCACCTCGCCAACCACCGGGTGTTCGCGGGGGTGCCGGCGTCGAGCGTGGACGCGGTCCTCGCCGGGCTCGCCGGGACGTTCTTCGAGAAGGCGTCCCGCCCGGCGATCCCGCACATGCCGACGCTCCGGGACTTCCAACGACGCGAGGGGCTGGCGGCCGCCGAGTGGCTGCTGCGACGGTGGGGAGGACTGCCGCCGGGGGAAGAACCCACGTACCCCGCTGTCCAGGAAGCGTGACCCGGTCGAGCGTACCGTCCCGCACATGACTGACGAGCACGAAGGCCAGCGTCCGGAAGACGACGCTGCGCGGCTCGGACTCGTCGTCGTCGGCGAGGCAGCAGCACTGCACTCGGGCGACGAGGCGGCCCTGGACGCGAGCGAACAGAACATCCGCGACACCATCGACGAGATGATCGACGAACCGTTGACCGAACGGCAGGAGCAGGTGGTCGAACGACTGGCGTCGGCCGGGGGCACGCTCACCGCGGGCCTCAGCGGTGCCCTCGCCGCGCAGACCGGCCGGAGCGTCGACGACGTCCTCGAGGGAGCCGCCCGCAGCGTCGTCTGGCAGCAGCGTCTGGCGGACCAGCGCCGGGACGGACACGACGGCTCCGGTGAGCGCGAGGACGCCGGCGGGCAGCAGCGCGACCGCCGCGACGACGACGGGCGCGACGAGGACTGACCCCCGCCGCGCCCGCACCGGACGACGGATCGGCTACTCGGCCGCCGCGGACTCCTGCTCACGAACGACGGCGCGGGCTGCGGCCTGCCCCGTCGTGGTGCTCTTGACGATGTCGCTCAGCGTGAAGCCGGCCGTCGTCCCGAGCAGGGCGTCGACCTCGCTGAACTGGCTGACCACGCTCTTCGAGAGTGCTCCGGCACCGTCGGAGGACACCACGGTCAGCTTGTCGATGTTGCCCATCGGCGCCGCGAGCTCACGGGCGATGCTCGGCAGCGTCTCGATCGCCTTCACCCGGAGGACCGCCTCGGAGTGCTGGGCGAGCGCGTCCGCCTGCGCCTTGGTGGCGTCGGCCTCGGCCTGGCCCTTGGCGCGGATGGCGTCGGCGGCGGCCTCCCCCTCGGCGCGGGACGCGTCGGCCGCGAGCTTGCGCGCCTCGGACTCGGCCTGGGCCTCGGCGGCGATCGCCTCGGCCGAGATGCGTCGGGCCTCTGCCTGGGCACGGGCGGTCTCGACCTGGGCAGCGGCAGCCGCCTCGGCCTCGACGCGGGTCTTGCGCGCCTGTGCCTCGGCCACCGCGGAGACCTCGGACTCGAGCTCGGCACGGCGGAGTTCGGCACGCTTCTGCGCGGTCAGCTGCTCCTGCTCGACGACGCCCTGCGCCGCGCGGGCCTGGGCGAGCGGGCCGGCGGCGGCGGCTTCGGCGGAGGCACGGTCGGCGTCGAGCTGCAGCGCGGCCCGACGGATCGCGAGGGTGTTCTCCGCCTCGGCGATGGCCTGGTCGGCCGTGGCACGGGCCTCACGCGCTTCGCGGTCGGCCTGGGCCTCGGCGTTCTCGGCCTCGAGCCGGACCCGCGCGCGCTCGGCACGTCCGAGGTCGCTGATGTAGTCGTTGCGGTCCGAGATGCCCTTGATCTCGAACGAGTCGACGTCGAGTCCCTGGCTGTGCAGGGCGTCCTTCGCGACGTCGAGCACGGCGACGGTGAGCTGGTCGCGGTTGCGGATGATGGTCGACACGTCGGTCGCACCGATCGAGGCACGGAGGGAACCGGACAGGACCTCGCGCGCGAAGTCGTCGATCTTCTTCTCCTGGCCGAGGAACCGCTGCGCGGCGGCCCGGATCGACGCGTCGGCCTCGCCCACCTTGACGAGCGCCACGGCCTCGACGTCGATGGTCACGCCGCGGGAGTCCTGCGCGTTCACGTTGATGTCGATCGCGCGCGAGCTCAGCGAGATCTTGGCGACGCGCTCGAAGAACGGTCGGACCAGGACACCGGCGCCGAGGACGACCTTGATCCCGGACTCGACCGTCTCGGTGCCGTCGGGGTTCTTCACCTTGCGGGAGCGCTTGCCGGTGATGATGAGCGCTTCGTCGGCGCCGGCGTTGCGGTAGACGAGCTTCGCGTAGATCAGCACGATGACCGCCAGGACGACGACCCCCACGACGATCAGCGGGACGGCTCCGAGCGCGAACAGGACTTCCATGACTCCCCCTCGTGGAACAGGCCGCAGCCTGGATTCCGCATCTGTTGTTCCGTTGGCTCCCATCGTAGGAGAACGCACGGACAGACGGGAGGCGCGGTGTGGGTCGGACCCGCACCGCGCCTCCTGGACGGAGTCGCGTCAGCGCCTACGCGCCCGCACGCCACCAGTCGTCGAAGGGCGTCGCCGGGACCTGGCGCTTGTGCTCCGTCGCCCGGTAGCGCGACTCGATCGCCTCGGCGACCTCGATCGGCACGTCGTGGCCCTGCAGGTACGCGTCGATCTCGGCGTACGACAGCCCGAGGTTCGCCTCGTCCGTCTGGCCGGGCGTCTCGTCGAGCAGGTCGGCGGTGGGGGCCTTCTCGTACAGGCGGGCCGGGGCGCCGAGGTGCTCGAGCAGCTGCCGGCCCTGGCTCTTCGACAGCCCGGTGAGCGGGGTGAGATCGACACCGCCGTCGCCGTACTTCGTGAAGAAGCCGGTCACGGCCTCGGCCGCGTGGTCGGTCCCGACGACGAGGAGCCCCCGCTGCCCGGCGACGGCGTACTGCGCGACCATCCGCATCCGGGCCTTGACGTTGCCCTTCACGAAGTCGCTCAGCTCCACGCCCGAGGCCGCGGTGTCCTGCACGACCCCGTCGACACCGTGCTCGATGTTCACGGTGATGCCCGGGTCGGCCGCGATGAACTGCAGCGCGAGCTGGGCGTCGTCCTCGTCGGCCTGCACGCGGTACGGCATGCGGACGGTGGTGAACTCGGCGGGGTGCCCCTCGGCACGGAGCGACTCGACGGCGAGCTGGGTCAGGCGCCCGGCGAGCGTCGAGTCTTGTCCGCCGCTGATCGCGAGCAGGTAGCCCTTGGCGCCGGTGGTGAGCAGGTAGTCCCGGAGGAACCCGACGCGACGGGCGATCTCCTGCTCCGGGTCGATGGTCGGCTGGACGTTGAGGTCCGCTGCGATGGCGGCTTGGAGTTCACGCACCACCCCAGTATCCCGCTGCATCCGCCGCGTGCACAGGGTTCAGTGGACGCGATCCGCGCCGACCGGACGGATGGTGTTGTCGTGGTCGGCCCCGATCGCGCAGGTGCAGACGACGCCGATGGTCTCCTGCGCCCGGGTGAGGACGAAGCGTTCGACGTGCGGGGGCCCGACGTGGCGGTCGAGCGGGTGGGTGTCGTGGTCGTGCACGGTGGTCCTCACGTCGCGGTCGGAAGCGGTCGGAAGCGGTGGATCGAGTCGGCCGACAGGGAGGGGCCGACAGCGGGACGAGGGGTGCCGGTGCGGTGGTGGCCCGAACCACCACCGCACCGGCGGGTCCGCGGCGACCCGAACGCGCCGCGGACCCGGGAGACGGGCGCCGGTACCCGCCGGCGCCCGTCCGGGTCAGGCTCGACGCATGCGCCGCGCGACGAGCGTGCCGCCGCCGGCCGCGAGGAGCAGCCCGGCGAGGAGCACCAGCGGCACCAGCTCGGCACCGGTGTAGGCGAGGCTCCCGGTCCCCGTGCCGTTGCCGGCCGCACCAGCACCGGCACCGCCGGCACCGCCCGCACCGCCGGGGCCGCCTGCGCCGCCGGGGGTCCCCGGCGTCCCGGGCGTACCGGGCGTACCGGGCGTACCCGGGTCGGTCGGGTCGACCGGTGCTGCTGCCACCGCGAAGGTCACCGCAGCGGGGTCGCTCACGAGGGTGCCGATCGTCTCGACCGCCTCGGCCTCGTGGTCACCGACGGCGACCCCGGGGAACGTGACCGTCCACGTGCCGTCCTCGTCCGCGACGGTCGACTGCGTGCCCTCGTCGTCACCGTCGAGCGTGACGTCGACGTCGGCGCCCGGCTCCGCGGTGCCCGTGACCGGCACCGAGGTGGTGTCGTCGTCCGCCGGGACCGTGTAGTCCGTCCCGTCCTCGGGCGAGGTGATGGCGATGCCCGCGAACGGGTCCGCCTGCACGGTCGCCGTCGCGAGGTCGACGGTCGCCAGGTCCGCCGCCGGCAGGAGCTGCACGCGGACGGCCCGGACCGTGGTGGCCCCGGTGTCGTCGGCGGTCGGCTCGGTGAACGCCGGGGCGGTCTGCGAGTTGATCGTGACGGAGACGAGCTGGTTCACGACGTCGAGCAGCGGGTCGAGCGCCGTGACGGTCGACGTGATGGTGGTGAGCAGGGTCTGCACGGTGTCCGCCACGAAGTCCCCGCCGAGCACGTCACCGAGGATGCCGGTCAGCGCCGGGACGATGGTCGAGCCGAGCAGCGGCTGCAGCAGCGGGTCGAGCGTGCCGAGCACCGGGCCGAGGATCCCGTCGCCGGTGACCGTGAGCGTGGCGCCGTCACCGGTGCCGAGCAGGTCCCCGACGGTGGTGTCGACCGTGAGGGTCAGCCCCGCCACGTCGGCTCCGAGCAGGTCGACGCCGGTGTCCACGACGAGCTGCACGTCGGCGACGTCCAGGGCGTTCGTGAGCGTCGTGGTGAGGAGGGCCGGCAGCTGCTCGGTCAGGATGTCCGAGATCGCGCCGGTGATCTGCGCGTTGATCGTCGCGTCGTCGAGCAGCGTGGTGTTCGCCGGCAGGTCGTTCAGCGTGTAGAGCTGCGCGAGGTCGATCGTGACCACGCCCGAAGACAGGTCGATCGTGACCGGGCCGTCGGTGAGCGGCTGCTGCGTCGCGGTGGCGAGCGCACCCTGCAGGTCCACGTCGGCGGTGAGCTGGGCGGTGGTGTCGTCGAGCGTCAGGACCCCGAGCCCGAGGGTGTTCACGGCGTCGGTCACCGGGTCGAGCAGCGCCGCGGTGAGGTCGGTGGTGAGACCGTCCTCGCCGATCGCCGCGTTCACGGTGTCGTCGGTGGTGCCGAGCGTCGTGTCCAGCGACGTCACGAGCTGCTGGACGGCGGGGCTGACGAGCCGGACCTGTGCGCCGGCGACCTGGTAGTCGGTGGTGACGTCCGGAGCGCCGAACGTCCGCGTCGCCTCGGCCCGGGCGGACAGGGCGCCGAGCCCGACCGAGAGCTCGCTCACGATGCCGTCGACGTCGAGGTCGCCGAGCAGCGGGGTGAGGTTCACGGTGGCGCCGGCGCCGGGGGTGCCCGGACCGACCTGGATCGCGCCGTCCGCGCCGACGGCTCCGGCGGCCGCGACCGCCGAGGTGGTGTCCGTGCTCGCGACCTGGCCGGCGACGCCGACGTTCACGAGACCGTTCTGGCCGAGCAGCTGGATGCCCCCGGGGACGTTGATCCCGATGCTGTTCAGCACCGAGAGGTCGAGCGGGTCGGACTGCCCGGCGGTCGCCCCGCCGGGAGCGGTCGCGCCGAAGGACCCGGCGAGCGCCGCGACGCTGTCGAGGTCGACGGAGCCGCTGCCGGAGAGCAGACGGCCCTCGGCCTGGGTCGCGTCGGTCGCAGCGGCGTGTGCGGGGAGGGCTGCTCCCCCGATGATCACGGCCGCGACGGTGGCCGTGGCGCCCGCGCGGAGCGCGAAGCGTGTTGCAGTGCGTGGCATGGTGCCTCTTCCTCCAGGCGGAGGTCGTCCGCCTGCTGATCCATCTCCCGCTGGTGGGGCGGGAGATCCGACGGGCGCGCTGGTGGGGCGGCCCGGAGTCACGGGTGCGCGTCGTGCTGCGCGCGGGCGCGGCTATCCGGGGTGATCACCCCCGGCGAGGCGGGGAGCGGTGCAGGCAGCGTCCACGGACGGGCGCATCGATCGTGCGCGCATCGTTCGTCCTCGTGCCATGTCCTGATCCCCCCGGGTGGGCTCGGCGGCGTCGTCGAGCTGAGGATGAGCGGTTGGTGAGACCGCGTTTCCTGTGCAATCTACAAGGGGGGTCCCCCGTCGTGGCGATACCCCCGTTCGGGGCACGCCGTGAACGGATCAGTTCGAGTGTTGACAGTTAGAGGTCGAACGGTTAGCGTTCTGATCATGACGCAGCAGGCACCCCGGTTCGACACGCCCCTCCAGCAGATGCGCTGGATCGGGTGGGCGCAGCGCAAGGCGGCCGAGGAGTGGGTCCGCGAACGCGACCTCACCCAGGAGCAGAGCTTCGTGCTCGGGTACCTGCAGCACACGCCCGGCGCGATCCAGCGCGACATCGCCGACATCACCCGGACGAGTGCGGCCAGCGTCTCGAGTCTCCTGCAGGGACTCGAGCGCCGCGGGCTCGTCGAACGCCGGGCGGACGCCGAGAACGCCCGGACGAAGCGCGTCTTCGCCACCGACGAGGGGATCGCCCTCATCGCCGGCTTCGAGGACGCCATGATCGCGCTCGACGACGTCCTGCTCGCGCCGCTCGACGCCCACGAGCGCGCCACCCTGCAGGAGCTCCTGCACAAGGTGACCGCGGAGCTGCCGGAACCCACCCGGTGACCTGACCCGCGCCTCCAGGCCCGTCCAGGAGGCGCGACCCACCCCCACGCGTCGGCGTCCGCCGATCGCGTCATCAGTCCTGCCCTGCGGCGCCGACCGACGGTCGGCGCGCGCTCCGCCCTGCCCAGAAGGAGGCAGCCATGAGCACCACAGCACCCGACACCGCCGCGGCGAAGAACCGCTGGTACCTGTCCGCCGCCCCGATCGGCCGCGCGCTCGTCCACCTGTGCGTCCCGATGGCCGCCGCGATGGTCGTCAGCGCCGTCTACAACGTCATCAACGCCGGTTTCATCGGATCGCAGCACGACACCTCGCTGCTCGCCGCGATCACGTTCGGCACCCCGCTCCTCGGCATCATCATGGCCGTCGGCGGCGTGTTCGGCGTCGGTGGCAGTGCCCTCATGTCGCGCATGCTCGGGGCCTCGGAACACGATCCCGCCAAGGCCGAGGACATCAAGCGCGTCGCCTCCTTCGCCCTCTGGGGAGCCGTCGTCACCGGTGTGGTCCTCGCCGTGCTCGGCCTGGTGTTCCTGCACCCGCTCGTCGCCGTGCTCGGTGCCGACGCCGCCGCGGTGCCCGCCACGAGCGCGTACGTCTCGGTCATGCTCGCGTTCGTGCCGGTGCTCGCCGCGTCGTTCGCCCTGGAGCAGATCGTCCGGTCCGAGGGGGCGGCACGGCAGGCCATGGTCGGGCTCGTCCTGTCGACCGTCGGGAACCTCGTGTTCGACGTGCTCTTCATCCTCGTCCTGCACTGGGGCGTCGCCGGTGCCGCACTCGCCGTCGGCCTCGGCAACGTCGTGGCGATCGGCTACTGGATCGTCTGGCTCCAGCGGAACAGCGCGAACGTGAGCTTCGCACCGAAGTGGTTCACGCTGCGGCCGGACATCCTCGGGCCGGTGTTCGGCATCGGCTCGAGCGAACTGCTGCAGTCCGGGTTCCTCATCGTGACGACCCTCGTGCTGAACAACCTCGCGGCCGTCTACGGGGACGACCCGCTCGCGGCCATGGGCGTCGCCGTCCGCATCGCCCAGGTCCCGGAGTTCCTCGTGATGGGCGTGACCATCGGCGTGCTGCCGCTGCTCGCCTACGCCTTCGGCAAGGGCGACGCCGTTCGGCTCCGAGCCGCACTCCGCGGTGCCGCGTTCACCGTCGGGACGATCGTCCTGCTGTTCTCCGGCACGGTGTTCGTCTTCCGCGAGCAGGTCTTCACGGTCTTCTCCGGCGACCACTCGGTGCTCGCGATCGGCCTGACCATCCTCACGGCGCAGCTCGTCGCCACGATCGTGAACGGGTTCACCGGGCTGCTGACCTCGCTGTTCCAGGCCACCGGGATGGTGTTGCCGGCCATGGTGCTGTCGATGGCGCAGGGCGTGCTGTTCATCCCGATCGTGATCGTCGGGAACCTGTGGTTCGGGCTCGCCGGGATCATCTGGGCACTGACCGTGACCGAGGTGCTCGTGTTCGTCGCGGCGCTGGTGCTCTGGCTCGCGTCGCGCGGGCGGATCGCCCGCGGTCTCGCCGAGGGCTCGCCGGAGCGGGCGGACGCCGCGCTCGAGGAGGCGGCGGCGGTCTGACGGGACGCCACGACGGACGGGAGGCGCGGTGCCGGCTGGCACCGCGCCTCCCGTCCGTCGGGTGGCCGCGACAGCTCGTCGCTGGCCGGCCGGCTCGTCGGCGGTCAGTTCAGAGCTGCTCGCCGAGGAAGTCCGCGTAGGACGGCTCGTCCCAGGTCGGTCCGACCGCGCGGAGCGTCTCGTCCGCGCCGCCGAGGCGTGCGGCGAGCAGGCCGGCGATGTCCTCGGGCGAGCGCATGCCGTGGCGGTGCCAGTCCTCCTGGCGACGGACGGTCACGCGAGCACCAGCTCGACGACGGACACGGCCAGTGGGCCGAGGGGAGTGCGGGGCGAGCCGACGAACAGTTCGGCGGGGTGCGAGCACACGTGGACAGTGGCGGTCACGTCGACCAGCCCTTCGTCGGAGTGATGCGCACTCCGGATCCGATCGGACCGTCCCGTTGCGCCAGACCCCGCAGACCGCGAGGAGCATCAAGACGACGGAACCCTGAGTCGGTCCGATGTCCCCCAGCGTACTGTCGCTTGACCGTCGGCACGAGAACCGTCCGGAACGCGCACCGGGCGCCTGCCGCCGTTGCCCCGGCCCGGATCTCCGCGTCCCCGGTACGGTGGGCGGGCACACCCGTACCCCGAGGAGCCCCATGCCCCTGTTCGGCACCCCGCAGCCCCCGCACCCCGACGCACCGCCGAGCCAGGTGGCGAAGCAGTGGTCCGACTCGTTCGGCGCTCTGGCCACCCGCTGCCTGCAGATCATCGTCGTGCTCGTCGTCGTGATCGGCATCGTCTACGCCGCCGCCACGCTCAGCGTCGTCACGATCCCGGTCCTGCTCGCCCTCATCATCGCGTCGGCCATGCACCCCGTCGTGTCCTGGCTGCGGCGGCACCGGGTGCCGTCCGTGCTCGCGACCCTCGCCGTCCTGATCGGCGTGCTCGTCGTGCTCGGCCTCGTCGGCTGGCTCATCGTCGTGGCCGTCATCTCGCAGTGGCCCGACCTGCAGAAGTCGGCCCTGAGCGGCTTCGACCAGCTCCAGGACTTCGTGTCGACGCTGCCGATCTCGATCGACCAGTCGCAGATCGACGATGCCGTGAAGGGCATCCAGGACTTCGTCACCAGCTCGCAGTTCGGCTCCGGCGCGCTCGCGGGGGCATCGGCCACGGCGAACTTCCTCACCGGTCTCGTGCTGATGATCGTGGTGCTGTTCTTCTTCCTCAAGGACGGTCCGGCCATCTGGGAGTTCCTCCTCCGTCCCTTCACCGGTGCCCGCTACGACCGAGCTCGCCGGGTGGGTGACCGGGTCGTGCAGACGCTCGGCGGCTACGTCCGCGGGACCGCCACCGTCGCCGCGGTGGACGCGATCGGCATCGGCGTCGGCATCACGATCGTCGGGGTGCCGCTCGCACTGCCCCTCGCCGTCGTCGTGTTCATCACGGCGTTCATCCCGATCGTCGGTGCGACGGCGGCCGGCATCCTCGCCGCCCTCGTCGCCCTCGTCGCACTCGGCCCCGTCCAGGCGCTGATCGTCGTCGGCATCGTCGTCCTCGTGAACCAGCTCGAGGGCAACCTGCTCCAGCCCGTCCTGATGGGCAAGACGCTCAAGCTGCACGGCCTCGTCATCCTGATCGGTCTGACCGCCGGCACGGTGCTCGCGGGCATCACCGGCGCGATCATCTCGGTGCCGCTGCTCGCCGCCGCGTGGGGCGTCGTGCAGGTGTGGGACGGGCCCGACAAGCCGGCGCGCCCGTGGCGGCAGAAGCGCGTGGAGTCCGCCGAGGCGCGCTGACGCGGGCGGGCGGGGGCGCTCGGGCGGTCGGGGCGTCCGGGGCGTCCGGGGCGCCGCCGTCCCGGAACGACAACGTCGATGTCGTACGACGTCGACCATGTCGTTCCCCCGCGGACGCAACAGTTGCACCCGCCCGGCAGCGACGTCGTCGATGTCGTACGACGTCGACAATGTCGTTCGAATCCGGCCCGTCCGCCGACCGAGGCGCAGCACAGCACGACGAAGGGGGCCTCCGCACGTTGCGGAGGCCCCCTTCGTCGTGGTGCAGACCGGCGTCAGTCGGTGCCGGAGTCGAACGCCGCACCCTCGGACGCGAGGTCCGTCGCACGACCGAGCGCGTCATCGGCATCCGAGGTGACGACCGCGCCGCCGAGGATCTCCTCCGACTCACCCGACTCGAGCTCACCGACGAGGTCGCCCGTCGCCCCGCCGATGAGCCCGGCGGCGGCGTACTGCTCGAGGCGTGCCCGCGAGTCGGCGATGTCGAGGTTGCGCATGGTCAGCTGGCCGATGCGGTCGTCCGGGCCGAACGCAGCGTCGCCGACACGCTCCATCGAGAGCTTGTCCGGGTGGTACGACAGCGCCGGGCCCGTGGTGTCGAGGATCGTGTAGTCGTCGCCGCGACGCAGGCGCAGCGTGACCTCGCCGGTGACGGCCGAGGCGACCCAGCGCTGCAGCGACTCACGCAGCATGAGGGACTGCGGGTCGAGCCAGCGCCCCTCGTACATGAGGCGACCGAGACGGCGACCCTCGGTGTGGTACGACGCGACGGTGTCCTCGTTGTGGATCGCGTTGAGCAGGCGCTCGTAGGCGATGTGCAGCAGTGCCATGCCCGGCGCCTCGTAGATGCCGCGGCTCTTCGCCTCTATGATGCGGTTCTCGATCTGGTCGGACGCGCCGAGGCCGTGGCGGCCACCGATCGCGTTCGCCTCGTAGACGAGCGCCACGGCGTCGGCGTACTCGACACCGTTGATCGCGACGGGGCGACCGGCCTCGAAGCGGACGCTCACGACCTCGGTGGCGACCTCGACGTCGTCACGCCAGGCGGCGACGCCCATGATCGGCTCGACGATGTCCAGGCCGCTCGAGAGCTCCTCGAGGCTCTTCGCCTCGTGCGTGGCGCCCCAGATGTTCGCGTCGGTCGAGTAGGCCTTCTCGGTGGAGTCGCGGTACGGGAAGCCCCGGGCGACGAGCCACTCGCTCATCTCCTTGCGGCCGCCGAGCTCCTCGACGAACTCGGAGTCGAGCCACGGCTTGTAGACGCGCAGCCGCGGGTTCGCCATCAGGCCGTAGCGGTAGAACCGCTCGATGTCGTTGCCCTTGTACGTGGAGCCGTCGCCCCAGATGTCGACGCCGTCCTCCTTCATGGCGCGGACGAGCATCGTGCCCGTCACGGCGCGACCGAGGGGCGTCGTGTTGAAGTAGGTCTTGCCGCCGGAACGGATGTGGAAGGCACCGGTCTGCAGGGCGACGAGGCCCTCTTCCACGAGGGCGCTCTTCGCGTCGACGAGTCGGGCGATCTCGGCACCGTACTCGTGGGCACGACCGGGGACGGCGTCGATGTCCGGCTCGTCGTACTGGCCGATGTCGGCCGTGTACGTGCAGGGCACCGCTCCCTTCTCGCGCATCCAGGCGACCGCGCAGGAGGTGTCGAGACCTCCGGAGAACGCGATGCCGACTCGTTCGCCGACGGGGAGACTGCTCAGGACCTTGGACACGACGTCAATCGTACGGGGAGTCCAGCCGGTACATCGACTGGTGCCGCTGGCCGGCGCTGGTGCCCCTGGAGGGACTCGAACCCCCAACCGTTTCCTTAGGACGGAACTGCTCTTCCATTGAGCTACAGAGGCTGGCCCACCCACTCTAGCGGCGGAACGGCTCCAGGAAGGCCCGGAGCTCGTCGGCGAACAGCCCCGGTTGCTCGAACGCCGCGAAGTGCCCGCCCCGGTCGAGTTCGTGGTGGTACACGAGGTTCGTCGTCCGCTCGAGCCACTCCTTCGGCGCCCGCACGAGGTCCCCCGGGAAGATCGAGAACCCGGACGGCACCTCGACCCGACGCTCGAGCTGCGCCGCCGGCACCGCCGCGTTCGCGTGGTACATCCGCATCGCCGACCCGATCGTCGCCGTGGCCCAGTACTCGGTGAGCAACGCCAGGACCTCGTCCCGCGTGTACACCGACCAGAGGTCCCCGCCGCAGTCGCTCCACGAGCGGAGCTTCTCGACGATCCACGCCGCGAGCCCGGCCGGGGAGTCGTTCAGGCCGACCGCCGCGGTCTGCGGCTTGGTCCGGTGCATCATCGCGTAGGCGCCCTCGTCGGTGCGCCACCGCTCGGTCTCGGCGACGAACGCACGCTCCGCCTCGGACAGCGTCGACGGGTCGAGCCCGGGCCAGGCGAGCCCGCCGTCGATCCGGTGCACGGCGACGACCCGCTCGGGGTGGTCGAGCGCGAGGTACCGCACGACGTGCGTGCCGATGTCCCCGCCGGACACCGCGAACCGCTCGTACCCGAGGTCGGTCATCAGCGTCGCCCACATCCCGGCGACGGCCCGTGCGTCGATCGGCTGCGGCGGGGCGTCGGAGAACCCGTAGCCGGGCATGTCCGGCACGATCACGTCGAACCCGGCGTCGACGAGCATCGGCAGCACCTTGCGGTACCGCCACCCGGAGTCCGGCCAGCCGTGCGCGAGCAGCACGGGCAGCGCACCCGGCGTCGCCGCGCGGGCGTGCAGCACGTGGATGCTGATGCCGTCCACCTCGACCCGGCGCGACGGCAGTGCGGCGAGCGCCGCCCGGTGCGCGTCGAAGTCGAACCCGTCCGCCCAGTACTCGACGAGCGGGCGCAGCTCGTCGACGTCGATGCCGAGCGACCACCCGGTCCCGGCGGGCGCGTCCGGCCAGCGGGTCGCGCGCAGGCGCGCACGCAGGTCGTCGATCGTCGCGTCGTCGATCTCGGGGGTCTCCGTCATGGCGGCACGCTACGCCCGCCCACCGACAGCCGGTCGCCACAGCCGACACGGTCCTGGTCCGGCACCGGGACGGACGGGAGGCGCGGGTCGGGCCCGAGCCGCGCCTCCAGTCCGTCACGGCGTCAGCCGCGCGGTACCGCTACGCGGCCACCAGGTACTCGTCCCACTCGGACTGCGGACGCTCGATGCCCCGGACCACCCACGAGGAGCCGTGCGGCGCCTTCGGACGGAAGCGGAGCCGCCACCCCATCTCCTGCGGGGTGCGGTCGCCCTTGGTGTTGTTGCACGCCAGGCAGCAGGCGACGAGGTTCTCCCACGAGTCCTCGCCCCCGCGCGAGCGAGGCTGCACGTGGTCGATCGTGGTGGCGTGCCGATCGCAGTACGCGCACCGGTTGGCGTCCCGGCGGAGGACGCCCCGGCGCGACACCGGCACGAGTCTCGAGTGCGGGATGCGGACGTACCGGGTGAGGATGATGACGGACGGACGGTCGTAGGTCGACGTCGACCCCGTGACCGGGTGGTCGAGGTCGGCGGCGACGATGGCGGCCTTCTGGTTCATGACCAGCACGAGGGCCCGACGGAACGAGATCACCGCGAGGGGCTCGTAACCGGCGTTGAGGACGAGAGTGCGCATGGGTTCCCTTCCGACGTGCCTGGACGGCTTCCAGGCTGTGCGGGTGCGTCGGACCGGGGTACCGCGCAGGTGACCTCCGCTCGCGCGAACGGCCCCTGAACCACGAAGAGCACCACCCGGATGGGCAGTGCTCAGGTCATGCAGGGGCGTGCTCGTGCACGCAGGCGGTGGTCGACCATATGTCGACGTGCGCGCGCCGACCCATGGTGCGGGTCGTGCGGAACGCTGACATGGGGTCTCCCTGCTCGGACCATTCGGGCCGGTGCACGGTCAGGGTACGTCAGAAACCGGCCCGGCACGAGGGTGCACGGGCCGGTTCCGGCGATGTTCACGGGATCGATGCCCGCGGTCTGCGTCAGATGCCGAAGCGGAGTCAGACGCTGAAGCGGAGTCAGATGCCGAAGCGGACGATGTGGTAGTCGCTGGTCCAGATCGGGCGGATCGACACGGAGCCGCCGGGCTTCGGCGCGTCCATGATCATGCCGTTGCCCATGTAGAAGCCGTCGTGCGCCTCGTTGTTGAAGATGACGACGTCGCCCGGCTGCGCCTCGGACTCGGGGATCGTGGTGCCGGCCTGGTCCTGCAGCGGCACGGAGTGCGCGAGGTTGATGCCGTACTGCGCGTACACGAACATGACGTAGCCCGAGCAGTCGAAGCCCGACGGGTCCGCGCCGCCGAAGACGTACGGAGTGCCGATGTACTGCTTGGCGGTGGCGACCACGGCCGGCAGCGAGAACGGGGTGTTCGCGGCGGTCGACGAGGCGACGTAGTCGGAGGCGCTCGGCCCCGTGTACGACGCGTACTGCGAGGCGGTCTGCGCACGTGCGGCCTGGGTGGCCGCGGCCTGCTCGGACGCCTGCTTCGCCGCGGCGTCGGCGGCCTTCTGCGCTGCCTCGGCGTCGAGCGTGGACTGCGCCGTCGCACCGTAGCCGTCGCGGCTCGTGCCGGCGAGGGCGACCGCGTCGGAGACGGAGAAGTTCTGGGCCTCGGTCGTGCGGACCTGACGCTGCGCGGTCGCGGCGTCCGTCCCGGTCGACTGCTGCGTCGCGGCGAACGCCGGGGCGACCGCGACGGTGCCGAACATGCCCGCGGCCACGGTCAGGACGACCGGCGCGAGGAAGCGGCGCTTGCGGGCCGACGAGCTCGCCTTGGTGGAGGCGGCGGTACGCGCGGCCTGGGCGGCACGACGGCCGCCGGGGAGCGGAGCGTCGCGCATCGGGGTGACGGCGCGGGCTGCTCGGCGCGAGAGGGGGGCGTCGGTGGCGTTCGCGGTGTTCGTCGGGTTCGCGGGCGTCTGGTCGTCCGCGGCGGAACCGGTCTGCGTCAAGGGTGTCTCCGGCGTCTCGTCACCACTGCCAGCGGGGGTGATCGCCGACCGTGCAACCCCATCCGTTCGTCATCGTTTCCGATCGAGACAGGAGACGGGTTCGAGACGTCCTGTCACGGGTCCTGGGCCTCGTGGGTGGCCGGCGGACTCGTCGAGTGTACGTGCCGACCGTTACCTTGTCGAGATGAAACCGCCGCTTTGTAACGAATTGGTAAAGAAGCCCTGATCAGGCTGCAGAAACGCGCCCCGCCCCAGTTTCGGGGGCAGACGGGTCAGGAGCGCTCGATGTAGACGTGCTGCGCGACCTCGGTCGGGAGCTCGATGCCCGCGTCCTCGCCGTCGACGCGCACGGCGACGTAGGCCCCGGCGCGCTGTACGCTCGCGACCCGGCCGGGCATGACACCGGCGGACCGCAGCTGGTGGAGGAGCTCCGGTTCGAACTGCACGGGCTCGCCCAGGCGGCGGATGACCCCGGTCGCGACGGCGTCGGTGCCCTCGGTCGCGGCGACGATGTTCTGCACGCCGTCGAGGAAGCCGGGTGCGGCCGGGCCACCGATCTCGGCGAGGCCCGGGATCGGGTTGCCGTACGGCGACTCGGTCGGGTTTCCGAGCATCTCGAGCAGACGGACCTCGACCTGCTCGCTCATCACGTGCTCCCAGCGGCATGCCTCGTCGTGGACGAACGCCCAGTCGAGACCGATGACGTCGGAGAGCAGACGCTCGGCGAGCCGGTGCTTGCGCATCACGTGCGTCGCGCGCGAGCGTCCTTCGTCGGTGAGTTCGAGGTGCCGGTCGCCCGAGACGACGACCAGGCCGTCGCGCTCCATGCGGGCGATGGTCTGCGAGACGGTGGGACCCGAGTGACCGAGGCGCTCCGAGATGCGGGCGCGCAGCGGCACGATCGCCTCTTCCTCGAGGTCGAGGATGGTGCGAAGGTACATCTCCGTGGTGTCGACGAGATCGGTCACGGTCCGCCTCTCATGTCTGGGCCCAGCGCGCCCCACCCTACTTGTTCGAGGCGACATGGAATGACCAACACTTGCAAGGTGCAAGAAAGTCCGTGCGCGATGCGGCCAGGAGGCGCGGCGTCGGCCCGCCCCGTCCGGCCGGTACACGGTCACTCGCGCTGGGATACCGCTCGTTAGGATCGGTGCATGGCAGACATCGTCATCCCCGCCGAACTCCTCCCGACCGATGGCCGATTCGGCTGCGGACCGTCCAAGATCCGTGGCGCGCAGCTCGAGTCCCTCGTGACCCGCGGCGCGACGATCCTCGGCACGTCCCACCGCCAGAAGCCCGTCAAGGACCTCGTGGGCAGCGTCCGCGCCGGCCTCGGCGACCTGTTCGACCTCCCAGAGGGCTACGAGGTCGTCCTCGGCAACGGCGGCTCGACCGCGTTCTGGGACGCCGCCGCGTTCGGGCTCATCGAGCGCCGGGCCGAGAACCTGTCCTTCGGCGAGTTCGGCTCGAAGTTCGCCAAAGCCGCCGGCGCACCCTGGCTCGAGGCGCCGCACGTGGTGGAAGCCCCCGGCGGATCCCTCGCCCCGCTCGAGATCGTCGAGGGCGTGGACGTCTACGCCTACCCGCACAACGAGACCTCGACGGGTGTCATGGCGCCGGTCGTCCGCGCCGCCGGGGACGCCGGCGCCCTCACCGTCGTCGACGCCACGAGCGCCGCCGGTGGTGCCGCGTTCGACGTCAGCGCCACGGACGTCTACTACTTCGCCCCGCAGAAGAACTTCGCCTCGGACGGTGGCCTCTGGCTCGCGCTGTTCTCCCCCGCGGCGATCGAGCGTGTCGAGCGCATCGCCGCGAGCGGCCGGTACATCCCCGAGTTCCTCTCGCTCAAGAACGCCGTCGACAACTCGCGGCTGAACCAGACGCTGAACACCCCGGCGCTCGCGACCCTGATCCTCCTCGACGACCAGGTCCGCTGGATCAACGAGTCCGGCGGCCTCGCCTGGGCCGACACCCGCACGAAGACCTCGTCGTCGACGCTCTACGACTGGGCGGAGTCGGTCGACTACGCGACGCCGTTCGTGACCGACCCCGCAGCCCGGTCGCAGGTCGTCGCCACGATCGACCTCGACGACTCGATCGACGCCAAGGCCGTCGCCGCGACGCTGCGCCAGAACGGGATCGTCGACACGGAGCCGTACCGGAAGCTCGGCCGCAACCAGCTCCGCATCGCGACCTTCACGGCGATCGACCCGGACGACGTCGCGAAGCTCGTGCAGGCGATCGACTTCACCGTGAGCGCCCTGCGCTGACGCGGTTCGTCCTCATGACAGGAGGCGCGGTGCCAGCTGGCACCGCGCCTCCTGTCCGTCCGGGGACCGGTCGGTCGCCCGTCAGGCGCGGTGGTGCTCCGGGTCGACCTCGCCGGCGTCCAGCCGGTCGACCTCGAGGTCGACGTCCGGGTCGACCGGGCGCACCCGCTGGGTGCGTCGGCGGCCGCGGGCCGGCTCGGCCGGTGCGTCCTGCTGATCGGTGTCGTCGGTGTCCGCGTCGTCGGTGTCGTCGTCGTCCGAGTCGTCGGTGTGGTCCTCGGACCCGTCCAGCTCGTCGACGTCCACACCGTCGATGTCGTCGTCGTCCGGCTCGTCGAGGTCGTCCTCGTCGGCGTCGAAGTCGTCCTCGTCGTCCGCTTCGTCGTCGTCGGACTCGTCGTCGTCCGAGTCGTCGTAGTCGGCGTCCTCGTCCGCGTCGTCCTCGTCGCCGTCGAAGTCCTCGTCGTCGTCCTCGTCGTCGTCCTCGTCGGACTCGTCGTCGTGCTCGCCCTCGGCACCGTCGGCGTCCTGGCCGGCCCGGTACTCGGCGAGCCGCTCGGACCACGGCACCCAGTCGGGCGCCAGCAGCGAGCCGTCACCAGGCATGAGCTCGACCTCGAGCACGGTCGGCTCGTCACCGGACACCTGGGCGATCGAGACGGTCCAGCGCCAGCCGGGGTACCCGGCCATGCGGTTGGCGAACAGCACCGAGACGACGCCGTCGCCCTCGTCGACGGTCCCGGCGAACGCGCCGACGGTCGACTCGGGGGTCACCTCGAGCAGCGCCTTGCGGGCGAGCGCGGTGAGGTCCTCGGAAGGGGCAGGAGCAACAGGGGAGGTATCGGTCATCACGCGTCCAACTGGTCAGCGACGTGCCGCAGGATCGCAGCGATTCGGGTGCCGTTCTTCGGGTACCGGCCGTGCCGGAAGTCCCCGCTGATCCGGTCGAGCTCCTTCACGAGGTCCTCGACGATCACGGCCATGTCGTCCGCCGATCGTCGCGACATCTTCGCGAGGGACGGCTGCGGGTCGAGGAGCCGCACGGACAGCGCCTGCGACCCCTTCTTCCCCTGGACGACGCCGTACTCGAGCCGCGAACCGGCCTTCACCGACGTGACGCCGTCGGGGAGCGAGGACGCGTGCAGGAAGACGGGTTCGCCGTCGTCGCCGGTGATGAACCCGAACCCCTTCTGGTCGTCGTAGAACTTGACCTTGCCGGTGGGCATTCGTCGGTCTCCTCGTGATCGTGGAACGGCCGTGGTGCGTCGGATATCCTGGGTCGATGGCCAACCCGACCCGGTCCACCGGGAACACGCAGGACTCCGCGGAGCCCCCGGTGACGTTCAATCGTACCGAACGCGCCCTCGCGTTCATGGTCGGCGGGATCTTCATCGCCGCCTTCCTCTGCATGGCCGCCATGATCGTGATGTGGCTGACCGTCCCCAGCGCCCAGGGATCGATGCCCTGGCCCGTGATCATGGCGATCCCGCTGATCGGCTTCCCGATCGGCATGGTGCTCGTGTTCACCCTCCTCGGCATCACCTGGACCCGTCGGGCCCGAGCGAACCGGACGGCGCGCTGAGGACCGCGTCGGACGAGCGCGGCGGACGATGACGACCACCGCAGACCTCGCCGCCCGGCTCCGGGCGATGCAGGACGACGCCCTCGAACGGCTCGTCGTGGCGCGCCGGCTCCCCGCGGCGGTCCTCGCCGAGACCGGCCCGCTGCGCATCTCGGACTTCTTCGACCTCGCCGAGGCGCTCCGCACCGACGACGCCGTCGACGCCGCGATCGAGCACCTGCCCCGTCGGACGCTGCTCGCGCTGCGTGACGGCGCGGGCTCCGCCGACGACCTCGCCCCGGCGGTCGCGCTCGGCCTGGCGGACGAGGACGGCGGCGTCGACGACGCGGTGTCGGCCCGGCTGGCCGCCCACGACGAGATCGCCGGTCTCCCAGGAGGCGCGGATCACCCCCGCCCCGTCGCTCCGGTGGACGAGACGGGCGACGACGAGCGCGCCCGGACGACCGGCGCGGAGCACGCCTTCGCGACGATGACCGTGCTCGCCGAACTCCTCCGGGCGGTGTCCGAGGGCGCGGTGCGCGAGCTCGTGAAGGGCGGCATCGGCACCCCGCTCGCGAAGACGCTCGGCGAGCGTGCCGGCGCGGACCCCGTCGTGGTCCCCGGCCGCCTGGCGCTGCTCGAACGGATCGGGTTCACGGACACGGGCAACGGGACGTGGGCGACCACGGCGGCGGGCGACGCGTGGCTCGTCGCGAGCTGGCCGGACCGCTGGTCGACGCTGGTGTCGGCATGGCGGGACGCACTCGACCCCGCCGTCCGGAGCGTGCTCGACGTGGCCGGCGACGACCTGCGCGACCTCGTGTCGGCCGGCCGGTGGGCGTACCCGGCGGGCTCGCGCTGGCTCGACGCGGTGCTGCTCGACGTCGCGGGCACCGCGGCCGCACTCGGGCTCACGGTCGACGGCCGCGTGACGAGCACCGGCCGTGCACTGCTGGACGGAGACCCGGCCCCCGCTGCGGAGGACCTCCCCCGCACGGTCGACGCCGTGTACCTGCAGCACGACCTCACGGTCATCGCGCCGGGGCCGCTCGCGCCGGTCGACGACGCCGCGCTCCGGACCGTCGCCGTGCTGGAAGCACCTGGCCTCGCCGCCCGGTACCGCATCTCCGAGGACTCGCTCCGTCGCGCGTTCCGGGCCGGTCACACCCGGCAGGACGTCGTCGCGCTGCTGGAACGGCTGTCCGCGACGGGCCTGCCGCAGCCGCTCTCCTACCTCGTCGACCAGGTGTCCTCGCGGGACGGCAGCATCGTGGTCGACGTCGGCGCCGACGGGGTCGGGGCCCGCGTGCACGGTACGCCCGACCAGCTCGACCTCATCGGGGTGGACGCCGAGCTCCGGCAGCTGGCGTGGGAGCGCAGCGATCTGACCACCCTGCTGACCCGCTACCCGCCGCACGTCGTCCACACGGCGCTCGAGGACCAGCGCTACCCGGCCGTCCTGACGGCCGCAGCCCGCCCGGCGACGGGATCCGTTCCTCCAGGCCGTCGACGCACCACCGGACGCAACCCGGAGCAGGCGGCGCACGCACTCGTGGAACGGCTCCGCGTCACCACCGAGCGCGGCGAGGCCGAGCCCGAGCAGGAGTGGCTGGGGCGGCAGATCGACCTCGCCGTCCGGGGTCGCACGCCGATCCGCCTGACGGTGCGCATGCCGGACGGCTCCGAGCGGCCGTTCTCGATCGTGCCGACCTCGGTCGCCGCCGGACGCGTGCGGGGACGCGACACGGCCGTCGACGTCGAGCGGACGCTCCCGCTCTCCCTCGTGGTGGCTGTGGAGAGCGACGCCTGATCCACAGGTGAGCCGATCCGCGCTGGTTCGCAGCCGAGCGGCCTAGGCTGATCCGTCATGAACGGACCGCTGATCGTGCAGAGCGACCGCACCGTGCTCCTCGAGGTGGCGCACCCCGACGCCGAGGACGCACGGCACGACCTCGCGGTGTTCGCCGAGCTCGAACGCGCGCCGGAACACGTGCACACGTACCGCATCACCCGGCTCGGCCTGTGGAACGCGCGTGCGGCCGGGCACGACGCCGAGAGCATGATCCACACGCTCGAGCACTTCGCGAAGTTCCCCGTCCCGCAGAGCGTCACGGTGGACATCCGCGACACCGTGGCACGGTACGGCCGACTCGTCATCCGGCGCGAAGAGCGTCCGGACGCGCCGGCGATCGCGAACTCCCCGGCCGAAGCGCTCGAGCGCCAGCCGGTCCTGCTCCTCACCGCGTCCGAACCCACGGTCCTCGCCGAGGTCATCCGCTCGAAGCGGATCAAGCCGCTGCTGGGCGACATGCGCTCCCCGGAAGAGGTCGAGCTGCTCCCGTGGGCACGCGGGCAGATCAAGCAGGAGCTCGTGAAGCTCGGCTGGCCGGCCGAGGACCTCGCCGGGTACACGCCCGGCCAGCCGCACCCGATCGACCTCGACACCGACGACTGGCACCTGCGTCCCTACCAGGAACAGGCGGTCGACACGTTCTTCGCACAGGGCTCCGGCGTCGTCGTGCTGCCCTGTGGTGCCGGCAAGACGCTCGTGGGCGCCGGGGCGATGGCGACGGTCAAGGCGACGACGCTCATCCTCGTGACGAACACCGTCTCCGCCCGGCAGTGGCGATCCGAGCTGCTGCGCCGGACCACCCTCACCGAGGACGAGATCGGCGAGTACTCGGGCAGCGTGAAGGAGATCCGTCCGGTCACGATCGCGACGTACCAGATCCTCACCGCCCGGCGGAAGGGCGAGTACACGCACCTGTCGCTCCTCGACGCCCTCGACTGGGGACTCATCGTCTACGACGAGGTGCACCTGCTGCCAGCGCCGGTGTTCAAGCTCACCGCCGACCTCCAGGCCCGGCGGCGACTCGGGCTCACGGCGACCCTCGTGCGCGAGGACGGGCGCGAGGGCGACGTCTTCTCGCTCATCGGGCCGAAGCGCTACGACGCCCCGTGGAAGGAGATCGAGGCGCAGGGGTACATCTCCCCCGCCGCCTGCTACGAGGTGCGCATCGACCTGCCGCACCAGGACCGCCTCGAGTACGCGGCGTCGAGCGACGACGAGCGGTACCGGCTCGCGGCGACCTCGCCGGCGAAGACCCCGGTGGTGCGCGAGCTCATCGAGAAGCACCGCGGCGAGCAGATCCTCGTGATCGGGCAGTACATCGACCAGCTCGACTCGCTCGCCGAGTCCCTGGACGCCGCCGAGATCACCGGTTCGACCCCCGTCGACGAGCGGGAGCGGCTCTACCAGGCCTTCCGCGAGGGGTCGATCGACGTGCTCGTCGTCTCGAAGGTCGCGAACTTCTCGGTCGACCTGCCCGACGCGACGGTGGCGATCCAGGTGTCCGGCTCGTTCGGTTCCCGTCAGGAAGAGGCCCAGCGACTCGGCCGACTCCTCCGCCCGAACAAGGACGGGCTGCCCGCGTCGTTCTACACGCTCGTCACGCGGGACACCGTCGACCAGGACTTCGCGCAGAACCGGCAGCGGTTCCTCGCGGAGCAGGGGTACTCCTACACGATCCTCGACGCCGACCAGGTCCAGGCGGTCGTGGGCTGACGCACCAACCGCTCTCAGGAAACCACTAGGGAACGGTCAGAAGATAGGACCATGAGCGATGGCCCCAAGATCCTGATCGTCGACGACGAGCCGAACATCCGCGACCTCCTGACGACCTCGCTGCGTTTCGCCGGCTTCGCCGTGCGCGCGGTGGGCAACGGAGCACAGGCGATCTCCGCCGTGCTCGAGGAAGAGCCGGACCTGATCATCCTCGACGTCATGCTGCCCGACATGAACGGCTTCGGCGTCACCAAGCGCCTGCGGTCGTCGGGCTACACCTCCCCGATCCTGTTCCTCACCGCCAAGGACGACACCGAGGACAAGATCACCGGTCTCACCGTCGGCGGCGACGACTACGTCACGAAGCCGTTCTCCCTCGACGAGATCGTGGCCCGCATCAAGGCGATCCTCCGTCGCACGATGAACGACGAGGAAGACGCGATCATCCGCGCCGGCGAGCTCACGATGGACCAGGACACGCACGAGGTCACGATCGGCGACGCGCAGATCGAGCTCTCCCCGACCGAGTTCAAGCTGCTCCGCTACCTCATGCTCAACCCGAACCGCGTGCTGTCGAAGGCGCAGATCCTCGACCACGTGTGGGAGTACGACTTCAACGGCGACGCCGGCATCGTCGAGTCGTACATCTCCTACCTGCGCCGCAAGCTCGACCAGTACTCGGCCGAGCCGATCATCCAGACCAAGCGCGGGTTCGGCTACATGCTCAAGGCGTCCAAGGCCTCGTAGGTCGTCCGGATCCCTCGGGGTTCGTCTTCACGGCGGTCGTCCGGTTTCACCGGGCGACCGCTGTCTATCGTTGGGGCAGCATGCACACGCGAATGAGCCGCTGGTGGGACGGGATCTCCCTGCGCACCAAGATCACCGGGATCACGGTGCTCCTGGTGGCGCTCGGACTGCTCGTCGCGGGGCTCGGCACGATGACGGTGCTGTCGACGTACCTCATGGCCCAGCTGGACAACAACGTCCGTCAGACGACGGAACAGCTCGAGGGTCAGAACATCAGCGACGGTGAGCAGTACTGCAAGCTCTCCGTCGTCCTCTCGCAGAGCGCGTACGTCGCCGCGTACGACTCCGCGGGCAAGCAGATCTGCCAGACCCCGGCGTCGAGCCGCCCCGACATCCACGAGCTCGACTTCTCCTCTGCGGCGCAGACCAGTTCGCGCTTCTCGCTGTACGACAGCCAGCACAACCACGAGTGGCGTGCGCAGGTCATCCCGGCATCGCTGCAGGACCAGTCGACCGGCACGACGCAGGCCGGGTACGTCCTGGTCGCGGTGTCGAGCGCCGACACCGACCAGACCGTCCTGCGATTCACCGCCATCTTCCTGAGCTTCGGTGCCTCGGTGATCCTGCTCGGCGCCATGCTCACGCGGCTCCTCGTGACGGCGACCTTCGACCCCCTGCGCGACGTCGAGGACACCGCTGCCCGGTTCGCCGCCGGTGACTTCAACCAGCGCCTCGAAGCCGACACCCCCAACACCGAGGTCGGTCGACTGAACCGGTCCCTCAACTCGATGCTCGAACGCATCGACTCCGCGTTCGAGGACCGGCAGCGCACCATCGACCAGATGCGTCGGTTCGTCGGGGACGCCTCCCACGAGCTCCGCACGCCCCTCGTGTCGCTCCGCGGGTACGCCGAGCTCTACCGGATGGGCGCGCTCCGCAAGGAAGAGGACGTCGCACAGGCGATGGAGCGCATCGAGAAGGAAGCCCAGCGCATGGGCCTCCTCGTGCAGGACCTGCTGCAGCTCGCCCGCATCGACGAGTCGAAGCCGCTCGAGCTCGGCCCGGTCGACCTCGTCGCCATCGCCCGTGACTCCGCGCTCGACACGATGGCGTCGAACCCCGACCGCGAGATCCAGGTGCTCGTCGAGGACTCGGTGACCGGCGAGAGCGTGCCGCACGCGGTCCGTCCGGCGTCAGCACCCGCCTCGGCCCCCGGTTCCGGCGACGGCCCCCCGGCATCGCCGACGTCCGCGAACACGACCGGCCCGATCGCGTTCTCGCGCCAGACGATCGCGCGACTCCGCGCCCGCCGCACCCGCGCGATGGGTGTCGACGGCGCGGCTGCCCCCACTGACGAGACCACCCCGCTGCCCACCGTCGTGCTGCCGAAGCGGCCGCCGATCGTCCTGGCTGAGGAGAACAAGATCCGCCAGATCGTGACGAACCTCATGGGCAACGCCATGCGCTTCACGGAGCACGACGACCCGATCGAGATCGGCATCGGCGTGGACGACGAGCGCGGGATGGCGCACATCGACGTGATCGACCACGGCGAGGGCATCCCGCCGCAGCTGCGCGACAAGATCTTCCAGCGCTTCTGGCGTGCCGACACCTCGCGCGCGCGGGACACCGGCGGCTCGGGGCTCGGGCTCGCGATCGTCTCGGGCATCGTCGCGGCGCACCACGGGTCGGTCGAGGTGTTCGACACCGAGGGCGGCGGTGCGACCTTCCGCGTGTGGCTCCCCCTGCTCCCCCGCGACTACGCCGCCCCCGCGCCCGCCGGCGCTTGACGCCCGCGGGCGGGCGTGCCGCCCGCCGGCGTCCGCGCGCCCGCCCGCCCGCCCGCTGGCCCGAGGTCGCAATACCTGCCGCCCACCCACAGGCCCAGCGGCAGTTCGTGCGACCCGGACGCCCCACGCGCGGCATGTCGCGCGACCTCGCGACGAACCCACCAGCACACGCCGAGGTCGCAATACCTGCCGCCCACCCACGCGCCCGGCGGCAGTTCGTGCGACCCGGACGCCCCACGCGCGGCATGTCGCGCGACCTCGACCAGGTCATGCCCGTGGTCGAGCCGACGATCGCGCGACGAACGCCTGACGAAGCCGCTCGAAGAGGACCGCAGGACGGTCGACGTCCCCTCGATTCACGTGGAGGAAGAGCCATCCCTCCACGGTCATGGAGTTGTCCCGGCGCTGATCGTGTTCGAACGTCGCACGCTCGCGGTGGTGGTCCCCGTCGTACTCCAGCGCGATCCGGAGCTCCGGCCAGCCCATGTCCACCCGCGCCAGGAACCGCCGCGCACGGTCGAACACCTCGATCTGGAGTTCCGGTTCAGGGAACCCCGCGTCCACGACCGCAAGACGCAGCCACGTCTCCATCGCCGACTCAGCACCGACGCGGATGAGTTCGACGGCCGCACGTGCAACGGCGACGGAGCGCTGCCCGGGAAGGATCGTGGCGGCCAGGGCGTCGACCGTCGTCCGGCCTCGCGGTCCGACGAGGAAGTCTCCGACGGCCACGAGCTGTCGGACGCTCAGCAGCCCAGCGCACTCGCGCCACGCATGTTCCGGCCCGCTGACTCGTACGCCGGCCCGCAGCACCACGGCCGCCGCGGATCGACGTCGGTGTCCGACGACACCGGGCCGACGCATGAGCGGGCCGGCGCCGATCGTCGTGACGTGCAGGCTGCCCTCGAACTGTCGCGGGAGCGGAGCACCCCAGAGCTCGACAGCGGTCGTGTGACTGAAGTGTTGATCTGGGCGCATCACGAGTGCGAGCGCGGCGACGGGCGACGTCAATGCAGCTGTCGTCCGGACGCCGTGCACCGGGCGGGCGAGGTCCCGCCGGCGGAGTCGACCCGGGTCGACCCCGGCCGCGAGTGCGTCGCAGACCCGGAAGCCGTTCGGATCGAGTTCGTCGGGGAGCGGAGACGGCCGAGGCATGACGAGAGTGTGGCGGTGCGGTGCGAGCCGCGACCATCCTTCGAGCCGAACTGTGGAGAACGTGACGACCCGCGCCTCCTGTGCGGTGAGCGCTGATCGCACAACACGCCGTGGGCGGGACGGTGAGGTCGCACGAACTGCCGCCCGTCGCGCTCTCGGGCGGCAGTTCGTGCGACCTCGGCGCCCGGCGGCGGCCGCACCGCCGCCGGCCTCCCCCCCCGCACGCGGAAGGGCCCCGCACGCGCAGCGTGCGGGGCCCTTCCGTCAGGACTGCTTAGAAGTCCATGCCACCCGTCGGGTCGCCGGCCGGAGCAGCAGGGGTGCGCTCGGGCTTGTCGGCGACGACGGCCTCGGTCGTGAGGAACAGACCGGCGATCGACGCAGCGTTCTGCAGCGCCGAGCGCGTGACCTTGGCCGGGTCGATGATGCCCGCGGCGACGAGGTCGACGTACTCACCGGTCGCGGCGTTGAGGCCGTGACCCGACTCGAGCTCGCGGACCTTGGCGGCGACGACACCCGGCTCGAGACCGGCGTTCAGCGCGATCTGCTTGAGCGGCGCGTCGATCGCGACGCGGACGATGTTCGCACCGGTCGCCTCGTCGCCCTCGAGCTCGAGGGTGTCGAGCACGACGGACGCCTGGATGAGGGCGACGCCACCACCGGCGACGATGCCCTCTTCGACAGCGGCCTTCGCGTTGCGGACGGCGTCCTCGATGCGGTGCTTGCGCTCCTTGAGCTCGACCTCGGTCGCGGCACCGGCCTTGATGACGGCCACGCCACCGGCGAGCTTCGCGAGGCGCTCCTGGAGCTTCTCGCGGTCGTAGTCGGAGTCGGTCGCCTCGATCTCGGAGCGGATCTGACGGACGCGGCCCGCGATCTGCTCCTCGTCGCCGGCACCCTCGACGATGGTCGTCTCGTCCTTGGTGATGATGACCTTGCGGGCCTTGCCGAGCAGGTCGAGCGTCGCGTTCTCGAGCTTGAGGCCGACCTCTTCCGAGATGACCTGGCCGCCGGTGAGGATCGCGATGTCCTGCAGCATGGCCTTGCGACGGTCGCCGAAGCCCGGGGCCTTGACGGCGACGGACTTGAAGATGCCGCGGATCTTGTTCACGACGAGCGTGGCCAGGGCCTCGCCGTCGACGTCCTCGGCGATGATCAGGAGCTGCTTGCCCGCCTGGATCACCTTGTCGACGACCGGCAGGAGGTCCTTGATGTTCGAGATCTTCGAGTTGACGATCAGGATGTAGGCGTCCTCGAAGACGGCTTCCTGACGCTCGGGGTCGGTCACGAAGTACTGCGACAGGTAACCCTTGTCGAAGCGCATGCCCTCGGTGAGCTCGAGCTCGGTGCCGAAGGTGTTCGACTCCTCGACGGTGACGACACCTTCCTTGCCGACCTTGTCGATGGCCTCGGCGATGAGCGCGCCGATGGTCGGGTCAGCGGCCGAGATCGACGCGGTCGCGGCGATCTGGTCCTTGGTCTCGATGTCCTTCGCGTTGGCGAGGAGCTGGTCGGAGACGGCGGCGACGGCCTTCTCGATGCCGCGCTTGAGCGACACGGGGTCGGCACCGGCGGCGACGTTGCGGAGGCCTTCGCGGACGAGGGCCTGGGCGAGGACGGTCGCGGTGGTCGTGCCGTCACCGGCGACGTCGTCGGTCTTCTTGGCGACCTCCTTGACGAGCTCCGCACCGATCTTCTCGTACGGGTCGTCGAGCTCGATCTCCTTGGCGATGGAGACACCGTCGTTCGTGATCGTGGGGGCGCCCCACTTCTTCTCGAGGACGACGTTGCGGCCGCGCGGGCCGAGCGTCACCTTCACGGCGTCAGCCAGGATGTTCAGGCCGCGCTCGAGGCCACGGCGGGCCTCCTCGTCGAAAGCAATGATCTTAGCCATGTGAGTTTCTCGTCCCTCCCGGACGTCGTCATGGGGGTCGTGCTGGCACTCAGCGTGAGCGAGTGCCAACGCCGATTCTGGCACTCGCAGGGGTCGAGTGCAACACCGCCAGGAGGCGCGGGTCGAGTTCCCAGGACACGCACCGACACGAGGGACGGAAGCGATGAACGCCGGTCGCCGCACACGGACGAACGCGCCGCCCCGGACGGGACGGCGCGTTCGCGAGGTGGTTGCCGGGTCAGGCGGGACGGACCGATTCGGCCTGCGGCCCCTTCGACCCGGTGCCGACGTCGAACGTCACTGCCTGGCCCTCCTCGAGGACCTTGTACCCCGACATGTCGATTGCCGAGTAGTGCACGAACACGTCCTGGCCCCCTCCATCGACGGTGATGAAGCCGAAGCCCTTCTCGGCGTTGAACCACTTCACGGTTCCGTTGGCCATGATCTCTTGCTCCCTGCGGTGGTGCTGGTGCGGACGGCGTAGTCGCCGTCTTGGGGAGACTCTTACCGAACAATGCCGACAGGGCAAGAGGTGTGACGTTGTTTCACGTCGATTCCGACAAGAATCAACGTGCTCGAAACACGGCCGTCACAAATGCGCGCATCACGCACCGGAGAACGCGACCAGGAATGCGCCGGGAACGATCAGCCGGCGTAGTCCGCCCCGAGCACGACGCTGATGTCGGCGTTCGGGAACGCCGCCGACTGCTGCACCGCGGTCGTGCCGAGCGACTTCGCGATGCCCTGCGCGACGGCGGCCTGGGCGGCCTGCTGGTAGTACACGATCGTCGAGGTCGCCCCGGTCGTGCCGGCGTCCCCCGTCGACGTCACCTTCCACCCGGCCGAGCTCAGCGCCGCGCTGCCCTTCGCCGCGAGGCCGGTCGTCGACGTGCCGTTCAGCACGACGAGCGTCGTCGCACCCTGGTCGGCCGGGGTGCCCGCGGCCGGTGCCTGCGACGCCGACGAGGACGCGGACGACGACGGCGCCGCCGATGCGGACGCCGACGCCGAGGCCGAAGCCGACGGCGATGCCGAGCCGGTGAACGAGTAGCTGCCGTTCAGGAGCGCGAGGGCGACGACGCAGACCCCCACGATGACACCGGTGGCGAGCGCCGCCCACGCGAACGCGATCCACCCGCGCCCACGCCGCTGCGCACCGCGGTGCGCCCCGACCCGGGGGCCGTCGGCGACGTCGTCGAACCGGTCTCGGGGGTATCTCGTCGTCATCGTTCCTCTTCACGTCCTTCGGGAGCTGCACCGGGCGCGACGAAGCTGCGCGCCGCCCGGGCACTGGTGCGCGCGTACCGGAGCCGCTGCAGCCGGGAGACCAGCTGCGGGTCGTACGCGAGCGCCGCGGGCGAGTCGATCACACGGTTCAGCACCTGGTAGTACCGAGCGGGCGACATGTCGAACTCGACCCGGATCTCCGCTTCCTTCGTGCGGTCGTGCCGTGCCCGGTCGTGCTCGAACGCGAGCACGTGCTTGGCGAGCTCGTCGAGCTCGACGGGTGTGGCGGTCACTGCGGTTCCGATCACGGTGGGGGAACGGGTCTCGCACATCGTAGGGGTGGAGGTCATCCGCACCCTGGCACGCCGCTGGACTGTCGCGAAGACCGGTCACAGGTTCGGATCGGCCAACCACCGGACGCAGACCCCGAACGGGTCCGACACGGCCAGGGCCACGCCGTCGAGCGACGCGGTCGCGAACGCGTCCGGATCAGCGGGGTCGACGTCGTCCGGCAGGGTCGCGGCGACCCCGCTGAGGATCCCCGTGCGTTCCAGCGCGATCCAGTGCACGCCCCGCTCGCGCACCCGGTCGACGAACCGCTGGCGGTCCGCGCCGGGGACGTACACGAGGGTCCCGGTCGTCAGGACGACCGGCACGACGTCGTCCGGCAGGGCCTCCAGTGCGCGGTCGAGGTCGCCCGGCAGGGTGCCCCGGATGCGGACGGGAGGCGCGGCGAGCGTCGCACGCGCAGCCTCGCGCATCAGGGCGGTGCGGTCCGTC
Source organism: Curtobacterium sp. 320 (assembly GCF_031455235.1). Lineage (NCBI taxonomy): Bacteria > Bacillati > Actinomycetota > Actinomycetes > Micrococcales > Microbacteriaceae > Curtobacterium > Curtobacterium sp. 320. Next base: position 352,783 of record NZ_JAVDSI010000002.1, on the reverse strand, counting down.
GCCTCGGGCGGGACGGCCTCGACGAGCCGGTCGAACGCCCCGGGCCCGGCGAGGTCGATCGGGTTCGGGTCGAGGGCCACCCGCGCCCGGACCTCGATCGGTTCCGCTGCCGGTGTCGGCACCGCGCCGCTGGCCTCCGCGACGAGGTGCAGGCCGGGCTCGACGGAGGCAGTGTGCATCCGGACGACCTCGGACCGCGCCCCGACGACGTAGTCGAGCGTCACCCGGTCCGGGATCGAGCAGAGCCCCGCCGCCGCTCCCGCGTCGACGAGGCCGAGCGGCCGCCCGACCCGCGCGGCGAGCGCCGCGAACAGCGGGACCACCGGGGCGAGGCGTCTGGGGTCGTTGGCCTGCACCGTGGCGGAGGTGAGGGCGCCGAGCAGGGCGGGCCGCGCCTCCTGGACGAGCGCGCGCAGCGCACCGGGGTCCGCCGGATCGGCGCCCAGGCGACGGGCGACCGCGAAGAGGAGCTCTGGCTGCCGCTTCGACTCCGGGACCTCGTCGAGCACGGACACCACCCCGTCGTCCAGCGACCGCGCCCACGCGGCGTAGGACGGCGAGACCCCCGCGATGCGCTCCGCGTAGGCGGCGTACCGCTCCCGCGTGTCCATCAGCGACCGGGACGGTGCATGCCGACGTGGCGGATGCCGGCCTCGTCGTAGGGCGCTCCGAAGCGGACGAAGCCGTGGCGCTCGTAGAGTCCGGCGACGTACTCCTGGGCGTGCAGGACGAAGGGCTCGTGCCCGTGCGCACCGAGCACCGCGGCGACGAGTCGACCGGCGATCCCGCTCCCGCGGTGCCCGGGGTCGGTGGCGACCCGGCCGATCACCCAGGCGGGTGCTGCCGAACCGACCGGGTGGACCTCGTCCGGTGCCGGTCGGATGAGCCGCAGGTACCCAACCGGTCGGTCGTCGGTGCCGAACCACCAGTGCTCGGTGTCCGGTTCACGGTCACGGCCGTCGAAGTCCTCGGCCGTGACGCGTTGTTCCAGTGCGAACACGCGGTTCCGGAGCACCACGATGCCGTACAGTTCGTCCGTCGTCAGACGGTCCCAACGGGCGTGGTGCACGGAATGTTCGGACATCGTCGCGAGTTTACCGAAGTGGTCGTCCAGCAACGGCGACAGGAGCAGGAGGAAACAATGGCATACAACGTCGACAAGTCCGACGCCCAGTGGCGCGAGGAGCTCTCCCCGGACCAGTACGCCGTCCTCCGGCAGGCCGGCACGGAGCGCCCGTGGACGGGTGACCTCCTCGACGAGGAGCGCGCCGGTGTCTACACCTGTGCGGCGTGCGGCGCGGAGCTGTTCAAGAGCGGCACGAAGTTCGACTCCGGCTGCGGTTGGCCGTCGTTCTACGAGTCGGTCGACCCCGACGCGGTGCAGCTGCTCGAGGACAACTCCCTCGGCATGGCACGCACCGAGGTCCGCTGCGCGAACTGCGGCTCGCACCTCGGCCACGTGTTCCCCGACGGGTTCGGCACGCCGACGGGTGACCGCTACTGCATGAACTCGATCTCGCTGAACTTCTCCGAGAAGAGCGAGTGAGGCCCCGGCGCGTCCGCCGCTAGGATGGGCGCGTCAGCCGGCATGGCGCAATTGGTAGCGCACCGTACTTGTAATACGGGGGTTGCGGGTTCGAGTCCCGCTGCCGGCCCCACCAACACCCCCCCGATCTGGGGTAGACAGATCTGTTGACCGTCGGATGCTCACCCTGCCAGGGTGAGCGCCGTGAAACAACAGCGGAATCAGGGGAATTCAGCACGGGGGAATCGCGGGCTGCGCGTCGTCGCAACCGCCTCCGTCTTCGGCATCGTGGCCGCCGGGCTCATCGTCGCCGGCCCGGTCAGCTCGGCGTCGGCCGACACCAAGACCATCGAGGACAGCATCGGCTGGTACCGGCCGAGCGACTCGTCCTGGCACCTGTCGTTCGACACGCCTCCTGGTGACGAGAGCGACGTCGCGTTCGTGAACGGGCCGACCAACAGCGGCTCGGTCGTGCCGGTGGCGGGCGACTGGAACGGCGACGGTGCCGACTCCATCGCGTGGTACCGCTACAGCGACGCGTCGTGGCACATGTCGGACGACCTCAGCGGCGGCCCGTCCGACGCAGCGTTCGTCTGGGGGCCAGCAGGCGACACGTCCATCACTCCGATCGTCGGGGACTGGGACGGCGACGGCAAGGACACCGTCGGCTGGTACCGACCCTCCGACGGGTCGTACCACCTCGCGAACGCCAACACGACGTCCGCGTCGTCGAGCGCGTTCGTGTGGGGGCCAGCGGGGAACACGTCCGTGACGCCCGTCGTCGGGGACTGGGACGGCAACGGCAAGGACACCGTCGGCTGGTACCGACCCTCCGACGGGTCGTACCACCTCGCGAACGCCAACAACACGACCGCCGACTCCAGCGCGTTCGTCGCTGGCCCGGCTGGCAACACCACCGTGACGGCGATCGCCGGCGACTGGAACGGCGACGGGAAGGACACCGTCGGCTGGTACCGACCCTCCGACGGGTCGTACCACCTTGCGAACGCCAACACCACCAACCCGAGTTCGAGCGCGTTCGCGTGGGGTCCGGCGGGGAACACGTCAGTGGTCCCGATCGTCGGTGACTGGGACGGGAAGGTCACGGCACCGCCGCCCTCGACTGGTCTGCCGAGCTCGCCGACAGCACAGCAGGTCGTCGACTACGCCCGCTCCTACATGGGCAAGACGGTCTACCAGGTGGACACCTCCACGACGGCCCCTTGGCACGGGTACCGCGGCGATTGGTGCGCGTGGTTCTCGACCTGGGCGCTCCGGAACACCACCGGCGGGACCTACTACACGTGGGTGCGCGACATGCGGAAGCTCGGCACGCAGCTGCCTGCCGGTGCCTCGCCGCGCGTCGGTGACATCGTCATCTTCGGCTCGGACCAGCACGTCGGCATCGTGTCGAAGAAGGTGAACGGCGTCTGGTACGTGCTGGACGGCAACGGTCTGAGCACCGGGACGAGTGGGGACTGGACCACGACGAAGGTCGCCGAACGACCGATCTGGAGCCAGGCGCACGACTTCATCCGCGTCGATTACTGACACGACGCTCAGGGACGGTCCCCCGCCACATGCGAAGGCCCCGGGTGGGAACACCCGGGGCCTTCGGCGCGTGGAACACGGATCAGGGGGCGTTCCGAGCGCTCGACGCGGTAACCAGCCGGTCGTGCAGTGATGGTGACACCGCACCGAACACGGTGTCCACATCCCTGGTCAAGCTCGCGGAAAGCCGCACCCGTCGGACAGCGAACGCTCAGCGGCCCCCGGTGATCTTCCGCTCGCGCTGCGCGACGCCCGCCGTGCCGTAGGGGTAGTCGTCGATGCGCGGCGCGCTGACCTCGGTGAGCCGTGCGAGCTCGGCGTCGTCGAGGACGAGGTCGGCGGCACCGAGGTTGTCCTCGAGCTGCGAGACCGTCCGGGCACCGAGGATGACGCTCGTCACGGCCGGTCGGGCGAGGAGCCAGGCCAGGGAGACCTGCGACCGCGAGGCACCGTGCGCGTCGGCGATGTCCGACACCGCGTCGAGGACGGCCCAGGTGCGCTCGTCGCCGTTCCGCGCCTCCCACGCCTCCATCCCGCGCGACGGGTTCTCACCGAGCCGGGTCGCGCCGCTGGGGGCTTCGTCGCGCTGGTACTTGCCGGAGAGCCAGCCGCCGGCGAGGGGCGACCAGGGCAGCAGGCCGATGCCGGCGTCGAGGCAGGCGGGGACGATCTCGTGCTCGATGTCGCGGACGAGCAGGTTGTACTGCGGCTGCAGCGTCACGGGCGGCGCCCACCCGTGCCCCTTCGCCTCGTACACGGCCTTCGTGATCTGGTACCCGAGGTAGTTCGAGAACCCGTAGGAGCCGATCTTGCCCGCGGACACGGCGTCGTCGAGGAAGCGCAGGGTCTCCTCGATCGGGGTGAGGGCGTCCCACGCGTGCATCTGGTACAGGTCGATGTGCTCGACGCCGAGCCGCTCGAGCGAGGCGTCGAGGGCGACCCGGAGGTGCCGACGGGACAGCCCGAGGTCGTTCGGCCCGTCGCCCTGCGGGAAGCGCCCCTTGGTGGCGAGGACGACCTGCTGCGCCTCGGTCGGGTGCGCGGCGAGCCAGCGGCCGATGATGCGCTCGGACTCGTTGCCGGAGTAGACGTCCGCCGTGTCGATGAGCGTGCCGCCGGCGGCGACGAACGTGTCGATGATGGTGTGCGAGGTGGGTTCGTCGGCTTCGCTGCCGAAGGTCATGGTGCCGAGGGTCAGCGTCGACACCGATGTCCCGCTGTTGCCGAGGAGTCTGTAGTCCATGGCCGGGACGGTACGCGCGACCACCGGGCACAACGAGGACCTGGCAGTACCCGTCAGCGCTGGTCGGACACGGCGGTCTCGGTCAGGAAGGCGATCGCGGCCTGGCGGAAGTCGCGCGACGTCGGCGCGTTGAAGTGGTTCCGGCCCGGGATCTCGAAGAACGAGGCGTCCGGGGCCGTCGCCGCGAGCCGCACGGCACTGTCCTTGATGCCGTCCTCGCTGCCCGCGGCCATCAGCACGGGCTGCGCGGGCGCGTTCGACGGCGTCGGCTCGATGCTGCCCCGCATCCCCTCGACCATCGCCACGAGCGCGCCGAGGTCGTTCCCCTCGACGCCGGCGGCCATCGTCAGGTAGCCGTTCGTCACGCGGTCCTCGATCGGCGTGCCGTCCGCCAAGTACGCCTTCGCCTGGTCGACCCGCACGCGCCGCATCGGGTCGGCGTCGGGGATGCCGCCGAACACCGCACGGGTGATCCGGTCGGGGAGCTGCTCGGCGGTGTGCCACCCGACGCGGGCGCCGAGCGAGTACCCGAGGTACGCGACGTCGTCGAGCAGGTAGGTGTCGATCACGCTGACGACGTCCGCGACGAGGAGCTCCATCGAGTACGCGGACGGGTCGTGCGGCTTCGACGAGGCGCCGTGCCCGCGCTGGTCGAGCGCGACGACGCGGTACCCGGCGCGGACGAGGTCGCGCGTCCACCCCGAGGCGTGCCAGTTCAGCAGCGCGCCGGAGGCGAACCCGTGCACGGCGACGACCGCCGGCGCCTCGGGGTCGCCGAAGTCGTAGGTCGCGATCTTCAGCCCGTCCGGGGACATCACGACGCGGGGACGGGGTGCTTCGGGGACGAGTGACATGTCCCCTCCAGGCTACCGGGGCACTGTGGTCGCCATGGACGGCTACGGCGGCGATCAGATCCGGGCGGCGGAGCGGCCGCACCTCGACGCGGGCGAACCGCTCATGCAGCGTGCGGCGGACGGGCTGGCGCGGATCGTCGGCGGACTGCTCGACGACCCGGCCGTGCGTCCGGGTGACGGACCGGGATCGGTCCTGCTGCTGGTGGGCAGCGGCGACAACGGTGGTGACGCGCTGTTCGCTGGGGCACGCCTGGCGGCGGACGGGAGGCGCGTGACGGTGCTGCGCGTCGGCTCACGCGTCCACGCGGCGGGCCTGGCAGCGGCGCTGGACGCCGGGGCGCGCCTCCTGGACCGCCCGTCCGACACCGGGTCGGTCCGTCCGGCCGCGGACCTCCTCGCAGCGGCCTCCCGGGATGACGCTGCGCGTCTGGCCGCCGTCGCGACCGACGCGGCGCTCGAGGCGGACCTGGTGCTCGACGGGATCCTCGGCATCGGCGTGCACGGCGCGTCCGCGCTCCGCTCGCCGGCGCGCGAGGTCGTCGCGGCGATCCGCCAGCTCGCACGCGACCAGCGCGCACCGTTCGTCGTGGCGGTCGACGTGCCGAGCGGCATCGACGTCGACACCGGCGCGATCGCGGACGACCACGTGCTGCAGGCGGACGTCACGGTGACGTTCGGCGGGGTGAAGGCCGGGCTGCTCCGCGGACCGGGCGCGAGCCTCGCCGGGCGGATCGAGCTCGTCGACGTCGGGATCGGTGCGGACCTGGCGGGCGTGGAGCCGCTGGTCCGCACCTGAGACCCGGGCTCGGACCCGGGGTCAGACCGCGCCGGCGTCCACCCCGTGCTCGATGCCCGGGCGGGCCTCGAGCCAGGTGTCGACGAAGTGGCGGTAGTTCGCCGCGATGAGCCCCTCGGCGGCCTCGGTGTCGAGGTGTTCGCGGACGACGTCCTCGAGCGGTTCCTCCCAGTTGCTGCGACCGATGGCGAACCCGACGAACCCGTCCACCCCGGCGGCGGTGCGCAGCCAGTGGTCGAGCTGCTCCTCGGGGGCGTCCCGGCCGAGGACGATGCACTGCACCGCGTCCCGGCCACCGCGACGCACGGTCCGGACGACCCGTTCCGCGTCCGCGCGCTCGTCGAGGCCCTCGAGCTTCCACACGTCCGCCTCGACCCCGTGGTCCTGCAGGTACTCGATGACCTGCACGACGAGGTCCGGTCGGAGGTCGCGGTCGTAGTCCTCGACCGATGCCCGCTGCTCGTCGGTCGCCGGGACGAGCAGTTCGACCAGGAACGGCCGACCGGCACCGTGCAGCACGCCAGCGATGTCGGCGAGCTCCGATGCCTGCCGCTCGCGGCGGTCCGCGTCGAAGTCGGGGTTGTCACGCACGAGCACCTTCACCCAGTCCGGGTCGAAGGCGTCCACGTGCGCGATCCAGTCCTCGCCGTACTCGAGCTCGAACCACTCCCGGCCCGACCGCTCGATCGGCATCGCGAGCTGGAGGCCGGCCTCCTTGACGAGCCGGGCGACGTCGGCGCCGTAGCGCTCGTCGACGAGGACGCCGGTCCGCTCGCGGGACGCACCGGCCGCGAGCGCCGTGAGGACACCGCGGTAGACGAGCTGCTTGCCGGCGCGCACGCGCTCGGCCTCGGCGTCGTCGAGCGGCTCCCCGCCGGACTCGTCGTAGGTGTGCTCGAGGAGCGAGGACCGCTGGTCCATCGCGAAGAGGAAGAGAGGGTGGGTTTCGTCGAGGACGGGCATGCCGTCCGGTCTACTCCTCCCGCCGATGCGGGCACCGAGCACCGCCCACCCGTACATTCGGGGCATGACGTTCAACGACGACTCGCAGCTCACGGGCGGGAAGGTCAAGCGGCGCGGCCGCACCACCGCGATCGCGGGTGGCGGTGTCGTCGGTGTCGGCGCGATCGTGGTGCTGCTCATCAACGTCTTCACCGGCGGCGACCTCGACCTCGGCGCACTTCTCGGCGATGGCGGCGGGACGACCCAGATCCAGCAGCAGGGCGAGTCGGTCGACGCATCAGCCGAGTGCCGGACCGGACGCGACGCGAACCTGAAGATCGACTGCCGCATGGAGGGCGCGGCCGAGTCGCTCGACGGCTACTGGACGGCCGAGGCCAGGAAGCTCGGCATCACGTACACGTCGCCGGACTTCTACCTGTTCGACGGCTCGACGAGCACTTCGTGCGGCCAGGCATCGGCGGCGACCGGACCGTTCTACTGCCCGCCGGACCGGGCGATCTACCTCGACACCGCGTTCTACGACGACCTGCAGTCGAAGTACGGCTCCTCCGGAGGGCCGCTCGCGCAGATGTACGTCGTCGCGCACGAGTGGGGCCACCACATCCAGCAGCTCCAGGGTGCTTTCGCGAACACCGACCGCTCCGGGACCGGAGCATCGTCCGGCAGCGTCCGCGTCGAACTGCAGGCGGACTGCTACGCGGGCGCCTGGGTCGGCGACGCCGCGACCACGAAGGACGCGAACGGCGAGACCTTCTTCGAGCCGATCACGCGTGCCGAGATCGAGGACGCACTGTCCGCCGCGAGCGCCGTCGGCGACGACAGCATCCAGGAGCGCTCGAGCGGTCGGGTCGACCCGGACTCGTTCACCCACGGGTCGAGCGAGCAGCGCCAGAACTGGTTCCTGCGGGGCTACCAGCGCGGCGCGACGGCGTGCGACACGTTCAGCGTGCCGGGTTCGTCCCTGTAGTCCGGGTCAGCAGCCCGGGTCAGTTCGACGGCGAGGCGCTCGGCGTCGCGGACCGGGTCGGGGTGGCACTCGGCGTAGGCGTGGGCGTCGGCGTCGGGGTGGCGTCGCTCGCACCGGCAGCCGTCACCACGAAGGTCCGGAAGTCGTCGTTCGTGATCGGCGAGGTGAGCTCGTAGCGCTGCCCGTTCACGAGCACGAGGGGCGTTCCGGGGAACTCCTTGAGCGTCGACCCGGGGATGTCGCCGCCGGTCACCGCGGTGGTCCGCTCGTCGATCCACTTGCTGTAGGTCTGGTCCTCGATGCACTTCGTGATCGTCGACCGCTTCTGCAGCCCGTCCACGCCCGTCACGACCTTGGTCAGCTGCGCGTCGGTCAACCCGGCGGTGCCCTCCTCCGGCTGCTTCGCGAAAAGCGCCTGGTTGACGGCGAAGAACTGGTCCGGCGAGCTGTCCGCGACGCAGGCGGCGGCGTTCGCGGCCCGGAGCGAGTACTTCGTGCCCTGCGACCGGTTCGAGAGGATCGCGATCGGGTGGATGTCCACCGTCGCCGCACCGGAGTCGACGAGGTTCTGGATGTACTCGCCGTTCGCGTCCTCGAACTGGCCGCAGATCGGGCAGAGGTAGTCGACGTACATCGTGATGCGCACCGAGCCGGCGGCGTCCGTCGAGGTCGGCGCGGGCGACTGTGAGGACGCCGTGACCGCCTTGAGGTCCTGCCCGATCGTGATGCCGCCCTGCGAGGTGTTCGCCGGGCCGGGGCCCGCGGGCTGCACGGAGTCGACGAGGACGAGTGTCACGACGGTCGCTGCGGCGAGCAGGACGACGCCGATGCCGATCTGCAGGCCGAGTCGGAGTCCGCGCTGGCGGCGCTTCTGCTGGGTGCGGGCACGCTGGGCACGCTGTCGTGCGGCTTCGCGTCGTTCGTTCCGCGCGGCGCGGGCGTCACCCTCGGGGCGGTTGGTCATGCGTCGAGTGTCCTCACGTTGGTCGTCGTCCGTACGGCTTCCCCCGGCAGGCCGGACGGACCCGCCGATCGTACCGGGACCCGATGGGAACCACCCAACCAGGTGTGAGCACTGGCGCTCCCGGGGCAGATCGTGTTGTATGAACCTCGATGGTCGACGGCGACCATCCGGGGCCCCCACGGGCAACCGCTTCACTCGGATCGTCCGGCACGTACCTGCCGGTGAAGGAAGGACCGAACGCTCATGGCGTCCGTCACCTATGACAAGGCAACCCGTCTCTACCCCGGAGGCAACCGTCCCGCGGTCGACTCCCTCGACCTGGACGTCGCCGACGGCGAGTTCCTCGTCCTCGTCGGCCCCTCGGGCTGTGGCAAGTCCACGTCCCTGCGCATGCTGGCCGGCCTCGAAGAGGTCAACTCCGGCTCGATCCGCATCGGCGACCGCGATGTCACGGACGTCCCGCCGAAGGACCGCGACATCGCGATGGTGTTCCAGAACTACGCGCTGTACCCGCACATGACCGTTGCCGAGAACATGGGCTTCGCGCTCAAGATCGCCGGCGTCGGCAAGGACGAGCGCGCCACCCGCGTGCAGGAAGCCGCGAAGCTCCTCGACCTCGAGCAGTACCTTGGCCGTAAGCCGAAGGCGCTCTCCGGTGGTCAGCGTCAGCGCGTCGCGATGGGCCGCGCGATCGTCCGTCAGCCGCAGGTGTTCCTCATGGACGAGCCGCTGTCGAACCTCGACGCCAAGCTCCGCGTCCAGACCCGCACCCAGATCGCCTCGCTGCAGCGTCGTCTCGGCGTCACCACGGTCTACGTCACGCACGACCAGACCGAGGCGCTCACCATGGGTGACCGCATCGCGGTGCTCAAGGACGGCATCCTGCAGCAGGTCGGCTCGCCGCGCGACCTCTACGAGAAGCCGAACAACGTCTTCGTCGCGGGCTTCATCGGCTCGCCGGCGATGAACCTCCTCCCGGCCGACGTGGTCGAGGGCGGCATCAAGTTCGGTTCGCTCAACCACCCCATCGACCGCGACACGCTCTCCAACGCGCGTTCCGGGAACATCACGGTCGGCATCCGCCCCGAGGACGTCATCGTGGCGCAGTCGGGCGAGGGCCTGCCGGTCACGGTCGACGTGGTCGAGGAGCTCGGCGCCGACGGCTACCTGTACGGTCACGCCGACGTCAAGGGTTCGCGCGTCGACATCGTCGCCCGCGTCGACGGGCGTTCGCACCCGTCGATCGGTGACACGATCGTCGTCACGCCGAAGCAGGGCCACGTGCACGCCTTCGACACCGAGTCGGGCGAGCGGCTCGACGACAAGGCCGTCGTCAGCGCGTAACGCTGGAAGGTCCCCACAGGAGGGGGGGGGGGGGCGGGGGCCCCCCCCCCCCCCCCCCCCCCCCCCCCCCGGCGGGCCCCCCCCCCCCCCCCCCGGGGGGGGGGGGGCCCCGGGGCCCCCCCGCCTCCCGTCCGTCGCACACGTACCAGAGGAACCAACCGTGCCCGACTCGATGTCCATCACCGCCGCCACCGTCGACCCCGGACTCCTCGACCTGCCGTGGGACCTCCCCCTGGCGGACTGGCCGGACGAGACGATCGTCGCGCTCCCGAAGGGCATTTCGCGGCACCTCGTGCGGTTCGTGCAGCTCGGCGGGTACGTCGTCGCCGTGAAGGAGACCGGCGAAGAGGTCGCCCGCTCGGAGTACGAGATGCTCCGCACCCTGCAGCGCATGGACGTGCCGTGCGTCGACCCCGTCGCGGTGATCACGAACCGGGTGAGCGCCGACGGCGAGGCCCTGCACCCGGTGCTCGTCACCCGGCACCTGCGCTTCTCGCTGCCGTACCGCGCCCTGTACTCGCAGACACTGCGGCCCGAGACGGCCACCCGCCTGGTCGACGCCCTCGCGCTCCTGCTCGTGCGGCTGCACGTCATCGGCTTCTACTGGGGCGACGTCTCGCTCTCGAACACGCTGTTCCGACGTGACGCCGGTGCCTTCGCGGCGTACCTGGTGGACGCGGAGACCGGCAAGCTCTACCCCGGCGGCCTGTCGAACGGGCAGCGTGAGAACGACCTCGAGGTCGCGCGCGTGAACATCGCCGGCGAGCTCCTCGACCTCGAGGCCGGCGGTCGACTCGACGAGAACGCCGACGCCGTGGACGTCTCGAACCGGATCGTCGCGCAGTACCGGACCCTCTGGAAGGAACTCACCGGCACCGAGCAGTTCGACGTCAAGGAACGCTGGCGCATCAACGACCGCGTCGAACGGCTCAACGCGCTCGGCTTCGACATCGAGGAGCTCTCGATCCACACGACCGAGGGCGGGTCGCAGGTGCGCATCCAGCCGAAGGTCGTCGACGCCGGACACCACCAGCGACGGCTCCTGCGCCTCACCGGGATCGACGCCGGCGAGAACCAGGCGCGGCGGCTCCTCAACGACCTCGACTCGTACCGGGCGCGCAACGGCCGCGACCTGCTCGACGAGGAGATGGTGGCGCACGAGTGGGTCTCGCGGGTGTTCGAGCCGGTGATCCGCTCGATCCCGCGGGACCTGCGCGGCCGGCTCGAGCCCGCCGAGGTCTTCCACGAGCTGCTCGAGCACCGCTGGTTCATGTCGCAGGAAGAGGAGCGGTCGGTGTCGCTCCCCGAGGCGACGACCGCGTACATCAACGACGTGCTCCGGCACCGTCGCGACGAGCGGCTGCTGATCAACCCGCCGACGTCGTCGATGACGCTGCCGATCCCGGTCGTCGACGACGCGGTGCCGGCGTCGCCCGACGACGTCGAGGACTGGCGCGCCGGGGTCTGACGGGCGCGGGGTCGCCCCGGGCACGCCCGCGCCCCGGCGCGCGCCCACGCGCCCGCGCGCCCGCGCGCCTCGCATGGTGAGCAGGAATGGTCGCCTCCCGAACCGGGAGGCGACCATTCCTGCTCACGAAGTGCGCGACTACTCGGCGCGACGGCGCCGGGCGACCTCCCACAGGGTGACGCTCGCGGCGATGCCCGCGTTGAGGGACTCCGTCGCGCTCGAGATCGGGATCGAGACGATCGCGTCGCAGGTCTCGGTGACGAGGCGTGAGAGGCCCTTGCCCTCGGAACCGACGACGATCACGATCGGTCGGTCGGCGAGCTCGAGGCCGTCGAGCTCCACGTCGCCGTCACCGTCGAGGCCGAGGACGAACAGGCCCATCGACTTGAGCGACTTGAGGGTCTGCGTGAGGTTCGGGGCCATCGCGACGGGGGTCCGGGCGGCCGCACCGGCCGAGGTCTTCCACGCGGACGCGGTCACACCGACCGAACGGCGCTGCGGGACGACGACACCGTGTCCGCCGAAGGCCGCGGTGGACCGGATGATCGCACCGAGGTTGCGCGGGTCGGTGATGCCGTCGAGGGCGACGAGCAGCGGGACCTCGTCCTTAGCGAACGCCCGCTCGGCGACGTCCTCGGCCACGGCGTACTCGTACGCCGGGACCTTGAGCGCGACGCCCTGGTGCACGCTGTCGTGCCCCGTGATGCGATCGAGCTCCGGACGCATGATCTCCATGATCGGGACGCCTCGGTGGTTGGCGAGCGCGAGGATCTCCTTGACGCGGTCGTCGACCTCGATGCGGGAGGCGATGTACAGCGTCGTCGAGGGGGTCTTCGTGCGCAGGGCCTCGAGCACCGAGTTGCGGCCGGTGACCAGCTCGGAGTCGTCGGTCTTCCGCTGCGGCGGACGACCGGTGCGCTGCTGCGGCGAGCTCGACGCACCGTGGCGCCCGCGAGCGGCCTCGAAGCGCTCCTTCGCCGCCTTGCGCTTGCCGGCGGGGTGGTACGGACGGTCCTCGGCCTTCGGCGTGGGCTTGCGGCCCTCGAGGGCCTGCGCGCCCTGACCGCCGGAGCCGACCTGCTTGTTGCCCTTGCGACCGGTCCGGACGGCGCCCGGCCGTCCCTTCTTGCTGCCCGAGACGTTCTTCATTGCTCTCTCCTGTCCGGCACTGCCGTTGTCAGGCGATGCTCCAGCGTGTACCTGCTGCGGTGTCCTCGATCGTGATGCCCGCGGATGCGAGGTCGTCGCGCACGCGGTCGGCCGTGGCGAAGTCGCGTGCGGCCCTGGCGTCGGCGCGTTCCTGCACGAGGCGTTCGACGAGTGCTGCGAGCGGTGCGGCCGATGCGTCGTGGCCACCACCCGACCAGTGGGCGGCTCGCGGATCGATGCCGAGCACTTCCACCATCGCAGCCACCTGATGGTACGCGGTTCCGAGCGCTTCCGCATCGTCCGCGTCGAGGGCGGCGTTCCCGGAGCGGACGGTCTCGTGCAGCACGGCGAGGGCCTGGGGCACCGAGAGGTCGTCGTCCATCGCCGCGGCGAAGGCCTCGGGCACCCCCGGGGCGTCGGCCAGCCGGACGCCCTCGAGCCGCGGTGCGGCCCGGGTCAGGAAGCCCTCGATCCGGTCGAGCGCCGCCTCGGCCTCGGCCAGGGAGCCGTCGTGGTGGTCGATCGACGAGCGGTAGTGCGCGGCGCCGAGGAAGTACCGGACGACCACGGGACGCGCGGACCCGAGGAAGTCCGCGGCGAAGATCGAGTTGCCGAGCGACTTCGACATCTTCTGCCCGTCGACGGAGACGAGGCCGTTGTGCAGCCAGTAGGAGGCGAACGCGTCTCCGGCCGCCGTGGACTGCGCGAGTTCGTTCTCGTGGTGCGGGAAGCGCAGGTCGAGTCCGCCGCCGTGGATGTCGAACGCCGGGCCGAGGTAGCGCCGGGACATCGCCGAGCACTCGATGTGCCAGCCCGGGCGGCCGGGGCCCCAGGGCGAGTCCCAGTTCGCCGTCGACGGCTCCCCGGGCTTGGCGCCCTTCCAGAGCGCGAAGTCGCGGGGGTCGCGCTTGCCGCGGGGGTCGGCGTCGGTGGCCTCGACCATGTCCTCGCGCCGCTGCCGGGTGAGCGCCCCGTAGGACGCCCAGCTGCCGGTGTCGAAGTAGACGTCGCCGGAGCCGTCCGCCGCCGCGTAGGCGTGCCCGCGGTCGATGAGCTTGGTGATGATGTCGTGCATCTGCGGGACGCTCGCGGTGGCCCGGGGCTCGTACGTCGGGGGCAGGATGCCGAGGGCGTTGTACGCGGCCGTGAACTCGAGCTCGACGCGGTACGCCCGGGCGAACCAGGCCTCGTCGGTGCCGTGCGCGAGGTCGAGCACCTTGTCGTCGATGTCCGTGACGTTCCGCACGAGCGTGACCCGGAGGCCGCGGTGGGTGAGCCAGCGGCGCCAGATGTCGTAGACGAGAGCGGAGCGGAGGTGCCCGATGTGCGGCGACGACTGCACGGTCGGACCGCACACGTACATGCTCACCTGTCCGTCGACCAGCGGGACGAGGTCGACGACGGCAGCGGCGCGGGAGTCGTAGAGGCGAACGGTCACGCGTCCAGCCTAGGACGTCAGACCGGTCGGACGACGGCTGTCGCGATCGCGGCGAGCCCCTCGCCGCGGCCGGTGAACCCGAGACCGTCCGTCGTCGTGCCGGAGACCGCGACCGGGGCCCCGACGACGGCGCCGAGGGCGTCCTGCATCTCGGTCCGACGTGCGCCGATGCGCGGGCGGTTCCCGATGACCTGCACGGTGACGGACACGGGCACCAGACCGGCGGCGGCCAGCATCGCGACCGCACCCCGGACGAAGACGTCACCCGCCGCCCCGGCGTATGCGGGGTCCGACGTGCCGAACGTCCCGCCGATGTCGCCGAGCCCGCCCGCCGAGAGCAGGGCGTCGCAGACCGCGTGCGCGACCGCGTCGCCGTCGCTGTGGCCGGAGAGCCCAGCTTCACCGGGGAAGTCGAGCAGCCCGACCCGGCACGGGGAGGCCGCGTCGAACGCGTGCACGTCCACCCCGAGGCCGACCCGGGTGTCCACGGCGGTGGCGGCGCGCGCACGCACGATCGACTCGGCACGACCGAGGTCCCACGGGGTGGTGATCTTGAAGGCGTCGGCGTCGCCGGGGACGAACCGCACGGTACCGCCCGCCGCCTGGAACACCCCGGCGTCGTCGGTCTCGGCCTGCTGCGACACGGCGTACGCCTGCCGGAGCGCGGCGAGCGGGAAGCCCTGCGGCGTCTGCACCCCGACGAGTGCCGCGCGGTCGACGGTCTCGACGACGGCGTCCCCGTCGACGCGCTTGATCGTGTCCGTGACGGGCAGTGCGGGGACGAACCCGGCACCCGCCCCGTCGTGCAGCGAACCGGCGACGGCGTCGAACACCCGCTCGAACTGGGCTGGTGGCGTCAGACAGCGCGCCGCGTCGTGCACCAGCACCGCGGTGACGGAGTCCGGCAGCACGGCCAGGCCGGCCTCGACCGAGGCATGGCGATCCGCGCCTCCGGGGACGACGGCCGTGTACGCGACCGCAGCCCCGGCGACGGACGCGACCACCTGTCGGCAGTCGTCGAGGAGCGCCGCCGGCGCGACCACCACGACGAGCGTCGGCGACGGCAGGGCGAACAGCGGCTCGAGCGCCCGCGCGAGCATCAGCGTGCCGGCAACGGGGACGAACGCCTTGGCCGTCCCGATGCCGAGCCGCGTGCCGGAACCGGCCGCAACGACGACGACCGCCCTGTCCACCCCGTGGGGGAACAGAACGGTCGAGGACGTGTTCAGTGGTTCGGTGCGCTCAGGAGGCGAGGACCTCGTCGAGGACGGTCGATGCCTTGTCCTCGTCGGTCTTCTCGGCCAGCGCCAGCTCGGAGATCAGGATCTGCCGCGCCTTGGCGAGCATCCGCTTCTCCCCCGCGGACAGGCCGCGGTCCTGGTCGCGGCGCCAGAGGTCGCGGACGACCTCGGACACCTTGATGACGTCACCGGAAGCGAGCTTCTCGAGGTTCGCCTTGTAGCGACGCGACCAGTTCGTGGGCTCTTCGGTGAAGGGGGCACGCAGGACCTCGAACACCTTGTCGAGGCCTTCCTTGCCGATCACGTCACGGACTCCGACCAGGTCGACGTTGTCCGCCGGGACCTCGATCGTGAGGTCACCCTGGGTGACCCGCAGCTTCAGGTAGACCTTTTCCTCACCCTTGATGACGCGCGTCTTGACTTCAGAGATGGTTGCCGCCCCGTGATGGGGGTAGACGACGGTCTCGCCGACCTCGAATTGCATGTATCAGGCTCCGTTCCGAGACACCCAGTTTACCACAAGCGTTGTTCGGGTAAGGGGCGCCTAACAACTGGCACCCCCGCTGATCGGTAGGATGGTGCCGGACCGTCCGGTCCACAATCGTGATCTTCCGGAGGAATCTCTTGCGAGCTCGGGTACTCGTGTCCGTCGCCGTTGCGGCAACCATCGCGCTCGGCGCCACCGGCTGCGAGTTCATGTCGCCCGCACAGACGACGGAGATCAAGCAGATCACCGACGGCGTGAACGTGTCGACCGGCAAGGTGGACATCCGCAACGCGCTCCTCATCGCGGACGACGCCGACGGCGCCCGGTTCGTGGGCACGATCGTGAACAACGCCGAGCGGGACGACATCACCCTCTCGATCGAGGTCGGCGGGGACACCCAGACCGTCACGGTCCCGGCGAACACGCACATCGACCTCGGCGGGGCCGCGGAGCCCTCCGAGCAGGCCACCGCCTCGACGGAAGAGGGCGACGGCACCACGCAGGGCACGGCCGCCGGCGACTCGCGCGAGGTCGTCTTCGACGACGCCGACACCAAGCCCGGCTCGCTGGTCAAGGTCTACTTCTCGTACTCGGGCGCCGAGGGCGTCTCGGCGAGCGTCCCGGTGCTGACCAGCCAGCAGGAGGAGTACGCGACGCTCGCGCCGACCTCCTCGCCGGAGCCCACCAGCGAGATCACCCTCCCGGTCGAGACGCCCGCGGCCACGCCGACGGACGACGCGACGCAGGACGCCGGCAACTAGCAGCAGACGCACGCACAGGAGGCGCGGGGGGGGGGGGCCCCCCCCCCCCCCCCCCCCCCCCGGGGCGGGCCCCCCCCCCCCCCCCCCCCCCCCCCCCCCCGCGCGGCCCTCCCCGGGCCCCCCCCCCCCCCCCCCCCCCGGGGGGGGGGGGGGCGGCCCCCCCCCCCCCCCCCCCGCGCCTCCTGTGCGTCAGCCGACCTCGCGTCAGCCCTCGATGCGGTAGCCGAGCCCGCGGACGGTCACCAGGATCTCCGGCGCGCTCGGCACGCGCTCGATCTTCGAGCGGATGCGCTTGATGTGCACGTCCAGGGTCTTCGTGTCGCCGAAGTAGTCGGAGCCCCACACCCGGTCGATGAGCTGCCCCCGGGTGAGCACGCGCCCGGCGTTGCGGAGCAGCAGCTCGAGGAGCTCGAACTCCTTGAGCGGCATCGGCGTCTCCGAGCCGTCCACCGCCACGGTGTGCCGCTCGACGTCCATCCGGATGCCACCGACCTGCAGGATCCCGCTGTCCGCGGGGTCGTCCTCGGTCCGGCGACGCAGGACCGCACGGATGCGGGCGAGGAGCTCGCGGGTCGAGTACGGCTTCGTCACGTAGTCGTCCGCGCCGAGCTCCAGCCCGACGACGATGTCCACCTCGGAGTCCTTCGCGGTGAGCATGATGATCGGGATGTTCGAGCGGGTCCGGATCTGTCGGCAGACCTCGGTGCCGGAGAGTCCCGGCAGCATCAGGTCGAGCAGCACCAGGTCGGGGTTCTCCGCGTCGAACTTCGACAGCGCGGTCACGCCGTCCGCAGCGACGGAGGTGTCGTACCCCTCGCGCTGCAGCAGGAACTCCAGGGGCTCGCTCAGGGCCGGCTCGTCGTCGACGATGAGGATCTTGGTCACGATGGCTGCTCTTCCAGTTGCTCTTCGAGTGCTGTGGTCAGTTCCGGGTCCGCCTCGGGCAGGCGGATGGTGAAGGTCGAGCCCTTGCCGGGCTGCGACCAGACGCGCACGTCCCCGCCGTGGTTGCCGACGACGTGCTTCACGATGGCGAGGCCGAGGCCCGTGCCGCCCGTGGCACGGGACCGGGCGGGGTCGACGCGGTAGAACCGCTCGAACACCCGGTCGAGGTCGGCCTCGGGGATGCCGACGCCCTGGTCGGTCACCGCGATCTCGACGAAGCCCTTCGCAGACCGGACGCCCACGCCGACGCGGGTGTGGTCCGGGGAGTACTTCACCGCGTTGGCGATGAGGTTCGACACCGCGATCTGCAGCAGGGCGGGGTCGCCCATCACCCGCAGCTTCGACTTCTTCGCCCGCACGAGTTCGATGTCCCGGGCGCGGGCGACGATCTCGTTCGCGTCGACGGCGGCCTGCACGATGCGGTCGATCGACGTCTCCTCGCTGTTCTCCAGCGTGTCGACGGACTGCAGCCGCGAGAGTTCGATGATGTCCTTCGTCAGGGCGGCCAGCCGCTCCGACTCGGTGACGAGCTGCGCGGCGAACTTCCGCACGTGCTGGGGTTCGTCCGCGGCGGCGACGAGGGTCTCGGAGAGCAGGCCGATCGCGCCGATCGGGGTCTTGAGCTCGTGCGAGATGTTCGCGACGAAGTCCCGCCGGACCTCGTCGATGCGCCGGGTCTCGGTCAGGTCGTCGGCCGTGACGAGCACGTACCGGTTGCCGAGCTGCGCGGCGCGGAAGCTCAGGTAGCCGATCTGGTCGCTGCCCCGACCACGGGGCAGCTCGAGGTCCTCGGCGCCCATCTCCCCGCTCTTGCGCACGCGGTCGACGAGGTCGACGAGCTCGCGGTGCACGAGCTTCCGCCGCACCACCAGCCCGACCGTCAGTGCCTGCGGCGAGGCAGCGACGACCGTGTTCGAGGGGTCGACCACCACGGCCGGGTTGTGCATCGTGGCGATGACCGCGGCGACGCCGTCGGGCAGGGTGCGTTCCGCCACGTCGGCAGCACGAGCCGTGCGCTCGGCGGTGATGATCAGCACCACGACGCCTGCTCCGAACACCCCGCCGAGGAGCATCGACAGTGGCACGAGCCACGCGTTGTCCATGCCGTCAGTGTAGGGATGGTCATGCGGGGTTCCGGTACCGTTCACCGTCTGCGGAAGGCCGGATCGCGAAGCGTTCAACCGCACGTCACCGTTCGTTCACCTGACGTGACGACACTCGACCGGTACGCAGAGAGAGGTACTCCCCCATGCGCGAAGTCTTCCAGCAGGAACTCCAGGACGTCCAGGAGCGACTGACCGAGATCGCCGGGCTCGTCGAGTCCGCCATCACCCGAGCCACGCAGTCGTTCAGCGAGTCCGACGTGTCCCTCGCCGAGGAGGTGATCGCCGACGACGCCAAGATCGACGAGGCGGCGAACAGCCTCGACGAGATCGCGATCGACATCCTCGCGCGTCAGGCCCCGGTCGCCCGCGACCTCCGCGTCGTGGTCACGGCCCTGCGCGTCAGCTCGTCGCTCGAGCGCATGGGCGACATGGCCGAGCACATCGCCCAGCTCACCCGGCAGCGCTTCCCCGAGAAGGTCGTGCCGAAGGGCCTCCGCGGCACCTTCAAGAAGATGGGCCAGCTCGACGTCGCGATGGCGCAGAAGCTCACGCGACTGCTCGCCACCGAGGACATCGCCCTCGCCGGGGAGATCCGCGACGAGGACGACGCCATCGACGAGCTGCACGCGAGCGTGTTCGACTTCGTGCTCGGCGAGACCTGGAAGGGTGCGCCGATCGACACGGTCGACGCGACCCTGGCATCGCGGTACCACGAGCGCTTCGCGGACCACGCGGTCTCGATCGCCAAGAAGGTCGAGTACCTGGCGACGGGTGACTGGGCCGGCGCGTCCTCGGTGACGGTGTCGCCCGCCTGACCCGACGCTGCGGTGTCACCGAGCCGGACGGACCACACGGTCCGCCCGGCTCGCTGCGTTCCGCTCGGCTCGCTGGGGTCTGACAGGATCGAGGCATGGCCCAGGTCGCGATCATCGTCAACGGCATGCCCGGTTCCGGCAAGAGCACCATCGGTGCCGCCCTCGCCGAGGTGCTCGGCTGCCCGTTCCTGTCGAAGGACCGGATCAAGGAGCCCCTCGCCGACCTCGTCGGCCCGATGATCGCGTCGCGTCCGCTCGGCGCCATCGCGATGGAGACGATGTGGTCGATGGCGCAGGCCGTCGAGAACGGGGTCGTCCTCGACGCCGTCTGGCTGCCGTCGCGGGACCGCGGACTCCTGGAGGCGCGGCTCGCCTCCGCCGGGTCGCCGCGCGCTGTCGAGGTGTGGTGCGACACGGACCGGGCCACCGCCGAGGAGCGGCTGCGCGACCGGTACGACCCGGGCACCGTGCCGGTGCGCCACGAGGTGCACGGGGACCTGGCCGACGTGCTCGCGTTCTGGGACGAGCACGGCGACGCCGCCCAGCCGGTCGGCCTGCCGGGCGTCCCGGTGGTCCGCGTCGACACGACGAAGCCGTACGACGTCGGCGCCCTGGTGCAGGAGATCGCCTCCCACTTCGTGTGAACGCGCGGAACGCCCCGCCCGGTCAGGCCGGGCGGGGCGTTCGTGTGTGCAGCGCTGCGCTGCTACTTCTTGGCGCCCTGGGCGGCCACGGCGGCGGCTCCGGCAGCGGCGGCCTCGGGGTCGAGGTAGTACGCCGGCTTCGTCGGACGGAAGTCGTCGTCGAGCTCGTACACCAGCGGGATGCCGGTCGGGATGTTCAGGCCGGCGATGTCCTCGTCGGAGATGCCGTCGAGGTGCTTCACGAGCGCCCGGAGCGAGTTGCCGTGCGCCGTGACGAGGACGGTCTTGCCCGCGCCGAGGTCCTTCGTGATGTCCGACTCCCAGTAGGGCAGCAGGCGGTCGATCACGAGCTTGAGCGACTCGGTGCGGGGCAGCTGGTCGCCGAGGTCGGCGTAGCGGCGGTCCCCGAACTGCGACCACTCGGCGTCGTCGGCGATGGGGGGCGGCGGCACGTCGAACGACCGGCGCCACTCCATGAACTGCTGCTCGCCGTACTGCTCGAGCGTCTGGGCCTTGTCCTTGCCCTGCAGGTCGCCGTAGTGGCGCTCGTTGAGGCGCCAGTCGCGCTTCACCGGCAGCCACGCCAGGTCGGCCTGGAGCAGCGCGATGTCGGCCGTCTGGATCGCGCGGGTGAGGAGCGAGGTGTAGAGGACGTCGGGGACGATGCCGGACTCGGCGATGAGGTCGCCGGCGCGCTTCGCCTCCTTCTCGCCCAGCTCGCTGAGCCGGACGTCGACCCAACCGGTGAACAGGTTCTTCTGGTTCCAGTCACTGTTGCCGTGACGGAGCAGGACGAGCGTGGAGGTCATGCCCCGAGTCTACCGAGCGCCGTGCAGCCGGTCCCCGGACCCGTACCCTGGTCGGCATGCCCATCGGGAACGTGACGCGCGGGACGACCGGGTACAACCGGCTCCGCCGCGTCGACCGGTGGATCGCCACGCTGCCGGTCCTCCGCCGGAGCGCCGACCCGCTCGTCGCCGACGTCGGGTACGGGGCCTCGCCGACGACGACGCTCGAGCTCCGTGACCGCCTGGCCGCCGTCCGCCCCGACGTCGAGGTCACCGGCATCGAGATCGAGCCGGCCCGGGTGGCCCTCGCGAACGCCGGCACGCGGGACGGGGTGACGTTCCGGCTCGGCGGGTTCGAGACACCGACACCGGGGAACCGCCGGCCCGCCGTGATCCGCGCCTTCAACGTGCTGCGGCAGTACGACGAGTCCGCGGTGGTGGAGTCCTGGCGGATCATGCAGGACCGCCTGCAGCCGGGCGGCGCGCTCGTCGAGGGGACGTGCAACGAGGTCGGGCGGGTGGCCTCGTGGGTGACGCTCGACGACGTCGCACCACGCACCTTCACGGTGTCGCTCCGGCTGGCGGGGCTCGACGTCCCCTCGGTCGTGGCCGAACGGCTGCCGAAGGCCCTCATCCACCGGAACGTTCCCGGCGAGCGGGTGCACGCGTTCCTCGGCGACCTCGACCTGGCGTGGGCGGTCGCGGCGCCGCTCGGTACGTACGGCCCCCGGCAGCGGTGGATCGCGACGGTCCGGGGCATGCGGGACCGGGGATGGACGGTGCTGCACGGGGTGACGCGGTGGCGGCTCGGCGAGCTCAGCGTCCCGTGGGCCGCGGTGGCCCCGGCCTGACCAGCCGGCGCGCGCCGCGGGACCCCGAGACTCGGCCGGGCGGACAGTTTCGTGGCCCTGATGGCGCGAACGTGTCCGCGGAGCCGAGACTCGGGGCCGGGGGCCGGCGAACCGCGCGGGCTAGGAGCGGCGGACGGCGCCGAGGCGGGGCAGGCGCGGGACGTCGGCAGTGGCGCCGGCCCCCGGCGGCACGATGACCTCTTGCGTGGCGGACACGACCACGTCGTCGGCGCTGAGCGTCAGCGTGGCGGCGGGGTCGAGGGAACGCTTCACGACCGCGAGCCCGATCGGCCCGAGCTCGTGGTGGATGCCCGACGCCGTCAGACGCCCGACCTCCTTCTCGCCGGCGACGACCGGCGTCCCCGGGGCCGGTAGCACGCCGTCCGATCCGTCGAGGTGCAGCATGACGACCCGGCGCGGCGGGTGTCCGAGGTTGTGGACCTTCGCCACGGTCTCCTGCCCCCGGTAGCAGCCCTTCGACAGGTGCACGGCGGACCGGAGCCAGTCGAGCTCGTGCGGGATCGTGCGCTCGTCGACGTCGGACAGCGAGGGTCGCCAGGCGGCGATGCGCAGGGCCTCGTACGCCAGCAGTCCCGCGACGGGTTCGTCCGACGCGGCGATCGCGCCCGCGGTGCCGGGGGTGACCACGGCGATGCGGAGGGTCCAGTCGGAGGCGGGGTGCGCCTCCTGGTCGGCGTAGCCCCACCCGCCGGGCGTGACGGACGCCCACGGGTCGACCCACTCGGCGACCGGGGTCTCGGGCAGGTCGGTCGACACGAACGGCGCGGACTCGCCGAACCAGCCGATCGTGGCGAAGTCCGCCGAACGGTCGGCGACCTCGACGCGCAGCATGAACCGCATCGAGTCGAGCCAGGCAGCGAGCGGTGCCGCGTCGGCGGGCTCGGTCAGCAGCCACGCCACCGACCCGTCGTCGACGACGCGCGCCGCGTGCTCGACCCGACCGGACTGGTCGAGCACGAGCGTCTCGGTGCTCACGCCGGCGGCGAGGCCGGTGAGCAGCTGCGAGGTGATCGAGTTGAGCCACGACAGACGGTCCGGGCCGGTGACGGTGACGACACCGAGGCCGAGTTCGACGACGGCGCGACCGCGAGCGAGCAGGCGCTGCTCGCCGAGCGGGTTGCCGAAGTGCGCGGCGGGGCCGGAGTCCGTCGCCACGAAGCCGGCGCGGCCGGCGAACGCGGACATCAGTCGACCTTCGCGAGCTGCCCCGAGGCGTGCGAGGTCAGCTCCTTGCCGAGTGCGGCGATGTCCCACGCCCAGAAGAGCTTGCCCTCGACCAGGCCGTAGAGCCGGGTGGCCGCGGAGTAGTCCTTGGCGTTCGGCGAGCGCATCACGGCGTCGGTCGCGAGGTCGATGCGGCCCTTGCGGACCCGCCCGACGTAGAGCTCGTTGACGCCGGTGGGGTGGATGATCGCCGCTTCGACGTCGAAGCCGTCCGTGGTGTTCCGCAGCGCCTCGACGCTCTCGACGGTGCCGAACGGCGTCGGCCCCTCGCCGAGGAGCATCGCCGGGCCGCGGTCACCGGGCTCGGACGGACGGTCGATCCGCCAGTAGCCCATCTCGGCCGCGAGCGGGGTGTGCTCGTCGTCGAGCAGCCACGTCGTGGAGGAGTAGTTGAGGTAGGGCAGACCGTCGTGGCTGAAGCTCACGCGCTGGCCGAACTCGTACTTCCGGGGTTCGTCCTCGTCACCGACGGGGTACTCGACCACGCCGGTGCCCTCCCAGACGCCGACGAGCCACGACAGCGGGACGAGTTCCGGCGCGAGGCCCTCCGGCAGTTCGATCAACGCTGACCCTTGAACAGCTTCACGACGACGGTCACCGAGACGAACGCGATCGCGAGCGACGCGAGGCCGAGCAGGCCCACGTAGAAGAGCTCGAGCGCAAGCAGCGAATCCATGGCTGGAGTCTACGCGTCACGCCTGACGGCGCCAGGCGGACGGCGGCGCGTCAGCGCACCAGCAGGACCACCGCGGTGACGAGCACGACGACGAACGCCCCGGACGACGCGATGCTGATCCGCTCGACCAGCCCGTCCTTCGTCGCGGTGATGAGCTGCAGCACGAAGCTGACCAGCACGCAGAGCACGAACACGAGCAGCAGCCACGCGAACGAGTCCTTGTCGGTGAGGGTGAGGACGAGCACGGCGCCGACGACCGCGAGCAGCCAGACCGGCAGCACGGACGTCAGCCGGAGGCGGCGCTGGTCGGTGGGCTGAACGGGCTCGGTCACGCGCCCCATCATGACAGGGCCGCGTGCCGAAGGTGCCCGGAACGCGTCCCCGACCGTCCGGCCGGGAGGGACGCTTCCCGAGCATCACTAGGATGTGTGCACGACTCCCCCACGCCCTGGAGGTCCTGTGGCCCAGCTCCTGGTACTCACCTCAGCCGCGCCCGGCGACGTCCTGCCGAGCCTCGGACTGCTGAGCCACCGGATCCGCCACGTCCCCGCCGAGGCCGCACAGCTGGTCAACGCCCCGCAGAGCGACCTCATGTTCGTGGACGCCCGGACGGACCTCGCGAGCGCCAAGGCCCTGTGCAAGATCCTCGCGACGAGCGGCTCGACGACGCCGATCATCCTGGTCGTCACCGAGGGTGGTCTGACCGCGGTCAACAGCGAGTGGAACGTCGACGACGTCGTGCTCGAGACCGCCGGCCCGGCCGAGGTCGACGCCCGCATCCGACTCACGGCCGGTCGCGCGTCGAAGAACCAGACCGGGTCGAAGATCCAGGCCTCCGGTGTCGTCATCGACGAGGCCAGCTACTCGGCGAAGGTCCGCGGTCGGCCGCTCGACCTCACCTTCAAGGAGTTCGAGCTCCTCCGCTTCTTCGCCACGCACCCGTCGCGGGTCTTCACCCGCGAGCAGCTCCTCAGCGAGGTGTGGGGCTACGACTACTTCGGCGGCACCCGCACGGTCGACGTGCACGTGCGTCGCCTCCGCGCGAAGCTCGGCGACCTCGAGTCCCTCATCGGCACGGTCCGCAACGTCGGGTACCGCTTCAACGTCTACGACGACGAGGCCGACCGGCTCGCGGGCCAGTAGTGGTCGACCTGTCGCGCTTCGTCGTCCCGGGCGAAGCACCGCCGTTCTCCGACCAGACCCTGGTCGACGTGCGCGCCGGCCGCGCGACCGTGCTCGGCGACGAGCGCGGGGTCGCCGTGGTCCGTGACGGCGAGCTGGAACTCGTGGTCGCCCAGGAGGCGCGGGGCCGAGGTCTCGGCACCACCCTGGCCCGGCAGGCGCTCACCCCGGGCGGCGGGGCCGCTCCCGTGGACGGGCCGGCCCCTCGGCTCGCGTGGGCGCACGGGGACCACCCCGCTGCCCGAGCACTCGCGGCCCGCTTCGGCTGGACGGCGGTCCGCACGCTCCTGCAGCTCCGCGCCCCGATCGCGCCCATCGCCCCCGACCCCGCGGTGCCGGCCGGCTGGTCCCTGTCGTCGTTCCGGACGGGCGACCCCGCCGACGAGGCCGACTGGCTGGCTCTCAACGCCGCCGCGTTCGCGCACCACCCGGAACAGGGCCGGATGACGCTCGACGACCTGCGCGCCCGCGAGGCCGACGACTGGTTCTCCGGCGACGACCTGCTCCTGCTCCGCGACGACTCCGGGCAGCTCGCCGGGTCGTGCTGGCTCAAGGTCGAGGGCGACACCGGCGAGTTCTACGCCGTGGCCGTCCGACCCGACCTGCAGGGCCGGGGACTCGGCGGCGTCCTGATGCGCGCGGGGACGGCACGCCTGACCGGCCGGGGCCTCTCCGCCGCGGCGCTCTACGTCGAGGGCGACAACGCCCCGGCGCTGGCCCTCTACCGCCGATCCGGGTTCGAGCAGTACTCGATCGACGTCCAGTACGCGGCCGGCTGACGCTCCTCCACACGGCGTCGTTCACCGCCCGTTTCCACAGCGTCCACGTGCGGCCCTCCTGGCGCAGGGGGCGGGTGGCAGGATGTGGGCATGGACACCGAACCGCAGCTCGACGGCGACTCCGTCGCACCGGACCTCGACGACTTCGACGAGGTCGTCGAGATCGAGCACGAGTCGCTGCCCACCGACCGCTACTTCGACCGTGAACTCAGCTGGCTCCGGTTCAACCAGCGCGTGCTCGAACTCGGCGAGGACCGCACGCAGCCGCTCCTCGAACGGGCGAACTTCCTGGCGATCTTCGCGTCCAACCTCGACGAGTTCTTCATGGTCCGGGTCGCCGGCCTGAAGCGCCGCATCGACACCGGCATCGCCGTGCCGACCAACGTCGGTCGCGCACCGAGCGACGTGCTGCGCGACATCGCGACGAAGGCGCACGAGCTGCAGGACCGCCACGCGCAGGCGTTCATCGGGTCGCTCAAGCCGGACCTCGACGCGGCTGGCATCCACATCGAGCACTGGTCCGACCTCGACGAGGCCGACCGGCTCCGGATGCGCGAGTACTTCAACGAGCAGATCTTCCCGGTGCTCATGCCGCTCGCGGTCGACCCGGCGCACCCCTTCCCGTACATCTCCGGGTTGTCGCTCAACCTCGCGGTGCGCGTGCGCAACCCGAAGTCGCAGCGGCAGGAGTTCGCGCGCCTCAAGGTGCCGCAGAACTTCTCGCGGTTCATCAAGCTGCCGGACGACGACTCCGGGCTGCTCCGCTTCATCCCCCTCGAAGACCTCATCGCGAACCACCTCGACGACCTCTTCCCGGGGATGGAGGTCCTCGAGCACCACGTGTTCCGGGTCACCCGCAACGAGGACGTCGAGATCGAGGAGGACGAGGCCGAGAACCTCATCCAGGCACTCGAGCGCGAGCTGCTCCGTCGTCGGTTCGGGCCGCCCATCCGTCTCGAGATCACCGAGGACATGGACCCGGTGACGCTCGACCTGCTCGTGCGCGAACTCGACATCACCGAGCAGGAGGTGTTCCGCCTGCCGTCGCCGCTCGACCTCGGCGGCCTGTTCGAGATCGCCAAGATCGCCCGCCCGGACCTGCACTACCCGAAGCACGTGCCGACGACCCCGGTGCAGTTCCAGCCGGGCGAACCGAACACGAAGCCGGACCTCTTCCGCGCGATCGCGGCGAAGGACGTCCTCGTGCACCACCCGTACGAGTCCTTCGCGACCAGTGTGCAGGCGTTCCTCGAGCAGGCCGCGGCCGACCCGAACGTGCTCGCGATCAAGCAGACGCTCTACCGCACCTCGGGCGACAGCCCCATCGTCGAGGCGCTCATCGACGCCGCGGCCGCGGGCAAGCAGGTGCTCGCACTCGTCGAGATCAAGGCGCGCTTCGACGAGCAGAACAACATCACGTGGGCCCGCAAGCTCGAGAAGGCCGGCGTGCACGTGGTCTACGGCCTGGTCGGGCTGAAGACGCACTCGAAGCTCGTGCTCGTCATCCGGCAGGAGGGCGGCACGCTCAAGCACTACAGCCACATCGGGACGGGCAACTACAACCCGAAGACCTCGCGCATCTACGAGGACATGGGGCTCTTCACGTCGGACGACACCGTGGGCAAGGACCTCACGCGCCTGTTCAACGAGCTGTCGGGCTACGCGATCGAGAAGAAGTTCAAGCGCCTGCTCGTCGCGCCGCTGCACCTGCGGAAGGGCCTGCTCAAGCGCATCACGACCGAGGCGGACAACGCCCGCGCCGGCAAGCCCTCGGGGATCCGCATCAAGGTCAACTCGATGGTGGACGAGCAGATCATCGACGCGCTGTACCTGGCGAGCCAGGCCGGTGTGCCGATCGATGTGTGGGTCCGCGGCATCTGCTCGCTCAAGCCCGGCATGGAAGGCGTCAGCGACACCATCCGGGTGCGCAGCGTCGTCGGCCGGTACCTCGAGCACTCGCGGGCGTTCGCGTTCCACAACGACGGCGACCCGGCCGTGTTCATCGGCTCGGCGGACATGATGCACCGCAACCTCGACCGCCGCGTCGAGGCGCTCGTGCGCCTGTCCGACCCCGGCCACGTGAACGAGGTCCACGAGATGTTCGACCTCGCCATGGCGGACACGACGAGCTCGTGGCACCTCGAGTCGGACGGCGAGTGGACGCGCCACTCGACGGACGAGGACGGCCGACCGCTCGATGACGTGCAGAATGTCCTCATGCGGAAGATCTCGGCGCGGAAGCGCTCCACTCGGTGAGCGGCGGCTCCTCAGGGCCGGTCGTCGCTGCGGGTGCCGTCGTCTGGCGTGAACAGGACGGCGTCCCGCTCGTGCTGCTCATCCACCGCGACCACCACAAGGACGTCTCGTTCCCGAAGGGCAAGGTCGACCCGGGCGAGAGCGTCCCGACGACCGCCGTGCGCGAGATCGACGAGGAGACCGGCTACCGCGTGCACCTCGGCGCTCCGCTGGGCACGGCCGAGTACGTCCTGCCGAGCGGCCGCGACAAGGTGGTGCACTACTGGTCCGCCCGCGTCCCCGCGAAGGAGTACGAGCGCGCCGGCAAGTTCCGCCCGAACGACGAGGTCGCCTCGGTCGAGTGGGTCACGCTCGACGACGCCCGGCACCGACTGACGTACGAGCGCGACGTCGCGATCCTCGACCGGTTCGCCGACCGCGTCGCCGCCGGGGAACACCGCACCTTCGCCCTCATCGCCCTCCGGCACGCCAAGACCGTCCCCGGCTCGGAGTGGAACGGACCGGACGCCACCCGTCCGCTCCTGCCGGTCGGCCGGTCGCAGGCGAAGTCGGTCGCGTCGCCCGTGGCCGCCTTCGGTCCGAAGAAGATCGTCAGCAGCACCGCGGCCCGCTGCCTCGCGACGGTCGAACCGCTCTCCGACCGGACGCACCTCGGGGTGTCGAGCACGCCGGACATCAGCCAGGACGCCCACGACCGGGGTGCCGCCGACGTCAAGGGCGTCGTGCAGAAGCGCCTCGACAAGGCGAAGACGACGGTCCTGTGCTCGCACGGGCCCGTGCTGCCGGACATCATCGCCCGCATCGCGACCGCGACGGCCGACGAGTCCGGCCGGTTCGACCTCCGCCGTGCCGCGATGCTCTCGGTCGGCGACTTCTCGGTGCTGCACATCGCCGACGGCAGGCTCGTGGCCGTCGAGACGCACCGCAACCCCGTCTCGGCGTAGGCCGAGCGTCCGGGCCGAGCCGCGCCTCCAGGCCCCTGCGGTGTGCATGCGCACGCATGCGTCCGCGCACGGCGCGGCGTTCCCGATCCTGCACCCGCGCGCGCTCCGACGCACGGCGCCCCGTCCAGGACAACCGCTCGTTCACCTCCCGTTCACCAGGGCGGGTGATCCCCGTCACCTCGCGTCCCTACAGTCGCTCCCGGGTCAGCACCGGCCCACGGGACCAGCAGCGGTCCCACCTGCACTGACATTCCCGAAGGGACCCCTGTGAACATCAAGCGAATCGGTACGGTCGCGGCAATCGCGATCGCCGGCGCGGTCGTGCTCTCCTCGTGCGCGGCGAACGAGGACGCGGGCAACACGCCCTCGTCCAGCTCGAGCTCCGGCACCGACTACTCGAAGCTCTCGGGCACGCTGACCGGCTCGGGTTCGTCCGCCCAGCAGACGGCCGAGGCCACCTGGGCCGCTGGTTTCCAGAACGTCGCCTCCGGCGTGACGGTCAACTACTCGCCCGACGGTTCGGGCGCCGGCCGCAAGAACTTCATCTCGGGTGCCGCCGACTTCGCCGGCTCCGACGCCGCGCTGAAGGACGAGGAGCTCGCGGGCTCGTTCGCCCTGTGCGCCGCGGACTCGAAGGCCATCGACATCCCGGTCTACATCTCCCCGATCGCCATCGCCTACAAGGTCGACGGCGTCAAGGACCTCACGCTCGACGCGAAGACCATCGCGGGCATCTTCTCGGGCAAGATCACGAAGTGGAACGACTCGCAGATCGCCGACCTGAACAAGGACGCCACCCTGCCGGACGCGAACATCACGGTCGTGCACCGCTCCGACGACTCGGGCACCACGCAGAACTTCTCCGAGTACGTCGCGGCGAACGCCAAGGACGTCTGGACCGAGGCCCCCAGCCAGACCTTCCCGTACCAGGTCGGCGACAGCGCGAAGGGCACCTCGGGTGTGGCCTCGGCCATGGCCAGCGCCTCGAACGCCATCACCTACATCGACGACTCCGGCGCCGGTGACCTCGACAAGGCGAAGCTCATGGTCGGCGACAAGGCCACCGAGATCTCCGCCGAGGGCGCTGCCAAGGTCGTCGCGGACTCCGAGACGGTCTCCGGCCGCGCGGACAACGACCTCGCGATCGACATCAACCGCACCGACACGGCCGAGAACGCCTGGCCGCTGGTGCTCGTCTCCTACGCGATCGCCTGCCAGGAGTACAAGGACGCCGACAAGGGCAAGCTCGTGAAGGGCTACCTCGACTACGTCGTCTCGAAGGACGCGCAGGACGCCGCCGCGAAGGAGGCCAAGTCGGCCGCCCTCTCGACCGACCTCGCCGAGAAGGCCGCGAAGGCCGTCGCCTCCATCAAGTAAGACACCCTGAGCGCCCGGACGCCGGTCCCACCCACCTGGCCGGCGTCCGGGCCCTCGCCGGTCCGCTCCACGCTCCGAGCGGACCGCGCACCACCGGACACCCCCGACCCGTCGCCTCCCCCGGCGTTCCTCCGACAGGAGTCCCATGACGACCGCACCGGCCCAGCCAGTGGCCCCCGTCACCCCCAAGCCGAAGCCCGTCGTCCGCATCGGCGACCGCGTCTTCTCCGCCGCGTCGGTCATCGCCGGCGGGCTCATCCTCTTCGTGCTGGTGCTCGTCGCCGCCTTCCTGGTCTGGCAGAGCATCCCGGCGTTCTCCGCGAAGGTCGGCGAGCTGCCGAACAGCGCCACGAACTTCTGGGACTACGTCGGCCCCCTCGTCTTCGGCACCGTCTGGTCCGCGCTCATCGCGCTCGTGATCGCCGTGCCGCTCTCGCTCGGGATCGCGCTCTTCATCTCGCACTACGCCCCGCGCCGGATCTCGCCGGTGCTCGGCTACGTGATCGACCTGCTGGCCGCGGTGCCGTCGGTCGTCTACGGCCTCTGGGGCATCGTGGTGCTGGCACAGTTCGTGAAGCCGTTCTACGTCTTCCTGAACACCTACTTCGGCTGGATCCCGCTGTTCTCCGGGCAGGTGTCCGGCACGGGTCGCACGATCCTCACCGCGTCGATCGTCCTCGCCGTCATGGCCATCCCGATCATGACCGCGGTCATGCGCGAGATCTTCCTGCAGGCACCGCGCCTCAACGAGGAGGCGGCCCTGGCCCTCGGCGCGACCCGGTGGGAGATGATCCGCCTGTCGGTCCTGCCGTTCGCCAAGTCCGGCATCGTGTCCGCGATCATGCTCGGCCTCGGTCGTGCGCTCGGCGAGACGATGGCGATCGCGCTGGTGCTGTCGGTGTCGACGAACGTCACCTTCCAGATGCTCACGTCGCTGAACCCCTCGACGATCGCGGCGAACATCGCCCTGCAGTTCGCCGAGGCGTCCGGCACGGCCCTGAACGCGCTCATCGCGTCGGGTCTGATCCTCTTCGTCATCACCCTGGTCATCAACATGCTCGCGCGGTACATCGTCCGCAAGCGAGTGAGCTGAGAGGTACGACCCGATGTCCCTCGCCATCCGTCAGTCCGGCGTCGCCGGCAACGTCTACGCCAACGGCAAGCTGCACAAGTCCGTGCCGTGGCTGCTCCTCGTCGGCTCCTGGGTCGCGCTGATCCTCGTCTTCGCCCTGCTCAACGCCGGCGGCGCGGTCAAGGACTTCAACGTCGTCGCGGCGCTCTTCCTCGGCACGGTCCTGTTCGACGTCCTCATCGTCGTCGTCTCGCGGATCGTCGAGGGTGGTCGCAAGGCCGTCGACCGGCTCATCACCTCGCTCGTCATCACGGCGTTCGTGATCGCGGTCCTGCCGCTCGTCTCCCTGCTCTACACTGTGCTCGCGGACGGCCTCGCCCGCTTCGACGTCGAGTTCTTCTCGTACTCGATGCGCGGCGTCATCTCCGAGGGCGGCGGCGCGCTGCACGCCCTGATCGGCACGCTCGAGATCACGCTGTTCGCGGCCCTGATCTCGGTGCCGATCGGGCTGCTCACGTCGATCTACCTCGTCGAGTACGGCACGGGCGCCCTCGCCAAGGGCATCACGTTCTTCGTCGACGTCATGACGGGCATCCCCTCCATCGTCGCCGGCCTCTTCGCGTACTCGCTCTTCGCGCTGTTCCTCGGCCCGGGCGCCCGCTTCGGCCTGGTCGGCTCGGTGGCGCTGTCGGTGCTGATGATCCCGATCGTCGTGCGCTCCACCGAAGAGGTCCTGAAGATCGTGCCGATGGAGCTCCGCGAGGCCTCGTACGCCCTCGGCGTCCCGAAGTACCTCACGATCCTCAAGGTCGTGCTCCCCACGTCGCTCGCCGGCATCACCACCGGCGTCATGCTCTCGATCGCCCGTGTCATCGGCGAGACCGCCCCGCTGCTGGTCACCGCCGGGTTCACGGCGAGCATGAACTACGACCTGTTCAAGAACCCGATGATGACCCTGCCGGTGTTCGCGTACACGCAGTACTCGCAGCAGGGCGCCAACCCGGTACCGTTCGTCGACCGGGCCTGGACCGCAGCGCTCCTGCTCATCCTCATCGTGATGCTGCTGAACCTCCTCGCCCGCTTCATCACCCGCCTCTTCGCCCCCAAGCTCTCGCGCTGACGCGCGGATCCACCCACCCCGAAGGAACACAGTGTCCAAGCGCATCGAGGTCGACGGCCTCAACGTCTACTACTCGAAGTTCAAGGCGGTCGAGGGCGTCGACATGACGATCGAGCCCCGCACCGTGACCGCGTTCATCGGTCCGTCCGGCTGCGGCAAGTCCACCTTCCTCCGCACCCTGAACCGCATGCACGAGGTCATCCCGGGCGCCTACGTCGAGGGCTCGGTCAAGATCGACGGCGACGACCTGTACGGCGCGGGCGTCGACCCGGTGCTCGTCCGTCGCCAGGTCGGCATGGTGTTCCAGCGTCCGAACCCGTTCCCGACGATGTCCATCAAGGACAACGTGCTCGCGGGCGTGAAGCTCAACAACAAGCGCCTCTCCCGCTCCGAGTCGGACGACGTCGTCGAGCGGTCCCTGCAGGGCGCGAACCTCTGGAACGAGGTCAAGGACCGCCTCGACAAGCCCGGCATGGGGCTGTCCGGCGGCCAGCAGCAGCGCCTCTGCATCGCCCGTGCGATCGCGGTGCAGCCGGACGTGCTCCTCATGGACGAGCCGTGCTCGGCGCTCGACCCGATCTCGACCCTCGCGATCGAGGACCTCATCGAGGAGCTGAAGAAGGAGTACACGATCGTCATCGTGACCCACAACATGCAGCAGGCCTCGCGCGTCAGCGACAAGACGGCGTTCTTCAACATCGCCGGCACCGGTGCCCCCGGCAAGCTCATCGAGTTCGACGACACCGCGACGATGTTCTCGAACCCGTCCGTGCAGGCCACCGAGGACTACGTCTCCGGCCGCTTCGGATGATCGTCGTCCGCCCGTGCGGACCCTGAACGACAAGACCGACGTCGTACGACGTCGGTCTTGTCGTTCGTTGTGCGCGGGCTGTTGCGGGCGCAGGATTGCGACAACGCGCTCGTCGTACGACAGCGGCGATGTCGTTCCGGGTCCGCACGCCGCGGCAGCCAGGAGGCGCGTCCCACCGCCCACAGGCAGCTCACCAATCACCACACCCGCCGGGCACGACGAACTCCCCGCCCGCGGACCGTGCCACGCGAGCGGGGAGACGTGCGAACCAGTGCCCGGGTCAGGCCGAGGTGGTCGGGACCGCCATGATCGGCGTCGTCGTCGGCTGGTCCGAGCCACCGGCGGGCTCCACCGTCATGCCGATCGTCGCACCGTGCGACAGCGACCCCTTGAGGACTGCCGAGTGCACCCCGGAGGACACCCCGTCCATCAGGCCGGCAGCGTTGATCTTGCCGCCGGTACCCTCGGAGCCGATGTACCAGAGTTCGTAGGTCTTGCCCTCCGGAGCAGCAGGGACCCCGTCGAGGATGACCGCGGACTTGCCGACCTCGTTCGACCAGACGACCGTGGCCGTCCCGCCGCCCGCGACCTTGGCGGTGCTGCGCTGGAAGTCCGACGCGGCGTAGATCCGGTCGAGTCCGCCGGACGCCTGGGTCGTACCAGGGCCGGGCTCGTTCGAGGGCGTGAAGGACGTGCCGACGCCGAGTCCGACGCCGAGGAAGACCACGGCGACGGCGGCCGCGGCGGAGAGTGCCGCTGCCGGACGCTGGAACCAGCGACGGCGAGCCTTCTCCGAAGCGGCACCACCGGCGGACGTGAGGTCCGTGGCGGGGGCGAACCGCGCCTCCTGGCCGGCATCGCCTACGGGCGCGTCAGCGACCGGATCGGTCGTGGCAGCCGGCTCGGACCGCGAGGCCACCGGAGCAGCCTGCGGGGTCGATGCGATCTGGGCCATCAGCGACGCCTTGAGCGACGAGGGCGGCTCGATCGGGGTGACGGCGTAGGCGAGCTGCAGCGCGGTCTCGCGCAGCGAGTCGGTCTCGGCCTGCAGCTCCGGAGAGGTGGCGAGCGCCGAGTCGAGCAGTGCCCGCTCGTCCTCCGACAGCGCGTCGAGGGCGTGTGAACCCGTCAGCAGAGCCGGGTCGTCGTGTCGTTCGGTCATGATGTCACCCCCATCTCGTCGCGGAGTCTGATCATCCCGTCACGGAGACGGGTCTTGACGGTGCCGATCGGGACACCGAGGTGGTCGGCCATCTCGCTGTGCGAGTAGCCGCCGTAGTACGCGAGTTGGACTGCCTGGCGCTGGAACTCGGTGAGCTTCGCGAGCGCCCGGCTGACGCGTTCGTGTTCGATCCGGATCTCGACCGACTCGGAGACCTGGTCGAAGCCGGCCTCGAAGTCGCGGATGCCGATCTTCGTGTCACGGTCGTGCGAGGACTGCGATGCCCGCACCCGGTCGACCGCTCGGCGGTGGGCCATGGTGAGGATCCAGCTCGCTGCGGTGCCGCGCTTGCGGTCGTAGCGGGTGGCTTGCTGCCAGACCTCGAGGAAGACCTCTTGCGTGACCTCTTCCGACTGCGCGCGGTCCCGGAGGAGCCTGGTCACGAGGCCGAGCACGCGGCCCGAGAGCACGTCGTACAGCTCGGAGAAGGCTGCCTGGTCGCCGGTCGCCACGCGGGTGAGGAGGTCGTCTGGGGACGCCTGAGCCGGCTCGGTCGAGCTCCAGCTCTCGGTGTCACTGTCCACGATGGCAAGCATTGCAGGTTTCCCTCCTCTCGGTTGCGATCTGGCTGTGAGTCCTGTCCGACCACGCGTTCGGGTCTCGTGGTCGGGACAGTGGTGCAGGACAGCACGAGGGCCCGCGTGACCCGCAGGGAATTGACCGCCAGGGAGCGGACCGGGTCTCGCGGGACCCTCGCTGTCGTGACCGGCTCATCGCCTGTCACGGTGATGATTCGGCACCCTCGCCCAACCGGATTGGAGCGGTTCTCACGGCTTGTCGCTGGGGCGCGCTCGGGGCACGCCCGGCGTCGGTTCTGTCCACCGAGAGTGAACAGGGTCGTGTGCACGGCCGCGGTCTCGTAGAATCGATGTCGCCGGGCCGCAGCAAGCCCCGGGCTCCAAAATTCGCCGCTTCGAGCGGCCTCGCGCCGAGAGGCGCTTCTGCGGCCCGGTTCTTCTCTGCCCGCTTCGTGCGTGCGCGTTCCGTGCCCGCTTCTCGGGTGCGCGTTCCGTGCCCGCTTCTCGGGTGGGCGTTCCGTGCCCGCTTCTCGGGTGCGCGTTCCGTACCCGCTTCTTGCGTGCGTGTCGCGTGCCCGGTGGGCGTCGTCGCGGTCGGGCCTGGAGGCGCGGTTCGGGTCCGCCCCGCGGCCCGCTCAGTCCAGGCTGTCGCGGCGCCAGAGCGACGCCGCCTCGGTGAGGTCGGCCGCCAGTTCCGACAGGCGCAGCGCGCGCGTCGTGAGCTCGGACGCCCGGTCCCCCGCCGTGAGGTCCGCGTCGTCGGCAACCGCGGTCGCTCCCGCTGCCGTGAGCCGGCAGAACGCGGCACCGCGGTCGAGCGCCACCGCGAGGTCACCCGTGTAGAGGCCGTGCAGGATCCGGTCGGCCAGCGTCAGGATCTCCGCCGGTCCGGTCGGCTGCTCCGCGCCCGCGACGGCCTGGTCGATCGTGCCGATCCGCTCCGTGCCGCGCGCGAAGAGGTACGCGATCTCCTCCGGGTTCTGCCGGATGACGGTGCGGACGAGGTAGATCCGCCACAGTGCGCCCGGGAGCGTGTGCGCCCCCACCCGCGCCCACAGCTCGGCGATGGCGTCGATGCCGTGCACGTCCGTGTAGGTCACCAGGCGCTCGACGACCGCCGGGTCCGGGTCCTGCCGCACGCGGTGGAGCAGGGCGTTCGCGGTCTCGTGCGCGACGCGGTTCACCACGGCCGGGTCCTCGCCGCCCTGGATCGCGGCGAACTCCTGGTCGGTGAAGTGGACGGGACGGTGGTGATCGCGAGGCACCGCGTCAGTGTAGGCACGGCCGGTGACGCGCCCGCCCTCCGTTCGCCCAGAACGCAACCGCTCCGTCGCGCGTACGGTGTCTGATCGGGAGGCGCTCCTCCCGCACGCGAAGGAAGAGGACTCCCATGAACCCCCTGCTCATCATCCTGGCCGTGATCGCGGTCATCCTGCTGTTCGTCGGTGGCTTCACCGCGAGCCTGAAGTTCCTGCTCTGGGTCGGCCTCGTGCTGCTCATCGTCGCGGTCGTGCTGTGGCTCGTCCGCACGCTCACCGGGCGTCGCAGCTGACCCGTCCCCTCGGTTCTTCCCGGAGGCCCTCACCCGCTAGCCTTGCGGGTGAGGGCCTCTAGCTCAGTTGGTAGAGCACCGGACTTTTAATCCGAGGGTCGTGGGTTCGAGCCCCACGGGGCCCACATCGAAAACCCCCGGTCGAAGCCGCAATGGCCTCGCCGGGGGTTCCGTGTACAGCCAGGCGCGTGGGGTAACCCGTCACGCAACGAACGCCCGCGACGCCCGGGCAAGCACGCTAGCGCCCGTCGTCCGGATCAGCCGGTGCGCAACGACGGGGAACTCCTCGAGCACGTCGAGGCGCTGCACGGGCTGCAGCAGGCGCTGCCGGTAGCGCACCCACGAGATCCCGAGGATCTCACACCGCGGCCCCCTTCGCCCGGACGTTCCGCGGGTGCCGCGCCTCGAACAGCAGGATGGCGCGCGCCGTCGTTCATCGCCTCGATCGTCTGACGGGCCACCGACAACGAGAACGCCCGCCAGGCGGTCACCTGGCGGGCGTTCGGCCGTAGTGAAGGTCAGAGGCCGAGGAGCTTCCGCTTCGCCGCCGTGAACTCCTCGTCGGACAGGATCCCTGACTGGTGAAACCCAGCCAAGCGCTCGAGCTCGGCGTTCAGATCCGACGCCGCCGAAGCCGGGGCCGCTGGCGAAGTCGGCGCCGCAGGTGCGCTCGGCACGGCCTGCGGGAACGGCGTGCCCTGGTAGCTCACGTGCGACGTCTGCTCGCGCACGCGCAGGCCCTCCCGAGCTTTGAACGCCGCATCGTTGATCGCATTCACGCCCTCGCGGAAATTCGGGATGTCCTCAAGCTTCACCTCCTCGCGGCCGCCAGAGCGATCCGCCCACAGAGTGATCGTGCCCAGGCCGCGCGCCTTCTGCGCCATCGACTGCTTCGCGTCGACATCGTGGATCTCGTGCGTGCGGATCTGCTGCGCGTTCGTGCGGAGGGTGCCGGACTCGAAGTGGAGGTACTCGGGCGTCAGCGTGTAGCGGCCGCCTCCGATCTGCGTGATCGGCTTCCCGACCGCGGACCAGAGCACGTCCGCTCGGACCGAAGGGTCGGTGCGGGTGACGAGGTTCCGACCTGCGTCGGCTAGCTTCGCGCCGAGACCAGAACGCTGCGGCGCCGGCGTGGCTGCCTGAGCGGCCTGCGTCTGCTCCGTCCACTGCGCTCCGTCCCACCAGCGGGTCGTGCCCTGGCCGTCGGGGTACCAGCCAGCAGGCGGCGGTGTGTTCGTCATCGGTCGTTCCTCTCGATCCGAGCGAATCGTAGCCGCCTGAGCGGTCCTGCAGACAGACCCACGTGTACGAGGCAGCCGAGTCCCCCGTTGAGCGAAGCGCTGCTGTCGGCGACAGCGCTCATGATTATGCTCATGGCCGAGCACAAGTGAGCGCCGTCCGAGCACCAAAACGTCCCGATCTATGCGGCCGACTTGCTCCGCGTCGACGCGATCGGAAGAGGGCAGCGTTCCGGGCTCAGGTCCCCCTACCCGGGGGACGCGCCGTCGTCGGCTCTTCTTTAGGCTGAGCACCGTGACTTCAAGGAACCCGGCGACGCTGCTTCTCGAGATATTTGAGCAGTGGGACAGCGACATTCAGTCGGTGATGGGGATGTCCCAAGCCCGAGGCTGGAACGATGAGCCGCAACGCGCGACTGCCGTCCACGCCCGAGCGTGGACCTGTCTCGGGGAGGTCTCTCGCACCATCACTGGCCTGCAGGGTCTTGGGCTTGATGTCAGCGCTTCGCTCGCTTACCTGCCGCGGTGGGGAGCGATGGCGGCAGGTGTTGGCGTGGGCTGGGGCAACGTCAATGGCCGCGACATCGCGTTCCCACCGGACGCAATGGCGCAGCTCCGGATGCTTGCGACCCTGATCGAGGTGGCAGGCGGTCAGGCAGCTCCTGCGAATAGGGACCTACTCGGAGAAGTCGTGGAGGAAGCTATGCGTCTCCTGCAGGAGGACGAGACGATCACGGGCGAGCTTCGGGCGTACCTCGTGAAGCTCGTCCGCGAGATCCGGACCGCACTGGAGGACGATCGTATCGGCACCGCGTTCGACTTCGCCGACGCATCCGAGCGCCTGTGGGTTGCGATGCATGCGGCCTCTGCCCAATCGGCGAAGGAGCCCTCAGCGTGGAAGGCCGGTGCAGCGAAGCTCCTGCCGCCCGCCATCTCGGGAGTGCTCGTACATATGGGCACCGTGGGCTTCGACAACGTGATGAAGGCGCTCAGTAGCTAGGATGCGGCCCAGATCTCGACGTCCGCGTGGTCGTCCTTCAGCGCGTTGCAGCGGCAGTGCATTGGGCTGAAGGCCAAGCGGGTTCCTCGTGCTCGCGCCGCGTGCAGGTGAGTCGCTGCGCGGCCGGTCCCAGAGCGGGGCGCGGGTTCCGGCCGCGGTCTGGATGCGTGTCGGCGGGCACGAGGAAGTCTGTGGGCCGGGGTCACTCCCTAGGGCGCCGGCCTGGGATCCGTTCGCCTCCGACAGCCGGGCAGATCACTCATTCACCCGAGCAACGACGCCTCTCCGGTGTCGGTACGACGAACGCCCCCAGCCACAGGGGCTGAGGGCGTTCGGTTCGACGTGTTGGGCGTCGAGAGTTACGCGTACTGCATCTTCGTCTCGATCTGCGGCAGTGCCACGGCCGACTCCCGCACGCTGATGCGGATCGTCTTCCCGGGGTTCTTCGACATCTTGATCAGGAGCATGCCCATGCTCAGGTCATGGTTGACCTCGAGCTCACCGTGCGACACCGCACGGTCGCTCAGCGTCATGACTTGAAAGTCCTTCGCGAAGGCTATGGCGATGTTCGCGTTGCCTCCGAGCTCACGCACGCGATCGAAGACCTCGCTGACGTACTCGTTCGGAAGAGCAACGACGAGCGGGGACGAACCATCGTCCAACTTCATGAGGTCGACCGGGTTCGCCCTGGTGCCAATCGTTTTCATGACTCGCTTCGTTAGTTCGATGCGTCGCGACGCCATCACGTCACCTTTCCTGCTCGTTGACGAAATCATATGCTTCGTCCACCGCTCCGACCAGACCAATCTGAATGTCTCTCGTAGAGTAGATGTCGCGGATGTGCTCCGGCTCGGAGTCGTGATCGCCGTTCCAGTGACGATGCACAGTCGCGCGATGCCTCGTGTCGATGCAGAGCATCTCCCGCCAGCTGCCGCCCTCGCGCCTAGTCACCGTCACAGCGAACTCCACTACTTCGTTGGTTGACTCGTAGCGCACGGTTCGCTGGTAGATGCGCACGTCGCCAATCTCTACGAACGGCTCTTGTTCCCAAACCGGCTCCGTCGGGTCGCGCGTCCAGCGCTCGGACTGATCGTGAGCATCAAGCAACGCCGCCTCATCGCGACGCTGCTGAGCGCGCTTCTGGCGCCCGTACTTGTTACCCACGAGCCGACAGCCTAGCCGGATGCGAGAGCGTCTCACGACAGAGGCCCCTGACGCGAGTATCCCGATCCGCGGTGCAGGCGGACGGGTTCGCTGGCGCAAGCAGCGCTTTCACGCGAAACGCCTGCACTGACGCCGATCAGCGTGTCGTTAGAGTCGTCTTCTGGGCAAGCTTCCCCCTCCGGCACTCCGCCAGCACGACGTAACGTTTCACGTAGACGCGGCGGTTCAGTCGGAGGAATGGCATCCTGTCGGCGACGTGGAGCTCGAAGGTGCGGGCGGTCATCTTCAGGTGCCGGCACGCTCGCGCCTTGGTCCGCCACTCTTCGTCGGTCAGACTGCCCTCCCGTTCTGGTCGTCCGCGAGTACCGGCTCGTGCGGCACCCGGTTCTCGTCGTCGTGCACGTGCCGCGCCTTGCCCCGCTCCGGATGCTTCACCAGGTCGCCGCAGACGACGCACCGCTGCACCTCCTGCGTCGGCCAGCACCCGTGCGCGTCGTAGAACGCCAGCATCCCGGGACGATCCCAGGACTGCCGCTCGTCGCGGAGCCCCACGACGACCTGGCGGGCACTCCGCGACGTCAGCAGCGCCGTGTGGCCCTCGTGTCCGCAAAGGCCGCAGCGGAGGACGACATCCTCGGTGCGGCCACCCTCCGGCCGCTCTGCGGCGTACGCGTAGTGGTCGCGCACGGGGGCGGGTGGGGGCGGGAGTTGCACGCCCGCACGTGAACAGGCCCCTGTCGAATCGCGGCCGCACCGTACTGCCGCCCATCCCGACCGCCTGTCGGTGCTGGAAGGCCAGGTCGAACCGGCCGCACGAGACGCAGCGGTGCTGGTCGCTCATACACACACCTCCGGACGTCCGGCGTCGGATCCGCACCCCTACCCATGTGAGCAGTCCTCCGCTACGGTCAGACCATGCCCGACACGCACTGGCGACTGACGCACGGCAACCAGACCTGGGAGCTGAATTTCGTCCACGGGGAGTACCTGCGGAAAATCCTCGACGACGAGACTGAGCAGCCCGCGGTCTTCAAGTTCCCGCCGCGCGATGACGCCCCGGTGAGCGAGGTCCGTATCGTGCTGCCGACCACCGCAGGCCTCGTGCTCGAGCGCCTCGAGTACTGAGTTCACGAGATCACTCCCGCTACTTCACGCTCGATGTCGGAGAGCTCGTAGCCCCAAGACGCCAGCAGCTCGAGGTACGGCTTCACCCCCCCTGGCCGGCTGCCAGCCCTTCCGGTCGAAGTCCCTAGCGCCTTCGATCGACCCGAGGGCCAGTACGAGCGCAACCTGCGGAGCCCGAGTCGGGTGCTCGTCGAGGTATATCTCGACATCGTGCTTCCCGAGGCCACTGTCGGACTTCGCGGCCTACAGGAGCGTCAGCAGCACGGCCATGGGTAGTTCCCGTACGACTCTTCGAGCGACTGCCGAGCAGACAGCAGCTCCCGGCCGGGCGCTAGCTTGCCCCGCTTCTGCCGCAGCTCCTGGAGCCTTGCCACACGCACGCCGGTTGCGACGTCCCAAGCCTTCGTCCGCTCGCGGTCCTGGCGCCGCTGCTCCGTCTTCGCGGCCTGCTCCTCAGGCGTGAGATCCGCCGGGGCTGCCTGCTTCTCGCGCCGAGCGTCCACGAAGAGACCTCGCTCCGCCACCAAGCGATTGTGTAGCGAACCTCGGGCACCCGCTCGCCATCGCTGTAGACGAAGACGATGTAGGCCCGGAGGCCGTCGCCGGCACGCTTCACGAGTTCGTCGTGAGGCAGCGATGCGACCGTCGTCGAGAGCTTCGGGCCGTGTGAAGGTCCAAGCCCGAACGACGTCGACTGCGTCGTGCGCCGTCGGCTCGACGACCGTCATGCCTTGCGCCTCGAGTTCAGCGGTCAGCTTCGCCCGCGCACTGCGCTCCTGCTACACGGCGTACGACGAACCGTTCGCCAGCAGGACCCGAGCCTGCGCTTCGGGATCATCGTCGAACTCCGCCACCGCGATCGCCACGCTGAACGACAGCTGCTAATCGCGGATCGTCGAGGTCGCGGCAGTCGAGCGGCCAACCGCGAGGGCTCCATCGACGACCTTCTTCGTGGTGCCGGTCCGCTTCGCGATCGACGGCGCGCTCACGCCGAGCTGCTCGAGTCCCTTCATCGCCAGCACCTGCTCGACCTCGTCCAGCTCCGCGCGGTGCTCGTTAACCACGACCCGGTCGACGATGCGCGCAGCGTCCTCGAGCGGCGCCACCAGGAAGACCGACACCTCGGCGAGACCCGAGGCGGGACCTTCACGAGCTCCGTCTACGCTTCCAGGGTCGAAGCGTCGTTCGCGAAGCGCAGTGTCTTGTTCCGCTTCCCGCGGTCCAGGATGTGCTGCACCGCGTCGACGATCGCCTCGTCGCACATCGTCCGGATCTTGATCGTCTTGCCGAGCACGTCTCCCCCAAGGTCGCCAGCGTACGTCTCACGCTTGTCGGCCACGGTGACCACCAACCGCTACGGTGTCGACCATGATCAGCGTGCAGGGCATCGAGCTCATCGCGACCGTGATACCCGTCGGACTGCTCGTCCTCACGATCGAGTTCCGACGCACAATCCTGACCCTCGTTGCGGACCTGAAATACCTCTGGGCACGAATTGCTGCCTGCCTACTTCTCGTCGTCGCAAGCGTCGGCTCTGTGCTCGCAGAGGTGCTCTGTATCTCCAGCGTCGGCAGCAACGTGCCGCTGGGCGGGTTCGACGCGGTCTTCGTGACCGTGCCTCTCGTCACGCTGGGCTTCGTGGTGATGGGTGCCATCAGCACGACCATCGGCCGGATGATCGCGGCCATCCTGTTCAGAGCCACTGACGACGAGATCCGCAAGCTCGACCTCTGACGCGTCATCGTCGGATTTCTCTCCCGGAGCCCGCAGCTCCGTACATCTGGTTGACGC
This sequence comes from Curtobacterium sp. 320, assembly GCF_031455235.1. Classification (NCBI taxonomy): domain Bacteria; kingdom Bacillati; phylum Actinomycetota; class Actinomycetes; order Micrococcales; family Microbacteriaceae; genus Curtobacterium; species Curtobacterium sp. 320. The sequence goes on along the minus strand of NZ_JAVDSI010000002.1, from coordinate 309,811 downwards.
TCTTCGTGATCGTTTGGAAGGCCGAGAACTTCCCCTCGAGCGCCGCACCTGACGCAGCGCGAGCTGGTACGCGACCTCCGCGACGTCACGATCGATCCGTTCCTTCTGCGTCGCCTTCTTCGCGCGTACTTCTTCTCCGTCTGCGGGCCCTAGTGGGCAATGTCGGCGACGGGACGGCGTCCCGCTCGAAGAAGTCGGCCGGCGCTTCGGCCACGTGTCACCGCAGACGACGCGCTGGACGCCCACCTCGCCGAGACGGCATCCGGCGCGGTCCTCTGCGCGCTCAGCTGACCAGAGCCACGTGGGGCAGACGCGGGGCAGGACACCGCTCCGGGAGACTCTAACGTGCTCCAGTTCCGACCGTGCCGAAGCGGCTAACGCGCGCGCCAGCGCAGAGACGTGCGGGCATCGACTCCAGTCGGTGACGAAATGCCCTGATCAGCCGCGACGCTCTTCTGATCCGAGGGTCGTGGGTTCGAGCCCCACGGGGCCCACATCGCGTCCCGATGTCGCGCCAACCGAACGTGACCGTTCCTTGGCTTGGCCGGGCTTCCCGTAGGATCGTCGGCATGCGCGATCGCCCAACCGGCAGGATCGGCTCACTGGACGGACTCCGCGGCGTCGCTGCCGCCGTCGTCGTCGTCCACCACGCCTTCCTCTCGATCCCGACCCTCTCGGACGGCAACTACCGCCGTGACGTCCCCGACTGGGCGAGCTGGATGGTGTACTCCCCCGCCCACCTCGTGTGGGCCGGCAGCGAGGCCGTCTTCGTCTTCTTCGTGCTGAGCGGCTTCGTCCTGACCCTCCCGGCCCTCCGCCGGTCGCAGGACTGGATCGCCTACTACCCGAGCCGGCTCGTCCGCCTCTACCTGCCGGTGGTGGCGTCGATCGCGCTCGCGCTCGTGTTCTTCTTCCTCGTTCCCCGGCAGGACCAGCCGCACCAGTCGTTCTGGATCAACCGGCACGCCGAGCCGTTCACCCTGCACGGACTCGTGAACGACCTCACGCTCCTCGCTCCGACGCTCGTGAACAGCCCGCTCTGGTCGCTCACGTGGGAGGTCCTCTTCTCCCTGCTGCTGCCGCTCTTCGTCTCGATCGCCGCGGTGACCCGACGCTGGTGGTGGGTGACCGCCATCGTCGCCGTCTTCCTGTCGGCCCTCGGCGAGTACGAGCACTCGAAGTGGCTGATGTACCTGCCGATGTTCCTGCTCGGCTCCGCGCTCGCGGCCGGCTGGGAGCGCCTGCCGGACGTCCCGACGCTGCTCGGCTGGGTCCTGCTCGTGGTGAGCCTCCTCGGCATCACCGTGAAGTGGTGGCTGCCGACGACGGCGTGGTGGTCGCCCGTGCTGCCCGCGATCATCCTCGCTTCGGCCGGCACGATCGTCGTGCTCGCCGGCAGGTGGTTGCCCGCCGAGCGCTTCCTGCTCGGTGCGATCCCCCGCGAGCTCGGACGGCTCTCGTTCAGCCTCTACCTCGTGCACGAACCCATCACGGTGTCCGTCGCGAACCTCCTCCCGCGTGCCCTGCCGTCCTGGCTGGTCCTCGTCGCGATCCCGATCGGCATCGGCGTCGCGTACGTGTTCTCGCGACTCGTCGAACTGCCGGCGCACCGCTTGGCGAAACACATCGCGAAGTCGCTCTCGAGCCGTCCACCCGTCCCGCAGGCTGTCTGACGGTTCAGCACCTCGCCGGGCGGGTGTCCGGGGGCACGGATGCTGAGCACCTACAATCCCGGTGTGGCTCGACGAACCGACGGCGGTGTGCCCGGCGGCTCCCGTCGGTCCACCGCGCAGACCAGGCGCCGACGAGCGGTCCCCGCGATCGCCCTCGGCGCCATGTGCCTCGGCATCGCCGGGCTGCTCGTCATGCTGCCCGCCGTGTCCGACGCCTGCCAGCCGGTGCCCGCGACGTCCGACTTCTCGGCTGAGCAGGTCGCGGACGCGATCGCCCCGGGCTCCGACGTCCTCATCGTCGGCGACTCGTACACGACGGGTCGCGGTTCCTACGACGACGTGCACGGGTGGGCGCAGGACCTCGTGTCCGAGCGGCAGTGGGACGCGACCATCAACGGCTACCCGGGCACCGGCTACGTGAACCCCGGCCGCGGTCGCTCCTCGCGCGCCGTCTACCTGTCCCGGATCGAGCAGCGGGCAGCGCTCACGCCGGACCTCGTCCTCGTCCAGGGCAGCCAGAACGACTGGCTCACCGACTCCACCACCCTCGAGAAGACCGTCGAGCGGACGCTCCGGCAGGCCGAGGTGCAGTGGCCGGACGCGGTCGTGGTGGCGATCGGCCCGTCGGCACCCCAGCCGCGCGCCGAGGCCACGACGGGCATCAACGACGCGGTGGCCGCGGGTGCCAACGCCGTGGGCGTCCCGTACATCGACGCGATCGACGGGCAGTGGTTCACCGCGATGAACAGCGGCAGCTACGCCGCGACCGACCAGCAGCACCTCAACGACGCCGGGTACCTGTACCTCGCGGGCAAGATCGACGCCGAGCTCGAGCAGCTCGCGACGCAGCCCGACGGCGAGCAGTGCCTCTGAGCACTCGACCGGGGTACAAGTCGTCCTCAGGAGCCTCAGGGTGGTTCCACTGCACAGTTCAGTCCGCGTTCAGCCGACTGTTGGGCTGCCGCCGATAGTGTCGTTCCCGGATCCGATCGACGGATCCTGCAGCACCGCACCATCGCAGAACGAACGGGGTACACCGTGATCGAGCCCATCGAAGCCACGCAGACCAGCACCACCGGTGACGCGCGCCGCATCGTCGAGCTCGCAGCAGCGACCAACACGACGATGAGCAACGAGCTCCTGCTCGACACGCTCCGCCGGAACGCCCAGGTCACGACCCGCCACATCCGCAAGGACTTCGTCGAGGTCGCGACCGGCACCGCGGTGCTCGGCTACGTCTGCCGGCAGCGCAAGGACTTCATCGCCCTCCGCGGCGACGATCCGGCGTGGGCGCACGAGGTGGGCCGCTACGCGAGCGAGTCCCTCGCGGTCGAGGCGCTGCGCATGCGTCGCGCCTGACCCTCCCGCACGAACGACGAAGGCCGCCCCACCTCGGGGCGGCCTTCGTCGTGTCCGGCGCGGACCAGCCGCGGGTGCCTCGCGCCCTGCCGAGTCTCGCCCTCGCGGACACCCTCGCGCCGCACGAGGCGCGAACGTGTACGCAGGGCCGAGTCTCGGCTCTGCGGACACCGTCGCGGCGCGGGACACGCGAAACCGTCCGCCGGGCCGAGTCTCGGGCGCGGACCAGCCGCGCCCGGGTCAGGACCAGACGCGGCGGATGCCCCAGCTGCCGGTCCAGGCCTCGTCGGGCTCGAGCCAGCGCAGCCCCTCCCCGGAGTTGAGCGCGTCGGCCGGCGCCGTCATCGGCTCCACCGCCACGGCCAGCCCGGTGCCGTCGCCACGGGGGAACTCGCGGGAGGTGAACACCTGCACGTACGGGAACGACCCGTCCTGCCAGAGTTCGACGCCGTCACCCTCCGGCCCGTGCATCGTCGTGCGCCGGATCCCCTCGGCGTCGGGCGTGACGTCCGTGTAGGCGGTGTCGAGGTCGGCGTCACCGGCGCGGACGCCGGAGCGCAGGTCGAACGAGGTGCCGTCGACGGCCACGGTGCCGTTCGGGATCTTCCGCTCGTCCACGGTGAACGCCGTCGCCGCGTCGAGCCGGACGACGAGGTCCTCGGCGGGGGTGTCCCCGGCACGGAGGTACGGGTGCGCGCCGATCGCGAACGGCGCACGCACGCCGGAGCGGTTCACGACCTCGTGCGTCACCCGGATGCCGTCGTCGACGAGCTCGTGGTGCACGCGGGTCTCGAGCGTGAAGGGCCAGCCGTGCTGCGGGTGGATCGTGGCTTCCTGCACGATGCCGGACTCGGTCTGGGACACGACGCGGTACGGCGCGAACCGGAGCAGCCCGTGCGAGGCGTTGCCGTACTTCGGCTCGGAGACGTCGAGCTGCTGCTGCTTGCCGTCGAGTTCCCACACGCCGCCGGCGACGCGGTTCGGCCACGGCGCGAGCACGATCCCGTTCGCCCCGGGCGGCTGCGACGTGACGGGGAACGGCTCGGTGAGGTCGAACCCCGCGACGCGGAGTTCCCGGATGCCGGCCGCCACCTCGGTGACGATCGCCTCGACGACCCCGTCGGGTCCGGCGTGGCGGAGGTGGTACTGCCCTCCGGTGGGAGCTGCGGTCATGAGGTACGGGTCCTTCCCGGTGCGGATGGTGCTGATCGCGCGGATGGTGCTGATCGTGCGGATGGTGCTGATCGTGCGGATGGTGCAGATGGTGCTGGTACTGCCGGCTCGTCCGCCACGACCACCTCGACGCCGGCCGCCCGGATCGGGGCGACCTGCTCCGCCGTGGTCTCGGCGGTGACGACGACGTCGATGTCCTCGAGCGCGCGGACGACCCCGATGTGGGCCCGGCCGAACTTCGACCCGTCCGCGACCACGACCGTACGCCGAGCCGCGGCCGCGAGCATCCGCTTCGCCTCGGTCTCGGGCAGGTTCACGTTGGTGAGGCCGTGCGCGACGTCGACCCCGGTGCCACCGAGGAACACGAGGTCCGCGGCGATCATCGGCAGCAGCGTGCCGTTGAACGGCGCCACGAGGGAGTGCTGCAGCGGGCGGAGCGTCCCCCCGGTGACGATGACGGTGAAGCGCGGGACGGCGGCCTCGAGCACGAGCGCGGTCGTCAGCGAGTTCGTGACCACCGTGACGTCGACGAGGTCCTCGCGGGCGACCAGTGCCGTCGCCACGGCGGCGGGCGTGGTGCCGACGTCGAGCACGACGCACTGCCCGGAGCGCACGAGCGCCGCCGCGGCGCGGCCGATGGCGGCCTTGGCCACCTGGTGCTCGACGGCGGTCTCCTCGAAGGGGCGCTCGGTGGAACCGGCCCCGAGGCGGACGGCACCGCCGCGGACCCGCCGGATCCGCGCCTCCTGGTCGAGCAGGGAGAGGTCCTGCCGGACGGTCACCTCGCTGGTGCCGAGGGCCGCTGCCAGGGCGGCCGTGCGGACGAGTCCGGGCGCGCCCTCGACGATCGAGACGATGCGGTCCTGCCGCAGCGGCGCGGGGAGCGCGCCGGCCAGGAAGGAGAGGTCGTCGTCCGTCATGCCACCAGTTTCGCGTGCTTACGAACACTTTCGCAATGCTTCGTGAAGCCGCTAGGGTTGTGCGGTGATCACCAAGCGCGTGACGAAGCTCGCGGACGGACGCGACCTCTTCTACTTCGACGACGCCGACTCGACGCTGCCCGCAGAACGCAGCATCGACCAGCGTGTCCTCGACCCGCGGCCGGAGACTGCGCGCATGCGGCAGGACGTCCTCACGGGCGAGTGGGTGTCCATCGCGGCGAGCCGGCAGAACCGCGTGTTCCTGCCGCCGGCCGACCAGGACCCGCTCGCGCCGCAGTCGGCGGAGAACCCCTCCGAGATCCCGAGCCGGTACGACGTCGCGGTGTTCGAGAACCGCTCCCCGTCCTTCGGCCCGATGCTCGCCGGACCCGACGGGGCGGACGACGCCCCGCCGTCGCTCGACTCCCTGACCGAGGTCGGGCTGAACCGGCAGTTCCGGAGCGTCGGGCGGTGCGAGGTCGTCTGCTTCTCGCCCGCGACCGAGGGCTCCTTCGCGTCGATCTCCGAGTCACGCGCCCGCACCGTGGTCGAGGCGTGGGCGGACCGCACGGCGGCGCTGTCCCGGATGCCCGGCATCCAGCAGGTCTTCCCGTTCGAGAACCGGGGCGAGGCCATCGGCGTCACGCTCCACCACCCGCACGGGCAGATCTACGCCTACCCCTACGTCACCCCGCGCACCCAGCGCCTGCTCGAGAGCATCGAGCGGTTCGGGCCGGACCTGTTCGAGCAGCACCTCGCGAACGAGCGCGCCTCCGACCGGGTCGTCCTCGCCGGTGAGCACTTCACCGCCTTCGTGCCCTTCGCCGCACGCTGGCCCATCGAGATCCACATGCTCCCGCACCGGCACGTTCCCGACTTCGCCGGGCTCACCGACGCCGAGAAGGACGAGCTGGCGCACATGCACCTGCGGCTCACCCGCGGGATCGACAAGCTCTACGGCGACCCGACGCCGTACATCGCCGCGTGGCACCAGGCGCCGGTGCACACCGGGCGCGACACCGTGCGGCTCATGCTCCAGATCACGTCCCCGCGACGCGCGGCGGACAAGCTCAAGTTCCTGGCCGGCAGCGAAGCCGCCATGGGCGCCTGGATCGGGGACCTCGTCCCCGAGAAGGCGGCCGAGTTCATCCGAGGAGGGATCGAACGCGCATGACGTTCCAGCAGGTCTACGGGTACGAGCCCGCGGTGCGGTACTCCGCGCCCGGCCGGGTCAACCTCATCGGCGAGCACACCGACTACAACGACGGGTACGTGCTGCCCTTCGCCATCGACCGTCGCACGACCGCGTCGATCGCGCCCCGGGACGACCGGCAGCTGCGCGTCGCGTCGGCGTTCGACGCGGGCACCGTCGTCGAGCTCTCCCTCGACGAGCTGGCGCCCGAGCGCATGGACGGCTGGTCGGCGTACGTCCTCGGCATCGCGTGGGCGCTCCGCGAGCAGGCGGGCGCGGACCTCACCGGCAAGTCCGGCTTCGACGTCTTCATTGAGTCGGACGTCCCGGTCGGTGCCGGGCTCTCGTCGAGCGCGGCGATCGAGTGCGGCGTCGCACTCGCCTTCAACGACCTGTGGGAGCTCGGGCTCGACCGGAAGACCCTGGCCCGGGTCGGCCAGTACTCCGAGAACCACGCCGTCGGCGCACCCACCGGGATCATGGACCAGTCCGCGTCGCTGCTCGGCGAGCAGGACGCGGTCGTCTTCCTCGACTGCCGCACGCTCGACACCGCCGTGGTCGACCTGGCGCTCGAGGCGAACGGGCTCGAGGTCCTCGTCGTCGACACGCGCGTCGAGCACGCGCACGCCACCGGCGGCTACAAGGCCCGTCGCGAGTCGTGCGAGCACGGTGCGGCCGTGATGGGCGTCGAGGCGCTCCGCGACCTGTCGGTCGACGACCTGCCCCGCGCGCAGGAACTCCTCGACGATGAGACCTTCCGCCGTGTCCGGCACGTCGTGAGCGAGGACCAGCGCGTCCTCGACACCGTCCGCACGCTGCGCGAGCACGGGCCGCGAGCGATCGGGTCCCTGCTGGTCGCGTCGCACGAGTCGATGCGGGACGACTTCGAGATCTCGGTGCCGGAGCTCGACCTCGCGGTCGCGACCGCGATGGAGCACGGTGCGGTGGGCGCGCGGATGACCGGTGGCGGCTTCGGTGGTGCGGCGATCGCGTTGGTCGACCAGGAGGCGCGGCAGACGATCGCAGACGCGGTCACCGCCGCCTTCGCCGCGGCCGGGTACCGCGAGCCGACGGTGTTCACGGTGCACGCCGCGCAGGGCGCCCGGCGCGACTGACGCGCCGGGTCCCGCGGGCCGACCGGGGCCGCGGGTCAGCGGGTCGCGTGCCCCGTGGTGACGGTCACGCCGCCCCACGGGAAGCCGTGCGGGTGCAAGACCTCGTGGTCGATCTGGTCCATCACGACGTGCCCCTAGATCAGCACGCCGACCACGACCACCACCGGGACGGCCAGGTACGCCGCGAACCGGACGACGTCGCCGAGCGACCGCTTGCCGAACCGCGCGAGCATCGGCGGCAGGAACACCCCGACGACGACCACGAGGAGCAGGACGGCGATCGCGGCGGGCGCTGTGTGTCCCTCGGCCTGCACGGTCGGCGGCGCGCTCGACAGCGGGTTGCCCGCGTTGTCGATCCAGTGACCGTCGCCGTCCGTCCCGCCGTACTCCGACGAGACGGACCGCATCGTGAGCGTCGGGTACGACAGGAGCGCGACGGCCCCGATCAGCACGAGGCCCCGCGCTCGCGGTCGCAGCTTCCGTCCGGCGTGCGCCATCACGGGCGCGGTCTGCACGTTCTCCCCCATGTGCGAGACCGTAGCACCGCGGTCGACGCTCACGGCGCGCCCTCGAGTCGCTGGATCGACCACGAGACGTCGCCGATCGTGAACGGGTGCAGGTCGCCGTGCGCGACGGCCCAGTACACCCACTGCCACTGCACGATGAACAGCACCCACACCAGCACGGTCGCCCCGACCACCCCAGCCAGACCGAGCGCGAGCACGCGGTCCTGGTCCCACCGCGCGGCACCGCGCCGAGCGACCCCGACGACGAAGCCGGCCACCGCGAAGCCGACCGTGAGGAGCACCCACCCGATCCACGGCCGGGCCTCGAACTGCACGAAGCCGAGTTCGTGCACGTCCGTGCTGCCGGGCAGCCGCGGCTGAGCGGACCAGTTCTGTCCGAGGACCTGCAGGAACAGGCACAGCAGCGTGATCCAGACGAGCTTGCGGGCGTCCTTCGTGAAGAGCGACTCGCGTGCCCGGGGCTCCGCGGCGGAGGTGGTCATGCCCGAACGGTAGCGCGGTGCCGGCCGCGGCAGAAGCGCCCGTCCGGGGCACGCCCCGGACCCGGCCACCTCGGGCCCGCGCGGACGTGGCGGCGCCGACCCGCGCCTCCCGACCGTGCTCCGTGAGCAGAAATGGTCGGGTTCCACGACGGGACCCGACCATTTCTGCTCACGAAGCGCACGCGCGGCGCGGCGCGCGCAGCGCGCTAGTGCAAGTGGCGCTCGGCGGCCTCGACCACGTTCTTCATCAGCATCGCGCGGGTCATCGGGCCGACACCGCCGGGCGTCGGCGACAGGAAGCCCGCCACCGAGGCGACCGCGGGGTCGACGTCGCCCCGGAGGCGAGCCTTGCCCGTCTCCGGGGAGACCACGCGACTGATGCCGACGTCGATGACCGCCGCACCGGGCTTCACCCAGTCCGGCTGCACGAGCCCCGCGACACCGGCCGCGGCGACGATGATGTCCGCCCGCCGGCACTCGGCGGCGACGTCCTCGGTGAGGGAGTGGGTGAGGGTCGCGGTGGCCTCGAGCCGGGTGAGGAGCAGCCCGAGCGGACGACCGACCGTGAGCCCCTGCCCGATGATCGTGACGTGCTGCCCCCGGATCGGGACGTCGTACGCCTCGAGCATCGCGACGATGCCGCGCGGGGTGCACGGCAGGGGCGCGTCGATCGTGCCGGCACCGCCCGGGACGGCGAGCACGAGCTCACCGAGGTTGGTCGGGTGCAGGCCGTCAGCGTCCTTCGCCGGGTTCATCAGCTCGAGCATCGGGATCGGGTCGATCCCCTGCGGCAGCGGGAGCTGCACGATGAACGCGGTGACCCGGGGGTCGTCGTTCATCTGCAGGATCGCTGCCCGGATGTCGGCGGCCGACGCGGTCTCGGGCAGGTCGATGCGGACCGAGTCGAGCCCGATCTGCGCCGAGTCGCGGTGCTTGCCCGCGACGTAGGACACCGAGCCCGCGTTCTGGCCGACCATGATCGTGCCGAGCCCGGGGCGGAACCCGTGGTCGTGCAGCCGGTCGATGCGGACCTTCAGGTCGTCGAGCGTGCGGGCGGCGAGGGCGGTGCCGTCGATGCGGATGGCACTGCCCTCACCCCCCCAGCGCTCGCGCGGCAGCGGCGCGGGCGACGGGGCGGCGCCGCTCACGCGTAGAGCGGGAACGCGTCGGTCAGGGCCTTCACCCGGGCCGAGAGCGCGTCGATGTCGGGGTTCGGCATGAGGGTCAGCGCGATGATGTCCGCGACCTCGGTGAACTCCGCGTCGCCGAAGCCACGCGTGGCCAGCGCCGAGGTGCCGATGCGGACACCCGAGGTGACCATCGGCGGGCGCGGGTCGAACGGCACGGAGTTGCGGTTCACGGTGATGCCGACCTCGTGCAGGAGGTCCTCGGCCTGCTTGCCGTCGACCTCGGACGTGCGGAGGTCCACGAGCACGAGGTGCACGTCGGTGCCACCGGTGAGGACGTCGATGCCCGCAGCCTTCGCGTCGTCGGCCGTCAGCCGTGCGGCGAGCGCCTGTGCACCGCGGATCGTGCGCTCCTGGCGCTCCTTGAACTCCGGGGTGGCGGCGAGCAGGAACGCGGTGGCCTTGGCGGCGATCACGTGCATGAGCGGACCGCCCTGCTGGCCCGGGAACACGGCCGAGTTGAGCTTCTTGAAGAGCGACTCGTCGTTCGACAGGATGATGCCGGAGCGGGGGCCGCCGAGGGTCTTGTGCACCGTCGAGGACACCACGTGGGCGTGCGGCACCGGGGACGGGTGCAGGCCGGCGGCGACGAGACCGGCGAAGTGCGCCATGTCCACCCAGAGCTTCGCGCCGACCTCGTCCGCGATCTCGCGGAACTTCGCGAAGTCGAGCTGGCGCGGGTAGGCCGACCAACCGGCGATGAGGACCTTCGGCTGGTGCTCGATGGCCTTCGCGCGGATGTCGTCGTAGTCGACCTCGAACGTCTCGGGGTCGACGCCGTACGCGACGGCGTTGTAGATGCGGCCGGAGAAGTTGAGCTTCATGCCGTGGGTCAGGTGGCCGCCGTGCGCGAGCTCGAGGCCGAGGATGGTGTCGCCGGCCGAGGCGATGGCGTGCAGGACGGCCGCGTTGGCCGTGGCGCCGGAGTGCGGCTGGACGTTGGCGTACTCGGCGCCGAAGAGGGCCTTCGCGCGGTCGATGGCGAGCTGCTCGGCGACGTCGACGTACTCGCAGCCGCCGTAGTAGCGCTTGCCCGGGTAGCCCTCGGCGTACTTGTTCGTGAGCACGGAGCCCTGCGACTCGAGGACGGCGCGCGGCACGAAGTTCTCCGACGCGATCATCTCGAGGGTGTCGCGCTGGCGGCCGAGCTCCTGCTCGAGGACGCGGGCGATCTCGGGGTCGACCTCGTTCAGCGGGGCGTTGAAGGCGGTGTTGGTGGCTGCGGGGGGCAGATCGGTGATGGACACGGGACTCCTCGTTGTCTGTTCCGTCGCGCACGCGCACGACGAGGTGGACGGGTGGGCGCGGCCCAGGCGTACGGCCGCGCACCGTGTCAGGTGTCGCTCCCCGATGGTGACCCATCCAACGCCAGTCGCGACCCCCCGATCGTACCGAGCGAGCAGGTTCGTGTCACCCTGGGTGCATGACCCTGTTGACGCCCGACGTGGACGAGCGCACCGACGCCCGCACGAGCGTGCGACCGGACACGCCGTGGGTCGCGGTCGTGTGGGACGACCCGGTGAACCTCATGTCCTACGTGACCTACGTCTTCCAGCAGTACTTCGGCTTCCCGCGCGCGAAGGCGGAGCGACTCATGCGCCAGGTGAACGACGAGGGACGCGCGATCGTGGCGACCGGCCCCCGCGAAGCGATGGAGGCCCACGTCGAGGCCATGCACGGGTACGGGCTGCAGGCCTCGGTGGACAGGGCGCCCGCTCCGTGATCCCGTTCGTCCGCCGTGCCGACGGCGTGCACCTCGCCATGTCCTCCGGCGAGCGCGGCGTGCTCACGTCGCTGACCGAGCAGCTGCAGCAGGTGCTCGACGGGGACCTCGCATCGGACCCGGTCGCGGCGCGGATGTTCCCGGACGCCTACCGCGACGACGCCGAGGCGAGCGCGGAGTTCCGGCGGTGGACCGAGTCGGACCTGGTGGCGAGGAAGACCGAGAACGCCCGGGCCGTGCACGCGTGGCTCACCGGGGCGCGGGACGGCGCCTTCGAGACCTCGGACGAGCAGGCCTGGCTGCGCTGCCTGACGGACCTGCGGCTGACGATCGCGGACCGGCTGGGGATCGTGGACTCCGCCACGGAGGAGCAGTCGTCCACCGCCGACGCGGGCGTCGGCCTCCGGGACGTCTACGACTGGCTCGGGTACGTGCAGGAGCACCTGGTCGAGACCCTGACCGGTCCGCGGTGAGCGTCGCCTTCCGCCCCGTCGACGGTGACGACCTGGAGGCGCTGCTCGCCTTCTCGACGGACGAACCGGTCGCGTGGATCGGTGCGGACCGGTACCGGGCCGAGTCCGCCACGGGCAACTACCGCCCGGAGTGGTCGTGGCTGGCCCTGCGGGACGGTCGCCCGGTCGGCCGTGCGCTCTGGTGGGGCGGCGCGGACGCCACGGCACCGTCGACACTCGACGACCTGCTCATCGCACCGGGGTCGTCCGACCCCGACGAGCGCCGGGAGATCGCCGCCGGACTCATCGCCGCCGGGGCCGCCGCGTTCGGTTCGCTGCCGGAGTGGATCGTCGACGTCGCGGTGGACTGGCACACGGACGACGACGCCGTCGCGGCCGTGCGGTGGCGGACGGAAGCGGCCCGTGCCGCCGGACTCGGACGGATGACCGAGCGGGTCAGCGTCGCGCTCGAACAGCCGGGCGCTCCCGCGACGGGGTCGGGGTCGACGCCGGCCCTGCGGTTCCGCGGCGGCGACGACGCCGAGTTCGTGGACCTCTTCGCGCGCGTCGCAGTCGGGAGCCTCGACGCACACACGCTGGCCGCCGTCGCCGAGCTGGGCTCGCGGGGCGCGGCCGCCGACGACCTCGCGTTCTACCGGTCGCTGCCCGGATCGCGGGACGGGTGGCGGATCGCCCTCGACGCGGAGGGGCTCGTCGTCGGCTTCGTCATCGCGACCCGGACGGCGTACGACGCGGCCGTCAGCTCCATCGGCGTCCTGCCGCAGCACAGGGGTCGCGGCGTCGTCGACGGACTGCTGGCCGAGGCGGTCCGGGTGCATGCCGCTGCCGGTGCACCGCGGGTGGTCGGGACGACGGACGCGACGAACACCCCGATGCGTCGGGCGTTCGAGCGTGCGGGGTTCGTGGTGACGAAGCGGCGGATCGTCTTCGAGCCGTGATTTCAGAAGGCAGCCTTGCAAGTTCACCTGTCGAAGTAGTACCGTGACGGTATGGAATCTGACGGCGACGGCTCGGACGTGCTCGCCGGGGCGCTGCTGACGCTGTACGGCAAGATCCGCCGCACGACCCTCGTCGGCAAGGTCGACGACGTCACGGCCTCGCAGTCCGCCGCACTCGGTCGACTCGTCCGCGACGGCGCGACCACGACGGCCGAACTCGCCCGCGCCGAGGGCGTCCGGCCGCAGTCGATGGGGGCGACCGTCCAGGCGCTCGAGGACCTCGGCCTCGTCACCCGCACGCAGGACCCGACCGACGGGCGCCGGACCATCGTCGCCGCGACGGACGCCGGCCGCACTGCCCGCGACGAGTCCCACCGCGCCCGGACCCGCCTGCTCGCCGAGCGCCTCGCGACGCTCGACCCCGACGACCGTGCCACGGTCGCCCGCTCCCTCCGCATCCTCGAACCCCTCGTCGAACCGTGACCACCCGGAGGGGCGACCCGCGTCGACCGACGAGAGCCGCGCCTCCTGGCCGTCACGATGCGACCCCCTCGCAAAGGCAGCCGAACACGTCCACCGCAACCGCCTCCACACCCGTCTCCCCGTCGACCGATCCCGGCGGCAGCGGCTTCGGCCCGAAGCTCCTCGTGCCGGTCCTGGTCGGACCGCTGCTCAACCCGATCAACACGACGATGGTGTCGGTCGCCCTCGCGCCGATCTCCCGCGACCTCGGGATCGGTGCCGCGCAGGCGATCTGGCTCGTCGCGGCGCTGTACCTCGCGAGCGCCATCGCGCAGCCGACGATGGGCAAGCTCGCCGATCGGTTCGGTCCGAAGAAGGTGTTCCTGACCGGACTCGTCATCGTCGGGGTCGCCGGGATCGTGCCCGAGTTCCTGACCGGCTTCGGCGGCGCGGTGTTCGCGCGCGTGCTGATCGGCATCGGGACCTCGTCGGCGTACCCGGCCGCGCTGACGACCCTGCGCCAGCACTCCGCCCGCATCGGGAAGCCCACCCCGCCGCTCGTGCTCGGCGCGCTGTCGATCACGTCGCTCGTGTCCGCCGCCGCCGGGCCGCCCCTCGGTGGAGCGCTCATCGCCGCGTTCGGGTGGCACGCGATCTTCCTCGTCAACGTCCCGCTCGCCGCCTTCGGGATCGTCGTCTCCGCGCTGTGGCTGCCGTCGGACAGGCTCCGGCCGCGGACCGACGAGGAGCTGCCCGTCCTCACCGCGCTCGACCCGTTCGGGATGCTGCTCATGACCGGTTTCGTGTCGGCGCTGCTCGTGTTCCTGCTCGACCTGTCCGCCGGACTCTGGTGGCTGCTCGGCACGGCGGTCGTGCTGCTCGTCGCGCTCGTGCTCTGGGAGCTCCGCGCCGTGCGGCCGTTCGTCGACGTGCGCATGCTCGCCCGCAACGGGGCCCTCTCCCGCACGTACATGCGGCTGTTCCTCGTGTACATGCTCGCCTACACGATGACCTACGGCTTCTCGCAGTGGGTGCAGGACGTCGCGGGCTACTCGAGCGACGTCGCCGGGTACATCCAGCTGCCCGCGGCAGTCGTCGCCGGGGTCGCGTCGTTCCTCATCGCCCGGAAGACCGCCGTGCGGGGGCCGCTCATCGTCGCGGCCGTGGTGCCGATCGTCGGCGGGCTGCTCCTCCTGCTGCTCCACACCGGGTCGCCGGTGTTCCTGCTCGTCCTCGCGCCGGCGCTGTTCGGCGTGCCGCAGGCCCTGGCGTCCGTGTCGAACCAGGCGGCGCTCTACCGGGTGGTGCCCGCGGAGTACATCGGGACCGCGGCGGGGCTGTCCCGGACGAGCGTGTACATCGGAGCGATCGGGGCGTCCTCGCTGATCGGCGGGGTGTTCGGCCAGGCCCCGACGACGCCGGACCTGCACGTGCTGGCGTGGGTGATCGTGGGGGTCGCGGTGCTGTTGAGCGTCCTGACGATCGCCGACCGGGCGCTGTCGCGGCCGCTCCCCCGCTGACGCCGCGGGGCGGCGCGCGCCGCGGCGGGCGGCGGGCGCAGCCCGCCCGCCCGCCCGGCCGGCCGCTGGCCAGACGCGCGCACAACCAAAGTCACGTCGAACCGCGCGATCGTCCAGTTCGACGTGACTTTGGTTGTGCGCCGCCCGCTGGCGCCGCCGCCCGGCGGCGCCGGAGCCGCCGCGCCCGCGCGCGCCGCGCCCGCGCGACCGCCGGCGGGCCGCAGCCCGACCGGCGGGGCCGCGCCGCGCCTCCCGACAGCCCGATCCCGGTACCCTGATCCGGTGACCGACCCGACCGCCCCGAGCGAGCAGACCCCCACGCACTGGACCCTCACGCTGGTCTGCGACGACCAGCCCGGGATCGTGCACGCCGTCTCCGGAGCCGTCGTCGCCGCGAGCGGGAACATCACCGAGTCGCAGCAGTTCTCGAGCGTCGACACGAACACGTTCTTCATGCGCCTCCAGGTCATGGCCCCCGTCGACCGCACCACGTTCGAGGCCGCGCTCGCCCCCGTCGCCGAGCGCTACGACGCCCGCGTCCAGCTCGACGTCGTCGGCCGGCCGCTGCGCACCCTCGTCCTCGTGTCGAAGGCCGGACACTGCCTGAACGACCTGCTGTACCGGCAGCGCGGCGGACAGCTCCCGATCGAGGTGCCGCTCGTGCTCTCGAACCACGCGGACCTCTCCGAGCTCGCGTCGTTCTACTCCGTGCCGTTCGAGCACCGGCCGGTGACGGACGCCGCGAGCAAGCAGGAGATGGAGCGCCGGGTGCTGCAGGCGGTCGAGGAGCACGACATCGAGCTCGTCGTCCTCGCCCGGTACATGCAGATCCTCTCGCCGGAGCTGTGCGCCGCCCTCGAGGGTCGCGCGGTGAACATCCACCACTCGTTCCTGCCGGGCTTCAAGGGCGCCAACCCCTACCGACAGGCGCACGCCCGCGGGGTCAAGCTCATCGGTGCGACGGCGCACTTCGTGACGAGCGACCTCGACGAGGGCCCGATCATCGAGCAGAACGTCGTCCGCGTGGACCACACGAAGGACCCCGCCGAGCTGGTCTCGATCGGCCAGGACGAGGAGTCCCGCACGCTCACCCAGGCGGTGCGCTGGATCGCCGAGGACCGTGTCCTCCTCGACGGCGCCCGCACCATCATCTTCAAGTAGGCACCGCATGTCAGCACCGCAGTCCCCCGTCGATTGGGGCGACACCCCGGACCCGCACGCCATCCGCCCCCGGAGGCTCGACGGCTGGACGGTGCTCCGCATCCTGGTGTGCGCCTTCGGCCTGGTCTCGCTGGCGTACTGGGGCTACATCGCGTGGCCGTTCCCGATGCCCGGCATCCTGTTCATGATCGGCGCGCCGGTGTTCGCCGCGGTGGTCTGGTACCTGTTCCGGTCGCAGGCGTCGCCGATCGAGACGGACATCGTCGGCAAGACCATCGTCGAGGTCGCCCTCGTGATCGCGGCCGGCGGGTGCTGGATCTCGATCGGGCATCCGGTGGTGGGGCTGATCTTCATCCTCGTGGCGGCCCTGTTGGGCGTGGTGCAGTTCCGCAAGGAGACCCGGTGAACGGCGGCGCGTCCGTCGCTTCCGTCGGCGGCTCCGTCGGACGGGAGGCGCGGCGCACGCTGATCCGGTCGACCCACGTGGTCGACGCGGCCGGCTCCACGGCGGACGGCTGGGTCCTCGTCGTCGGTGACACGATCCACGCGGTCGGCTCCGGCCCCGAGGCACCGGCGGCGACCTCGGTGCACGAGGTCGTGGACCTCGGCGACGCCGTCCTGACGCCCGGCTTCATCGACCTGCACGGCCACGGCGGCGGCGGCACCGCGTACGAGGACGACTCGATCGCGGCCGCCCTCGAGGTCCACCGGTCGCACGGCACGACCCGCTCGGTCCTGTCCCTCGTCGCGAACCCGGTGCCCGCGCTGACCGCCTCGCTCGACCGCATCCGCACGGTGATGGCCGACGACCCGCTCGTGCTCGGCGTCCACCTCGAGGGGCCGTTCCTCTCCCCGCACAACAAGGGCGCCCACAACGAGTCGTTCCTGATCGACCCGGCGCCCGGTCCGGTCGCGGAACTGCTCGAGGCCGGCGAGGGCGTCGTCCGCCAGGTCACCATCGCGCCGGAGCTCGCCGGCGCCCTCGACGCGACCGAACGGTTCGTCGCCGCGGGCGTCACCGTCGCCGTGGGCCACACCGTCGGCACGTACGACCAGGCCCGGGCAGCGTTCGACGCCGGCGCGACCATGCTCACGCACGCGTTCAACGCCATGCCGGGCATCCACCACCGGGCTCCCGGGCCGATCGCGGCCGCCGTGGCCGACGACCGCGTGACGCTCGAGCTCATCCTCGACGGCGTGCACGTGCACCCGTCCGTGGCGTCGATGCTGCTGCGGGCGGCGCCGGGTCGGGTCGCCCTCATCACCGACGCCATGGGCGCTGCCGGTGCGGCCGACGGCTCCTACACGCTCGGGTCGCTTGCCGTGACCGTCACCGACGGGATCGCGCACGTGGCGGGGACGGACACCATCGCGGGGTCGACGCTGACGCAGGACGTGGCGCTGCGGAACGCCGTGACCCTCGCGGGACAGACGCTGCCGGACGCCGTGGCGGCGCTGACCAGCGTGCCGGCGGCGGCGCTGGGGCTCGGCGACCGGCTGGGTCGGCTCGCGCCGGGGTACGCCGCCGACCTCGTGGCGTTGTCGCCGTCGTTCGAGGTCCAGCGGGTGTGGGGCGCGGGGCGCGAGCTGCGCTGACGCGCCGCGGCGCCTACCGGTCGACCGGCCGCCCCCGCGCCCCGCTCGCCCACGACGTGTCCGCCGTGTCCCCGACCCGCAGCGACAGCGTCCCACCGCGGGTCACGAACGACGCCGGCACCCACGACTTCTCGAGCGTCCGGCCGTCCAGACGTGCACCGTGGACGTACGGCTCCGTGCCGGAGGACCGGACGACGATCCGCTCCCCGCTCGACCGCCGGATGTCGACCGTGCTGAACGTCGGGCTCCCGATGAGCATCTCCGCCCGCCCCGGCGTCTGCGGGAACAACCCGATCGACGCGAAGACGTACCAGGCGCTCATCGTGCCGAGGTCGTCGTTGCCCGGCAAGCCGCTCGGCCCGGTCGTGTAGGCGTCGTCGACGACCCGACGCACGGTCTCCTGCGTCTTCCACGGCTTGCCGAGCGCGTTGTACATCCACGGCGTGTGGATGTCGGGCTCGTTGGTCGGGTCGAACTTGGTGGGATCACCACCGGTCACCGCGAACGCGCCGGAGCTGTCGTGGAAGAAGGTGTCCAAGCGAGCGGCAGCGGCAACGTCACCGCCCAGCGCGGTCGACAGCCCGTGCACGTCCTGCGGCACGAGCCACGTGTACTGCGCACTCGTCCCCTGCGCGAACCCGGTGCCGGTCGAGGGCGACCAGTCCGGTGTCCACGATCCGTCGGCCTGGCGAGCGGCCTGGTAGCCGACGGCCGGGTTGAACGTGTTCTTCCAGTAGGTCCCGCGCTCCGCGAACATCCGGGCGTCCGAGCGCAGCCCCAGCGACGAGGCCCAGTACCCGAGCGCACTGTCGGAGATCGAGTCCTCGAGGGTCTCCGCAGCGCCACCCCAGCACGAGCAGTCGTCGTTCGCCGCGTAGTGCCGCTGCAGGTACTCGTCGAGGGCCGGCCGCTGCGCCAGGCACTGACCCGGGCAGCCGACGTCGCTCTCGGCGTCGGCGTTCTCGACCGTCGCCTGCTGCTTCAGCGAGGCGTAGGCGGCGCGCACGTCGAAGTTCCGCACACCCATGGCGTACCAGGTGGCGAGGGTCGCGGCCGAGGGGTCGCCCGTCATCACGTGGGTCGGGGCACCGAGGTGGAGCCACCGGTCCCACACCCCGCCGTTCTGCTCGGCGAACCGCAGCATCGACTGCGCCATGTCCCCGGCGACGTCCGGTCGCAGCAGGGCGAGCAGCTGGATCTGCGCCCGGTACTGGTCCCACCCGGAGTACGTGCCGTAGACGGCCCGGTGTCCCCGGTCCATCCGGTGCACCCGCTGGTCCGGCCCGAGGTAGCGGCCGTCGCGGTCGTTCAGCGTGTTCGGCTGCATGAGCGCGTGGTACACGGACGTGTAGAGCTGGGTGGTCCGGTCCGCCGTGCCGCCACCGACGCGCAGGCGCGACAGTTCGCGGTTCCAGGAGGCGCGGGTGCCGGCCGCCACGCTGGCGACGGTCGAGCGCGGGGTCACCTCGCCGTCGCGGTTCGCGACGGCTCCTGCCGCGCTCACGTACGAGATGCCGATCTTCGCGTGCACCGTCGCACCGCGACGCGCTTCGAAGCCGACCCACGCGCCGGAGCCGCGTCCGGCACGGTCGGCGCCGGTGAGGTAGCCCTCCCCGCCGGAGGAGGACGTGCCTCCTGGCCGGACCGTGCCGTCCTGCCAGGTGCCGGTGCTCGTGAACGCCCGGTCGAAGGTCGCCGTGAAGAACAGGCGGTAGTAGCTGCGGCGGTCGGGGTTGGTGGCCCCGCCCCCGTTCGCACGGCGGCTGCAGAAGCCGCCGGTCAGGACGCTGCCGCTGACCGTGCGAGTCCGTGCGTCGACGCGGGTGGTCGCCGCCTCGCTGCCGTTGATCGAGTTCGACGTACGGAAGAGCAGGTTCGCGTCCTTGCCTGCCGGGAACGCGAACTCGCCGACGCCGGCTCGGGTGGTGACGGCGAGGTCGGTTCGGACGCCGTTGTCGAGGCGGACCGTGTAACGGCCGGGGCTCGCGGACTCGTCGTCGTGCGAGTACCCGGCGGCGTAGACCGCGTCGGTGGAGTCCGCCGACGGCGAGGTCGTGACCGGTGTGGTGACGGGCATGATCGGCACGTCACCGGCGGCCCCCGGCGCGCAGCCGGCACCGTTCAGGTGCGTCAGACTGAACCCCCGCAGTCGGTCGACGTCGTACGAGTAGCCGTTCGCGACCGGGGTCGAGGTCTGGTCGCCCGCGGTGCCGGTGGGGCTCCACTGGAGCATGCCGAACGGGGCGGTCGCGCCGGGCCAGGTGTTGCCGTCGCCGCTCGTGCCGATGAACGGGTCGACGTACCGGGCGGGGTCGGAGACGGTCCGGGCCGCCTGCCCTGCCTGCCCGGACGGCGAGGCGACCGCCGGTGCGGCGACCATCCCCGTCCCGAGCAGCGCGGTGATCGTGGCCACCGCGGCGAGCGGCAGCGGGCGGAGGAGCGGGCGACGGTGCACGCGGGAACGGTTCACGCCCGCGACGCTAGACCCCTCGGACGGGGGACGCGCGATCGGTCACCGAGCGCTCCCCTGCTGTTCACGTCGAGCGGTCGTCCCGCCCGCGCCTGCTTGGATGGACGCCATGCAGCACGGGGACGAGCACACGCCGGGCGGTCGACGTCGCCCACCGCGGGCGATCGTCCTCGTGATGGCCGAGTACGGCGTCGGGGACTCGCCGCTCTGGTACCGCGGATCCTCCGAGGACGTCGGTCTCGTGGACGCGGGCGCGGACGGCCTCGGCCTCAGCGCTGCCCTGCGGCACGACCTCGAGGCGTGGAACGACGTGTTCGACGCGCTGAGCGGGACGTCGTTCGAGTGGCCCTCGGCCGCCGTCCGTGACGCCCACCGGGTCGACGCGTTCACGCTCGCGAGCAGGGTGCAGCTCGAAGTCGGTGACGACGTCCACGTCTGGTGCGGTGCCGGCGGCGGGATCGACACCTTCCCGGTCGCGCACCCCGTCGTGGTGGCGCCCGCCGACCGCGTCGGCACCGAGGTCGAGTCCTGGAACGGCCGCCGCCGCGCCGAGATCATGTCCGCGCGCGCCGCCGGGCTCCGCGAGGGCACCGAACGCGCGATCGTCGGGTGGCGCGCGCTGACCGAGCGGGCCGGGGGTCCGTTCGGTGACGCGGGGACCCGAGCACTGGGACTCCGCACAGCAGCACGCATGCAGGCCGATGTCGGCGTCCGGGCGCAGGTGGTGTCCTTCGCGGGCGCGAGCGGACCGTACACCCTCGCCGACGTCGACTGAGGTCCAGATCACACCCTCCGCTGCGAGGATGGGCCCATGAGCGTCATGGTCTCCCTCTTCGATGCGCACCGCACCCGCACCAGCGAGAAGTACACGGCCTACCCGCCGGACGTGCTGCCGATGTTCGTCGCCGAGATGGACAGCATGCTCGCCGAACCCGTGCGGGACGCCCTCGTGGCCGCGGTCACGAACGGCGACACCGGGTACGTCGGGCACGGCCGGGCGCTCCCCGAGGCGTTCGCCGACTTCGCCGAGGCCCGCTGGTCGTGGCGCCTCGACCCGGACCTCGTGCGGACCACCACGGACGTCTCGGTGGCTGCGGTGGAGACGCTCCGCCGGGTCATCGAGCCCGGGGACCAGGTCGTCATCATGCCGCCCGTGTACCCGCCGTTCTGGGAGTACGTCGCCGAGGCCGGCGGCTCCGTGACCGAGGTCCCGCTGCTCGCACCCGAGGGCACCGCGGACCCGTTCGACACCACGGCCGGGTGGCGGATGGACCTCGACGGGATCGGCCGGGCGTTCGCGGACGGAGCCCGGACGGTGCTGCTCTGCAACCCGCACAACCCCCTCGGACTCGTCCACACCCGGGAGGACCTCGCCGCCCTCGCCCGACTCGCCGCCGAGTGGGACGCCGTGGTCGTCTCGGACGAGATCCACGCGCCGCTCGTGCACGCGGACGCGACGTTCACGCCCTTCCTCGACTCGTGCCCCGAGGCAGCGGAGCTCGGGGTCACCCTGACGAGCGCGAGCAAGGCGTGGAACCTCGCGGGGACGAAGTGCGCCCTGATGGTCGGCGCCTCCGACCGCGCCCGCGCCCGGTTCGACGGCATGCCCGGCGAGGTCGTGGAGCGCACCGGGATCCTCGGGTACACCGCGAGCGTGGCGGCGTTCAGCGAGGGCGGACCCTGGCTCGCGTCGCTGCTGACCGAGCTCGCCGCGAACCGCCGCACCCTGGCCGAGCGACTCGGTGACGTGCTGCCCGGCACCGGGTACCGGCAGCCGCAGGCGTCCTACCTGGCGTGGCTCGACCTGCGGGCGCTCCCGTGGGGTGACGACCCCGCAGCCCTGCTCGTCGACGAGGCGAAGGTCGCGCTCGGCAGCGGACCGGACTTCGGGCGCCAGGGGGTCGGGTTCGCGCGACTCAACTTCGGGTGCTCGGCGGAGACGCTCGACGACGGGCTCAGCCGCCTGCACACCGCGTTCGAACGACGTGCGGGCGGCTGATCCGCGGCCCTACTCGAACAGCTGCCAGGCCGGCTTGTTCGCGTACGTGTACGTGTAGTAGTCGGCGAGCTTGAGGCCCGCCGCGGCTTCCTCGTCGACGACGACGGTGGCGTGCTCGTGCAGCTGCAGCGCGGACCCGGGGACGAACGACGACAGCGGCCCCTCGACAGCGGCGGCCACGGCGTCGGCCTTCGACGAGCCCTGGGCGACGAGGACGAGCTCACGGGCCTCGAGGATGGTGCCGAGCCCCTGCGTCATGCAGTGCGTCGGGACCTGGTCGAGGCTGTCGAAGAAGCGGGCGTTGGCCTCGCGCGTGGACGGGGCGAGGGTCTTGATGCGCGTGCGGGACGCGAACGACGACGTCGGCTCGTTGAACCCGATGTGCCCGTTCGCGCCGATCCCGAGGATCTGCACGTCGACCCCGCCGGCGGCACGGATCGCGGCGTCGTATTCCTTCGCCGCGAACTCGAGGTCGGACGCGCGGCCGTCCGGGACCCGCACGCGGGAGGGCTCGAACCCGAGCGGCTCGATGACGTCGCGCTGGATCACCGAGGCGTACGACTCGGGGTGCTCGAGCGGGATGCCGACGTACTCGTCGAGGGCGAACGCGCGGGCCTCGGCGAACGAGATCTCCCCCGCGTCGACACGACGCTGCAGGTCGGCGTAGATGCCCTGCGGGCTGGACCCGGTGGCGACACCGATGACGGCGGACGGCTTCTTCGCGACGACGGAGGCGATCTTGGCCGCGGCGACGCGACCGACCTCAGCCGGCGTGGGCAGGATGATGATCTCCACGGGGACAGCCTACTGGTCATGACCAGTCTGCGACAGGGTCCCGTGTCGGTAGCGTGGCGGCATGCCCACGCCTGACTTCGTCCTGTCCCTCCGCTCGAAGATCGGGAACGAGCCGCTCTGGCTCACCGGGGTCACCGCCGTCGTGACGCGCGGCGAGGGTCAGGACCGTGAGCTCCTCGTCGTCCGCCGGGCCGACAACCACGCGTTCACGCCGGTCACCGGCATCGTCGACCCCGGCGAGGAACCCGCGGTCGCCGCCGAACGCGAGGTCCTCGAGGAAGCCGACGTCGTCGCCGTCGCCGAGCGCCTCGCGTGGGTGCAGGTGCTGCCGGAGATGACGTACCCGAACGGTGACCGGGCGCAGTACCTCGACCTGGTGTTCGCCTGCCGGTACGTCTCCGGGGAGCCCTTCCCCGCCGACGGTGAGAACACCGAGGCCTTCTGGGCGCGGCTCGACGCGCTGCCGGAGATGCCCGCGACCATGCGGGCGCGGATCGAGGCGGCCCTGTCCGACGACCCGGCCACGCGCTTCCAGCGCTGACCCGACGGGACAGGACGGGAGGCGCGGTGCGGGCCCGCACCGCGCCTCCCGTCCGGCAGTTCGCGGCTACGCGAGCGGGGCGACCGCCACGGGCGCTCCGAGCAGGCGCACGGCGACGGACTCGCCGGCCGCACGACGGTCGCCGACCTCGTGCTGCACCGTCACCACGGTGTCGTCGTCGAGCCGGACCGTGGTGCGCCGGATCGACCCGAGGAAGCTCGAGGCCACGACCGTGCCGGTGACGCCCTCCGAGGCGAAGGCGACGTCCTCCGGGCGGACGTAGGCGAGCACCGGGCCGTCCGGCACCGAGGCGTCGAGCGCCGGGACGCTGAACCCGTAGACGAACACGTCACCCCCGCGCAGGTCCCCGCGGAGCCGGTTCGACTGCCCGACGAAGTCCGCCGTGAACGCCGAGGACGGGGACCGGTAGAGCTCCTCGGGCGTGCCGATCTGCTCGATGTCGCCGGCGTTCATCACCGCGATGCGGTCCGAGACGGCGAGTGCCTCCTCCTGGTCGTGGGTGACGAACACGGTCGTGATGCCGAGGTCGCTCTGGATGCGGCGGATCTCGTCGCGGAGGGACACGCGCACCTTGGCGTCGAGCGCGGACAGCGGCTCGTCGAGCAGGAGCACACGGGGCCGGGTGACCAGGGCCCGGGCGAGGGCGACGCGCTGCTGCTGGCCGCCGGAGAGCTGGTGCGGGTAGCGGTCGGCGAACTCGGCGAGGTGCACCATGTCGAGCGCGTCGATGACCTGCTCGCGGCGCGCGGCGGCGGGGACCCGGCGCATCTCCAGGCCGAACGCGACGTTCTGCCGCACGGTCATGTGCGGGAACAGCGAGTACTGCTGGAACACCATGCCGATGTCCCGCTTGTCCACCGGGGTGCCCGCGACGTCGACGCCGTCGATGCGGATGGAGCCGGCGTCGATGGCCTCGAGGCCGGCGAGCGCCCGGAGCGCGGTCGTCTTGCCGCAGCCCGAGGGCCCGAGCAGCGACACGAACTCCCCGGGTTCGATGCGGAGCGACAGGCCGGCGAGGGCACGGTGCGCGCCGTAGTGCTTCTCGACGCCGTGCAGCTCGACGGTCGCGCCGTCGGTGGCGAGCGATGCCGGGGCGGCGGGGGCGGTGACGGTCATGCGGACTCCTTCGGGGCACGGCGACGGCGGGAGCCGACCCGGCCGATGACGACGAGCAGCACGAATCCGAAGACGAGTGCGCCCAGCGAGAAGATCGCGGCGACGTAGGGGTCGGTCGACTGCACGAGCAGGAGCGCCGTCTGGAACGTCGTGCGGGAGAGGAACGAGGCGAGGGTGTACTCGCCGAGGACGACCGTGATGGTCAGGAAGCAGGCGGCGGTGATGCCGCGGCGGAGGTTCGGCAGGAGCACCCGCCACGTGACGGTCCACCACGACGCGCCGAGCGACCGGGCGGCCTCGGAGAGCACGGCCATGTCCATCGCGGTGATGGCCGCGGCGATCGGTCGGAACGCGAAGGGCAGCGAGACGATGCCGATCGCGAACGACAGGGTCCACGCGCCCGAGCCGAAGACCTGGGCGACGACCTGGTACACGGGGATGAACCCGACGACGAGGACGACCACGGGGACGGTGATCGGCACGATGCACACGAACTCGAGGACCCGACGGAGCCGCGGGTACCGCAGGGCCGTGATGATCTGGGCCGGCAGCAGGACGAGCAGCACGATCCCCACGGTGATGAGCGCGATGAGCAGGGATGCCCCGAGGCCGTCGAACACCGGCTGGTAGGTCGCGGCGTTCACCGGGTCGACGAGTGCGCCGTAGTGCGCGAGCGTCAGGCTGCCGTCCGTCCCCTGGCGGAAGGTGAACTGCGCGAGGGCGACGAGCGGGACGGCGAACACGAGGCCGACCACGACGAGCACGATCGCGGCGGTGACCCGTGACGGGGCCGCGCCGAAGCGGCCGGGGCGAGCCGCGCCTCCTGGCCGACGACGAGACGACGAGCGCGACGGGCGCGACCCACGCGACGGACGCACTGGGGCAGCCGCGCTCATCGCTGCCACCTCGACGCCCGGCGCTGCAGCAGCGAGTACGCGCCCATCACGACCGCCATCACGACGACCATGCCGAAGGCGAGCACACCGGCGACGTTCTGCAGTCCGATGATCGTCTCGCTCGTGAGCTGCGTGCGGATGGTGAGCGGCACGATCCCGCCCTGGGAGATCAGGGCCGCCGCGGTGGCGAACGACGAGAACCCGTTCGCGAAGAGGAGCAGCAGCGATCCCCAGAACGCCGGCGCGAGCACGGGCAGGCCGATGCGGCGCCAGTACGTCGCGCGGGAGGCGCCGAGGGTGGCGGCGGCTTCGCCCCACTGGGTCTTGACGCCTTCGAGGGCGGGCATGAACGTGAGGACCATCAGCGGCACCTGGAAGTAGACGTAGGGGATGACGAGCCCGGGGACCGTGTAGAGGAAGGTGCCCTCGGCGTTGAGGTCGATGTGGAAGACGGACACCAACCACGTCGTGACGAGGCCCTGCGCGCCGATCGTGGCGATGAACGCGAACGCGAGCATGACGCCGCCGAACTGGGCGAGGACGCTCGCGGCGGAGTCGATCACGGACCGGACGAGCCCGTCGGGACGGAGCGCGGCGAGCGCCCAGCACACGATCGCCCCGACGACGGCACCGATCACGGCGGACACGGCCGACAGGGCGAACGAGCCGCCGAAGGCACGGATGACCGACGGGTCGGCGAACGCGGCGAGGTTGGCGAACGTGAACGCGCCGTCGCTCGTGAAGAAGCCGCTGCCGATCGCGACCACCGCGGGGACGGCCAGGAACAGCAGGACGTAGGCGGCGAACGGGGTGAGGCCGAGCCACGCGATGCCGCCGCGGCGCCGGACACGGGGTCCGGCGACGCGGCGGGCGGTGGCATCGGCCGGCTGCTCGCTCGTGACGAGCGTCGCCCCGGCGACCGGTGCCGATGCGGTGGTGCCCGCCGCTGAGGCGGGCACCCCCGGTGCCGATGCGGTGGTCATGCTGCTCAGGAGCCCATCGTCGAGGCCCACTTCGCCGACAGCACCTTCGCCGCGGCGGTGACCTGCTCGTCGGTCAGCTCGACGTAGTCCTTCGGCGCGCCACCGGCGGCGTCGAGGGCGTCCTGGTCGACCTTGCCCGACTTCTCGAGCGCGGCGAGGGTGGACGGGAAGGCGCCGGCCTGGAGGTACAGGTTCTGCACGTCCGGGCTGGCGATGTACTCCTGCCAGAGACGCGCGGCCGCGGGGTGCGGGGCGTCCTTGTTGATCGCCTGCGAGTAGTACGAGCCGAGGGCCTGGCCCTCGGGGACGACGGTCTTCCAGTTCTTGTTCCCGCTCGCGCCGGCCGCCGGACCCCACGCGAGGTTGTTGTAGGACCACTGGATCACGACGGGCGTCTCGCCCGAGGCGACGGTCGCCTGCGACGGCAGCACGTTCTGGAAGTTGCCCGCCTGCTTCAGCTTGCCGAAGTAGTCGACGCCCTTCGTGATGTCGTCGGCCGAGCCGCCGTTCTCGAGCGCCGCGAGGTACACGGCCGACGCGGCCTGGTTCGCCTGCGTCGGGTCGCCTGCGATCGAGACCTTGCCCTTGTACTCGGAGCCGAGCAGGTCGTCCAGGTCCTTCGGGGCGTCCGTGATCTTCGACGAGTCGTAGCCGATCGACATCAGGCCCGTGTAGTCGCGGGTCCAGGCGCCGTCCTCGTCCTTGAGGTCCGAGGGGATGTCGCTCCAGTTCGCGACCTTGTAGTCGGTCAGCAGGTCGAGGTTCTGCTGCAGCACGGCGTTGCCGAGGTCGAGCACGTCCGGTGCCGTCGACTGGCCCTTCTGCGACTTCACTGCGGCGACCTCGTCGGCGCTCGAGCCGTTCGGGTTCGCGGAGGTGATCTTGATGCCGTACTTCTTGGTGAAGCCGTCGATGATCTTGCCGTAGTTGGCCCACGACGGCGGCAGCGCGATGACGTTGAGCTGCCCCTCCGCCTTGGCGGCCTTCACGAGGGCGTCCATGCCACCGGCGGACTCGGCGCTCGTGGCGGTCTTCCAGTCGGTGTCGTCCTTGGTCGTGCTGGCGGAGCTCGTGGCCGAGCAGCCGGCGAGGGTGACGATGGCGGCGGCGGCCAGGGCGATGCCGGCGAGGGTGCGCTTGTGCTGCACGGGGTGTGCCTTTCGGGTGCTGTGGTGCGTCGGGGTGGACCGGGGTCCGGGTCCTGGACGATCGTGGACGCGTCCGGTTTCCGGCCAGTGCTGCGGCGGTGAACGGCTGCGGAACAGCGGGTTCGCCTGTACGGTTTCGCTTGTCGGCACAGGCGCCGGCACCGGCGTCGGCCCGCATCGGGCCGGCCGGGTCAGCCCGGTTCAGTCCAGGAGGCACGGATGCAGTTCACGACGACCGTCCTGCAGGCGCGGAAGACGGCGACCGGTCTGCCGGTCCCGTCCGACGTCGTCGACGCGCTGGGCGCGGGGCGCCGCCCACCCGTCGTGGTCACCCTGAACGGCGCCTACACGTACCGGTCGTCGATCGGCGTGATGGACGAGCAGTCCCTCGTCCCGCTGTCGGCGGAGCACCGTGCCGCCTCCGGGGTCGCGGCCGGCGACACCGTCGAGGTCACGATCGAGGTCGACACGCTGCCCCGCGTCGTCGACCTGCCGGAGGACCTCGCGTCGGCACTGCAGGACGCCGGGGTCCGAGCGGCCTTCGACACGCTGTCGAACTCGCGGCAGCGGGCCCTCGCCGACCCGGTCGTGCAGGCGAAGGCGCCGGAGACCCGCGCGCGTCGGATCGCGAAGGCCGTCGAGTCCCTGCGCGGGTAGGCGCCGGGGCGTACCTGACCGTTTCGGGCGTACCTGGTCGGAAGTTTCGGGCAGGTACGCCCGAAAGCACCATGTACCGCGTTCGTTACGCGCCGAGCTCCACCAGCACGCGCGGGATCTCCGTCACGAGCTCGCTCGCCAGGTAGCCGAGCGGCCCGACCTGCACGGCGAGGCGGTCGCCAGCCGCCGCGTGCACGTACGACGCCCACGCCACTGCCTGCGCCGGATCGGCACCGCGAGCGAGCAGACCGGTGACCGCCCCCGACAGGACGTCCCCGCTCCCGCTCGTCCCGAGCCCGCCGGAACCGGTGCCCTTCAGCCAGCTGCGCCCGTTCGGTGTCGCGATGGCGTCGCCGAGGGCCACGACCGCACCGAACCGCTGGGCGATGACCATCGCATCGGCCACGTCGTCTCCGCTGCCGTCGCGCCCGAGCAACCGCTCGGCCTCGCCGGAGTTGGGCGTCATCACCAGGCGGCCGCGCAGGGGCGCCAGTCGGTCCCGGACATCGACGGCCACGCCGAGAGCGAAGGCGTCGAGCACCACCGTCGTCCGGGCTCCGACCGCGTCCGCGAGCCCGGCGACGAGGTCACGGGTCCCGTCCGGCGCATCGAGCCCCGGGCCGATCAAGACAGCGTCGGCGCTCGCAGCGGGCTCCTCGATCCCCTCGATCGCGCCGACGGCGATGTGTCCGTCCGGGTCCTCGTCGAGGGGTTCGACACCGGACTCGGGGACCGCGACGGCGACTTCGTTCGCGATGCTCCTGCCGACCGCCAGCGTGAGCCGACCTGCACCGACCCGCAGTGCGGCGAGCGCCGAGAGCATCGCCGCGCCCGGTGTACGGGCGGCGCCGCCGATGACGAGCACCTGCCCGCGGCCGTACTTGCCGGCGCCTGCGTCGGGGAGCGGCCAATCCCGCAGGAAGTTCGGAGTGACGGGTTCAACGGACATCTTCGTCGTCCTTCCTGCCGGTGTGTGCGGTGACCTCGTCGTCATCGAGGTGTTCGACCGACGAGAACTCCTCGAGCATCCACGGCGCCCCGGCGTGCTCGCGCCGGACTCGTGTGAGCGAGGCGTTCGCGAGCGCGTGGGTCCGCGCGAAGTCCATCAGGGCTGGTTCGTCGAGGTCGAGGCACACCGCGACGACCATCATGACCACGGCGTCGTGCGCAGCGATGACGAGGCGTTCGGTGCCCTCGAGGCGCTCGACGTCGGCGAGGGCGGAGCGGAGCCGGAGCATCACGTCTGCCCAGGACTCACCGCCCGCCGGACGGTGGTAGAACTTGCCGAGCCACTGTCGACGGCGTTCCTCGTCCGGGTGACGGTTCCGGACGCCCTGCAGGGTGTGCAGGTCGAGGACCCCGAGCTCGCGGTCGCGGAGGCGCTCGTCCACGCGCTTCGGAGGCTCGGTCTGTCCGGCGGCGGCCAGCGCGATCTCGATCGTCTGCTGTGCGCGCAGGTACGGCGACACCCACAGCGCCACGGGGACGTCGTCGATGACCCGATCGACGAGTTCCTGTCCGAGGGACCGGGACTGGTCCTCGCCGAGGGGGCTCAGCGGGACGTCGGCGTCACGGTAGGGCACGTCGATCAGGTCCTCGCCCGCTGCCTCGGCGCGCGCCGCGGCGACGTTGGCGACCGATTCACCGTGACGGACGAGCCAGATCTCCTGCACTGCCATGCGGCCACGCTAACCAGGCCGCACTGAGCCGACTCACCGCATCGGCGTCGTCGCGGGGTGTCGAGCGCTCCGCACCGGTCGGACCGCACACGGGAGGCCGGCGGCACGGAACCGGAGTGCCAGCGCGTCGAGGTCGAACAGCTCGCGCCACTCGACGCGGAGCACCGTGCGGACGCCCGGCACCGTGAGCTTCGCGCGTGGCGGAGGCCCGCAGGATGGGCAGCGGTTCGTTCATGGACGAGACGATGCCCGCCAGCCACGCGCAAAGCGGTCCGATCTCGTCAACTGTTGACGCGCCTCCAGGCCCACGCTGTTGTGGAGGACCAACGTTCTTTCCCAGGACGGACGCGATCCCTGACGGAATCGGGCGTACCTGGTCAGATCTTTCGACCAGGTACGCCCGATTCGACCACCTACGCCCGGAACGACCAGGCCAACCCGCAGCACGGCGCCGGACGGAACGCACCCGTGTCCCGTCCGGCGCCGCGGTCCTTCGCGCGCGAGCCCGCTGCCTCAGGCCCGACGCACCCGGAGGGTCACGATCTCGAAGGGCCGGAGCGTGAGCACGACCGGCTCCCCCGACTCCCACGAGTCCCCCAGCGGGCGTTCCAGCAGGTCCACCGCCGCCACCCCGGCGACGTCGAACCCGAAGTCGACGCCGACGTCGGCCGCGCGACCGCCCGACGCCTCGTAGAGCCGCACGACGACGTCGCCGGAGCGGTCCTCGGCGAGCTTCACCGCCTCGACGAACACCTGCGGCGACGACACCGTCACGAGCGGGTCGACCGTGGTCGTCCCCTCCACCGTGCGCACCGGCAGGTTGAGCCGGTACCCGGCATCGGCGGCGTCGAGCACCGAGGCACCCACCCGCAGCACCGTCCGGAACACGTGGTGCCCCTGGTCGGCGTGCGGGTCCGGGAACGTCGGGGCCCGCAGCAGCGACTCCCGGACGAGCGTCGTGGTGCCGCCGTCGGCCCGGGTGCTCCGGGTGATGTCGTGTCCGTAGGTGGAGTCGTTCGCGACGGCGACGCCGAACCCCGGCTCGGCGACGTGCACCCAGCGGTGGGCGCTCGTCTCGAAGCGGGCCATGTCCCACGAGGTGTTCTGGTGGGTCGGTCGGTCGATGTGGCCGAACTGGATCTCGCTCGAGGCCGAGGCCGCACGGACGTCGAGCGGGAACGCGAGCTTGAGGAGCTTCTGGCGCTCGTGCCAGTCGACCTCGGTCACGATCGTCAGCTCGGACTGGCCGGCGACGGCGGAGTACCGGGTGGTGATCGACGACGACCCGAAGGACCGCTGGACGACGAGGTCGTCGCCGGACACCTCGACCGAGGACGCCTCCAGCACCGTGCCGCTGCGCTGGTAGGCGCGGTCGATGTCCCACGCCTCCCACTGGTTCGGGGTGTCACGGAACACGGTGTACTCCGCGGCGGCCGCACCCGGGGCGACGGCGTCGCGTCCGGACGCGTGGTCGACGAGGGACACGACGTGACCGGCCGCGTCGATGGTCGCCGTGACGACGCCGGTGTCGATCACGAAGCGGTCGCCGTTCCGGACGGGAGGCACGGCTCGCGGTTCGTCGCCCAGCGAACCACCCAGGGCGGTTGCGCCTCCAGCCGCGACCGGCGAGGCGTTGAAGCGCACGACGTTCCCGGTCGAGCCGCTGCCGCCGACGGCGTCCGCCCCCGACGGTGCGTCCAGCAGGGCGCTCCCACCGCCGGCCCGGGCGGTGGACGACGCACCGACCCCGGCGAGCGCCGCGGCACCGCCGTTCGCGAGCGCCGACGTGGCGTTGCCGATCAGGCCCTCGAGCACACGGGCGACCTCGGCGTAGTTCGCCTCGGCGTTCTCGTAGACCCAGGCGATCGAGGAGCCGGGCAGGATGTCGTGGAACTGCTGCAGGAGCACGGTGTGCCACGCCTGCTCGAGCTCCTCGTACGGGTAGTCGAGCCCGAGTCGGACGGCAGCGGTGGACGCCCAGAGCTCGGCCTCGCGGAGCAGGTGCTCGGAGCGCCGGTTGCCCTGCTTCGTGCGGATCTGGGACGTGTAGGTGCCGCGGTGGAACTCGAGGTACATCTCGCCCGACCACACCGCCGGCGTCGGCAGTGCGGCCTCGATCGCCTCGAAGACCTGCGCCGGAGTGCCGAGGTCGACCCGCGGGGAACCGTCGAGGTCGTGCTGGCGTCGGGCAGCGGCGACCATCTCGCGGGTGGGACCGCCACCGCCGTCGCCGAAGCCGTAGAGCAGCATCGAGGTGTTCGCGACGCCGCGCTCCTTGTTCTGCCGTTCGCCGCGGTGCAGGTCGGCGGGCGAGACGTCCGAGTTGTAGGTGTCGGCCGGGGGCAGGTGCGTGAGGACCCGGGAGCCGTCGATGCCCTCCCAGTGGAACGAGGTGTGCGGGATGACGTTCGTCTCGTTCCACGAGGGCTTCTGCGTGACGAACCACTTCGAGCCGGCGGCGCGGACGATCTGCGGCAGGGCTCCGGAGTACCCGAACGAGTCCGGGAGCCACGCCTCGGGGGTGTCGATGCCGAACTCCTCGAGGAAGAACCGCTTGCCGGCGACGAACTGCCGCGCGAGGGCCTCGCCGCCGGGCAGGTTCGTGTCCGACTCGACCCACATGCCGCCGACCGGGATCCACCGGCCCTCGGCGACCCGTTGCTTGATGCGGGCCCAGATCGACGGGTAGCCGTCCCGGATCCAGGCGTACTGCTGCGCCGAGGAGCAGGCGAACGTGAAGTCGGGGTCGCGGTCCATCAGGTCGAGCACGTTCGAGAAGGTGCGGGCGCACTTCCGGATGGTCTCGCGCACCGGCCAGAGCCACGCCGAGTCGATGTGCGCGTGGCCGACGGCGATCGCCCGGTGCGCGGCAGCGCTGGCCGGCACGGCGAGGACGGGCGCGAGGACCGCTCGTGCGTCGGCGGCCGTCCCGGCGACGTCGTCCGGGTCGAGGGCGTCGGCGGCGCGCTCGAGCACGCGCAGGACGTCCGCGCCGCGGGTGCCGTCGGTGGGCAGCTCGGCCATCAGGCCGCGGAGGACCCAGAAGTCCTGCTGGAGCTCCCACACGGTGTCGTCCCGCTCGACGATCTCGAGCGCCTTCACCTTGTAGATCGGCTTCGTCCCGGCCGTGGAGCGCGACCCGAGCGGGGTCGCCCCCTGGAACGAGTCGCCGCCGATGTCCGGGTTCGCCGCGGCCTCGACGTAGAGCTCGAAGGACTCACCGGGACCGACCTCGAGCGGGACGGTGTCGTTCTTCGGCTCGATGCCCTTGACGGTCGTACCGTCCGGCCGCCACGCGAGCCCCTCGGCCTGGAACCCGGGGTGGCGCTTCGTGAAGCCGAGGTCGACCCGGAGCTCCGCCGTGGTGCCCGGCGCCGTCCCGAAGTCCTCCGGCACGGTGCCGCGGATCCGGAACCAGGTGGTCCCCCACGGTCGGCCGCCCCAGGAGCCGCCCACCGTGAACGGCTCGTAGTCGGCAGCCACCGCGACG
This sequence comes from Curtobacterium sp. 320, assembly GCF_031455235.1. NCBI lineage: Bacteria > Bacillati > Actinomycetota > Actinomycetes > Micrococcales > Microbacteriaceae > Curtobacterium > Curtobacterium sp. 320. The sequence continues at coordinate 276,515 of NZ_JAVDSI010000002.1, read as the reverse complement.
TCGAACGGGACCGGTTCGTCCGGCACGGTCCAGGCGGCGATCTCCACCGGTGCGGACCGGCGCAGGACGGCGGGGTCGATGCGGTCCCGGACGAGCCGGGCGATGCGGGCTTCGACGAGGGGTTCGTCGTGGTGCATGGAGGTGGTTCCTTTCCAGCAGGGACGGGTGTCAGCCCTTGATGCCGCCGGCGAGGGCGTTGCCGCCGCCGAGGCCTCGGGACACGACCACGTAGAGGGCGATGACGGGCACGGAGTAGATGATCGAGAAGGCCGCGAGCTGCCCGTACGCCACCGCCCCGTACTGCCCGAAGAAGTTGAAGATGCTCACCGCGGCGGGCACCTTGTCGGGCGAGAGCAGCAGGACGAAGGGGACGAAGAAGTTCCCCCAGGCCTGGATGAACACGAAGATGAACACCACGGCGATGCCCGGGCGCATGAGCGGGATCACGATGCGCGTCAGGGTCGTCATCATCGAGGCGCCGTCGGTCCACGCCGCTTCCTCGAGGGAGATCGGCACCGAGTCCATGAAGTTCTTCGCCATCCAGATCGCCATCGGCAGCGAGGTGGCGGCGAGGAAGAAGATGCAGCCCCACACGTTGTCGATGAGGTTGAGCGACACGAACAGCGCGTAGACCGGCACCATCATGGCGGTGATCGGCAGGCCGGTGCCGAACAGGATCCCGTACAGGAACGGCTTGTTGACGCGCAGCTTGTAGCGGGACAGCGGGTAGGCGGCGAGCAGCGCGAACACCACGGTGACGAGCGCCGTGCCGCCGGAGATGAGCAGGCTGTTCGCGAGCGGGATGAACGACAGCTCCGGGGTGAGGACCTTCGTGAAGTTGTCGAGCGTGAACTGCGACGGCACCTTCACCGACAGGGACGCGTCGGGGTCGACCGAGGCGAGCACGAGCCAGAGCAGCGGCACCGCGAAGCACACCGCGATGACGAGCAGCACGATGTTCGACACCCAGCGCATGGTCCGACCCCGCGGGGAGGTCATGTGCAGCGAGCCCGGGGCGGTCACCGAACGGGTGGTGGTCTGGTCGAGGGACGGGGCTGTGATGGCCATCAGTCCACCTCCGGCTTCAGTGCCTTGATGTAGATGATCGAGAACACCGCGCCGACCACGAGCAGGATCGTCGCGATCGCCGTCCCGAAGCCGAGCTGCGAGAACTTGAACGCCTCTTGGTAGGCGAGGATCGGCAGCGTGGACGAGTCCGTCCCGGGGCCGCCGGCGGTCATCACGTAGATGAGGGTGAACACCGACAGGGTCTGCAGCGTCGTCAGCATGAGGTTCGTCGAGATCGACCGACGGATGACCGGCAGCGTGATGTAGACGAGGCGCTGCCACCCGGTGGCGCCGTCGACCTCGGCGGACTCGGTGATCTCCTCGGGGACCTCCTGCACGGCGGCGGAGTACACGAGCATCGAGAACGCGGTGCCGCGCCAGATGTTCGCGAGGATGACGGCGAGCATCGGGTACGTGTAGAGCCAGTTCGGCCCGTTGATGCCGATCGACGCGAGGAACTCGTTCAGCGTCCCCTTGTCGTTGAAGAACGCGTAGGCCGCGAACGACGCCACGATCTCGGGCAGCACCCACGCGGCGACGACGAACGTGCCGACGACGGCGCGGACGACCTTGTGGGCACTGCGCATGAGGAGCGCCAGCGCGAGGCCGAGCACGTTCTGCCCGACCACGGCGGAGGCGAGCAGGAAGACGATGGTGAGGATGACGGACTTCGGGAAGTCCGGGTCCTGGAACAGCTCGACGTAGTTCTTCAGGCCGACGAACTGCTGGTCGGCGGCGCCGACCCCGGTCAGCGCCGAGTTGGTGAACGACCCGTAGAACGAGGAGATGACCGGGCCGAGCAGGAAGATGACGAGCAGGACGACGGCGGGGAGGAGCGGGACCGCTCGTCCCACGTTCCGCAGCGGCTTCCGCTTGCGCGGGACCGGCGGATCGGTGCGCTTCGGCGCACCGGGCGCCGACAACGTCGGCGCGAGGGGGGTGCTGGACACAGTGGTTGCCTTCCGGGTGCGGAGGGGGTTCCGAAGGTGGGTGGGGTCGGACTGGAGGCGCGGCGCACGACGCGAGCCGCGCCTCCAGTCCGTCAGGTGGTGCCGTCCCGTCAGCCGGAGACGGTGTTGTCCTTGCCGACCACCTGTTCGACGGACTTGTCGTACGCGGCGGCCGCCTGCTTCGGTGTCTGCTGCCCGGTCATGACCGACTCCATCGCCACCTGGATGGCGTTGGACACCTGGGAGTACTCACTCGTCGCCGGGCGGAAGTTCGTGTGCTCCACGAGCCCGGAGAAGAACTTGAACGTCGGGTTGGACGCGTCGTACGTCGGGTCCTCGGCGACGTCCTTGCGGACGGCGATCTGGCTGTTCTCGATGTCGTACTTCAGCGAGCCCTTCTGGTTGAGGAAGGTCGAGATGAAGTCGAACGCGGCCTGCGGGTTCTTCGAGTTCTTGCCGACCGCGAGGGTCCAGCCACCGGACATCGAGTTGTAGCCCGGCTCCTGGCCGTTCTGCGTCGGCATCGGTGCCTGGCCCATCACGTCCGACCACTCGGGCCACGGCGCGGTGCCGGACTTCAGCCACGTCCCCGACTGCCACGACCCGTCGAGGTCGATCGCGAGCTGGCCCTTGGGGAGCCACGTCTGCGCGATCGTGGTGCCGACCTGGCTGTCGAGTGCCTGCTGCGGTGTCGGGCCGAGGCCGCCCTGGTAGACGTCCTTGATGAACTGCAGCGAGTCCTCGAACTGCTTCGAGCCGGTGACCCACTTCTTGTCCTTGTAGAGCGTGTTGCCGGAGCCGTCCGCGCCGTACAGGAGCATCTCGAAGCCCTGCATCGTCGACGCCTCGCCCTGGGGCTTGCCGGAGTAGACGTTGAACGGGATGACGCCCGGGTCCTTCTCCTTGATGGTCTTCGCGGCCGCGAGGACGTCGTCCCAGGTCTTCGGCTGCCACGGGACGGGCAGGCCGACCTTCTTGAAGATGTCCTTGTTGTACCAGAGGGCCCGGGTGTCGGTGCCCATCGGGATGCCGTAGGTCTTGCCGTCGACGCCTTCACCGGCCTGCTTGGCGTTGTCGTAGAACTGGCTCCAGTCCTTCCACTTCGCCGTGTACTTGTCGAGCGGCAGGAGGTAGCCGGCCTGTGCGTCGGCCTTGATGAGGAAGGTGTCCTCGTACATGACGTCCGGTGCGGTCGCCGGCGCCTTGTTCATGAGCGCGAGCTTCGTGTAGTAGTCGTTCTCCTGCGCCTGGATCGGCACGAGTTCGACCTTCTTGCCCGGGTTCTCCTTCTCGTACTCCTTCTTGACGACCTTCATCTGGGCGTCGAGCTGCTGGAAGGCACCGAACTTCTGGTACGCGATCTTGATGGTGTCGCTCGAGGCAGAGCCTGAGCTGGAACAACCAGCCAGACCGACCGCGGCGACTGCCACGGCTGCGAGTCCGGCGATGATTCGGGTGCGGCGTTTCATCGGTGCTCCTTTGCACGGGATGTTCGCGGGCTCCGTCACCCGCGCGCAGGATTACTCCACCGTATTTACTTATCCGTGTCAAGAGTCGGTTCGTGTCGATTCGGTCACGCTCCCGGACCGCTCAGACCGGAGTGGCACCGCCCGTCACCGTGATGCCGCCGGTCGCCGGGACGTCGACGAGCAGCACGCTCGGCCGTCCGACGTGCCGGCCCTGCCGGATCACCACGCGGTCACCGGGCTGCACGACCCCGATCTCGCGCAGGTAGGCGCCGGTCGACGCCGCCGCCGAACCGGTCGCCGGGTCCTCGGTGATCCGGCCGGCCGGGAAGAGGTTGCGCGCCTCGTACTCCAGCGCGCCGGTGCGGTGCAGGACCGTGACCGTCCCCGCCCAGCCGGCCTCGCGCTTGAGAGCCGCGAGGGGCTCCGGGGCGAAGCGGAACTGGTGGAACAGCTCGACGTCGGCGAGCACGATCACCGGGTGCCAGTTGCCGGCGAAGGACTCGAGCACCGGGAAACCCGCCGCGACGTCGTCGACCGTCAGGCCGAGCAGGGCGAACAGGCGGTCGCGGAGGTCGGGGTCGAGCGGCCGGGACGCCGGCTGGACGCTCGTCATCGCGACCTGCACGCTGCCGTCCGGAGCGGTCGTGGCGTCGAGGGCGATCTCCCCCGCGGCGGTCGTGAAGACCCGGCGCCCGAGGCCCTCGCGCTCGGCGAGCACCACCGCCGTGGCGATCGTGGCGTGGCCGCAGAACGGGACCTCGGCCGCCGGCGAGAAGTACCGCAGGCGCGGGCCCGTGGGGGTCTGCCCGGTGACGAAGGCGGTCTCGGGGTACCCGACCTCCTGCGCGATCGCGAGCATCTCGTCGTCGGAGAGGTCGGCCGCGTCGAGCACGATGCCGGCGGGGTTGCCGCCACCCGGCTCGGCGGCGAAGGCGGTGTACCGGAGGATCTCGTTGTGCACCATGCGACCGTACCGCCGCGGGCGCGTGGGCCTCGCGGGCCGATCGCGGGCGCGTGGCTCGCGGGCGTCGGGGCTCGCGGGCGTCGGGGCTCGCGGGCGCGCGTTCGTGAGCAGGAACGGTCGGGTCCGCATCACGAACCCGACCATTCCTGCTCACCGGGTCACTCCGAGGCGGGGGTCCCCCGGCGCCGACGGAGCACGAGCACGCCCGCACCGGCGGCCAGGAGCAGGAACGCCGCCACGGCGCCGACCCCGAGCCCCCCGGCGCCCGTGAACGCCAGCGCGCCGGTCACGGGGTCGATCGTGATCGTGGTCCAGCCCAGCACCGTGCCGTCCTCGGCGGTCACCACGATGCGGTGTTCGCCCGCGGGGGCGTCGGCCGGGATGGTCGCCGTGACCGTTCCGTCCGCCGCGACCGTGGCGGTCCCGAGCAGCGTCGGCGTGGAGAACATCCAGACGTGCACCTGCTGCCCGGCGTACCGGGTACCGACGTCGATCGTGATGGTCTCGCCGGCGCGTGCCGTGGCCGGGGCGGTGAGCGTGCCGCGGTTCGCCTCGGTCAGGGACGACTCGGACGGTGCAACGGGCGCACCCGAGGGCGAGGCGCCCGCTGCGGGGGTGGAGCCACCCGGCGCGGTGTCGCCCGGGGCGGGCGTCGACCCGCCACCCGGCGTCGGGGTCGGGACCGGGGTCGGCGTCGTGCCACCGTCGCCAGGCATCCCACCGTCGCCCGGCGTCGACGAGTCGCACGGGTAGGTGCCCGTCCGGAGCGAGAACCCGTCCGTGTCGTTGTCGTCGGCGTAGAAGGTCGCCCGCGAGCCACCACTGCAGACACCCGAGATAGCGAAGCCCTCGTTCGCCAGCGTCCGGTCGGCGTTCGACGGCGCCTCGTACACGGTCGTCGCCGCGAAGGCCCCGTCGGCCACCTCGTACAGCGCCGTCCGGCCGGAGCACGCGTCGTCGCAGACCACCCAGAGTGCGTCGAGCGTCGGGTCGAACTGGACGTCCGCGACGACGGAGAACGGCGTCGCGATCGTGGCCACCCGCTGGAAGGCGCCGTCGGACATCAGGGCGTACGCGTACACGCTGGCCGTGCCCTCGACACCGACGAAGAACAGCCCGTCGCCGTGTCCGGTGTAGGTCGCCGGCGTGTACGCGGCGCCGGTGTGCTCGTCCGCGAAGCCGTGCGCGGTGAGCCAGGAGTCCGGGATCCAGGTGACGCCCTCGAGGCCCGCGTTCGCGCCGAGCCCGGGGAAGTCCGCCGCGAGGTTCCACTCGTCGGTGGCGTCCAGCGTCGACTGGGAGCCGTCGGTGGTGGCGAAGCGCAGGACGGCCGGGCGGCTCGTGGACGACACGTCGTTGTTCCGCTCGGTCGAGACGTAGACCGCGCCGGGGTCGTCGGACGTGACGGTGACGCCCTCGGCATCCGGGGTGCCGGAGCCGTCGGCGTGGTGCAGTTCCGTGCCGTCCGCGTTCGAGGGCGCCCATCCGCCCTCACCGTCGGACACGAGGTGGTAGAGCAGCCCGTCTCCGTTCTGCACGGCCCAGAGCTGCCCGGCGGCCGAACCCGAGGTCGTCCAGTCGATGCCGCTCAGGTCATCGGTGAAGGTGTCCTCGTCGTCGAGCACCCGCTCGTCCGGACCACCGGGCCACGCCTCGGCGGTGACCACCCCGGCGAACCGGTTCGCGGCGCCCTTGGTCGGCGCCGAGGTCTCCGCGAACGCGCCGGTGCCGTCGGGGTTCCGGCCGTACGTCGTCGCGGCGTGCGCGCTCCACGTGTACGAGTCGACGACGTCGCCACGAGGATCGAAGACCCGCGCCGAGTCCGCCTTGCCCAGCCCGAACCCGAAGTCCTGCTCGTCGAGGACGGTGAAGCCGCCCGGTGCGACGGTCGTCCCGGTCGGGATCGTGTACGCGTGCGTGTCGTCGCTGTCCCGGAACACGTACCCACCGAGGTCGACCGTGGTCGTCCCGACGTTCGTCAGCTCGACCCAGTCGCCCGGGGTCCCACCGTCGGACTCCACCTCGTTGATGCGCACCGGCGAGGAGCAGTCGTTCGCCGCACCCTTCGTCGACGCCGTGGTGTCCACGAGCGCGCCGGTCCCGTCCGGGCAGCGCCCGTACGTCACCGCGGCGTGCGCCGTCCACGAGTACCGCAGCACGAGGTCGCCCGCCGGGTCGTAGAGCCTGGCGGTGTCGGCGCCGCCGAGCCCGAAGTCGAAGCCGGGAGCGGTCGCCGACACCTGGTCGATGACGAAGTACCCGCCGGCGCCGATGGTCGAACCGGCGGGCAGGACGTACGCCTCGTGCGAGCTGTCGTCGTCGAGGAACGCGTACCCGGACAGGTCGATCGCCGCCGACGAGGTGTTCCGGAGCTCGACCCAGTCGGTGTCGTCACCGTTCGACTCGACCTCGTTCACGACGAGTCCGTTCGGGCTCGCGGCGCCCACGGACGGGTCGTCGTCACCGACGGCAGCGGAGGCGGGCGACGTCGTCAGCACGCCGGCGGCGACGACGAGGGCGGCGGCGACGGACGCGCCGAGGCGCAGAGCACGGGGATGCATGCAGAGTCCTTCTCGGGAGTTCGGGGGGGGACCTGCACGACTGTTCAGCATCCGGGCATCCGGCCGGTGGCGGCGAGGTGAACGACGGGTGTCGCGCGCGACGCGGGGAACGGCACCGTGTGCCGGACGGGAGGCGCGGGTCGGGACCGCACCGCGCCTCCCGTCACGGGCTGGTCGCGACCGACCTCCGTCAGCGACGGATGAGGAGGGTGCTCGCCCGCGGCGACAGCGCCGCGTCGAGGACGAGGCAGGCCGCGCCGACCGCGGCCACGTCCGCTCCGCGACCGCTCTCGGTCACGACGACGGGGTGCTTCGGCACGAGCAGCGGCGAACCGACGATCGCCTCGCGCGCAGCGGGGAGGGCCGCGCTCGCGATCCGCGACCAGAACGGGCCGCCGAACACGACGCGGTCGATGTCGAGCAGGTTGACGATGAGGACGACCGCGTTGCCCATCACCGTCCCCGCCTCGGCCGCGAGTCCGACGGCGACCGGGTCCCCGGCGTCGATCGCCGCGCCGAGCGCGTCCCAGGCACGGTCGACCGCGGCGACGTCCGCGGGTGCGCCGCCGAGCGCGAGCCCCCGGGCCTGCGCGATGTGCACCAGGCGATCCGGTGCCACCGCCGCGCCGACCTCCCCCCGCGTGCCCTCGCCGTCCGGCGTCCCGGCGAGCGAGCCCTGGTCGACCATGATGTGCCCGGCGTCGCCGGCGTTCGACCCGACCCCGCGGACGGGCTCGTGGTCGACGGCGAGGCCCACGCCGAAGCCGGTGCCGAAGTACACGAAGGCGAAGTTCCGCGCGGAGGACTCCCCGGCGAGGAACATCTCCCCCACCACGGCCGCCGTCACGTCCTTCTCGAGGAGGACGGGGTACCCGGTCGCCTCGGCGAGCGCATCGCGCAGGGGGACGTCGCGCCACCGCGGCAGGAAGGGCGGGTCGAGCACCACGCCGGCGTCGACGTCGATGGGTCCGGGGCTGGCGATGCCGACCCCGAGCACGGCCTCGACGTCGACGCGCGCGCCCGAGACGAGCTCGTCGATCGCGGTCGCGATGGTCCGGACGACCTCGGACGGGTCGTCCGCGGTCGGGGTCGACGTGGTGCTCGACGCGACAACGGTGCCCGCGAGGTCGAGCAGCACGTACGTCACGACGGCCGGGTCCACGTGCACCCCGACGGCGTAGCGGCTGCCGGCCTCGAGCCGCAGGATCGTGCGGGGCTTGCCGCGACCGGACACGACCGTGCCCGACTCGGCGATCATCCCCGCCTCGATGAGGAACCGCGTGACGTTCGACACGGTCTGCGCGCTGAGGCCCGTGCGGGACGCGAGCTCGACGCGGCTCAGCCCGTCCGGCGAACGGCGCACGGCGTCGAGCACCACCGTCCGGTTGAACCCGCCGATCGACGGGAGGTTCGCCCCGCGCCGATGCTCTGCCATGCCGCGACCATACCGCGCTGTCACCGCTCGGCGAGCACCGCTTCGCGGAGGACCACGGCGAGACGCTCGGAGAACTCGAGCGTGATGTGTTGGCCGTCCTTCCGGATCAGGACGTCGTCCGCGAGGACCGGGCAGCGGCCGTCGACGCAGTACCAGCCGCTCGAATCGACGAAGTCCACGCCCGGCCGGGACTCGGCGACTCGACGCTCGGCAGCGGCTCCGAGCTGGTACGCGTCCGACAGCTCCGAGGTGCACGCGTCCGGCCCGTTCAGACGCAACGCCGCACACTGCGACGGGTCCCCACCCTGCGGCACCGCGGCGACGAAGACGACCCGGGCGCCCGATCCGGCGACGGCGTCGACGAACCGACCGGCGGCGGCTTCCCACTCGCGCGCAGCCTCGGGCAGACTCGGGCGCCCGACGAGCTGCGCGACCCCGTCGTACCCGTGGGTGACGACCACGATGTCCGGCGTCGTCTCGTTGATCTCGTCGATGGCAGCGGCCCGTTGCTCATTGCACCGCCTGCGATCGTCGTCCGACTTCCCGCGCACGGCGATGTCGAGCATCGGACAGCCGCTGGCGGTCAACCCGCGCACGATCGAGTCATGTCCGAAGGCCCCGACAGCCGCGGGCATCAGGGCGACCCCCACGGAGCTCCCCACGACCGTGACCTGTCGGACGGGATCATCCGCCGCGAAGCGACACGGCCCGGGATCGCCGATGACAGTCCGGTCGCACGCCTCGTACCCTTGCGGCGGCCCCGGCACCAGTTCGTCCAGCGCCGGGGTGAGTCCGACCGGCCACTGCTCCGACCGGAGACCACTCCCGAGCGCGGCACCGAGGGACCGCGGGGTCCAGGGTTCGGCGACCGCGCTGTCCACCCCGTCGCCGACCCGCTCGGTCTGCGGGGTCGGGGCTGCCGTGAACGTACCCGTCCCGAACGCCACCACCGCGAACGCCGCGACCGAGGCGACGACGCGGACGGTCGCACCGGCTCGGAGTCCGACCCGCATCGCCGGGAGTTCCACCCAGCGGCGTGACAGTCCGCCGAGGACGAGCCCGACGAGGACGGCCGCGCTCCCGGCGATCACCCGCTGCTCGGGGAAGACGTACGTCGCTGCGACGATCGCCGGGAAGTGCCAGAGGTAGATCGAGTACGACGCTTCACCGACCCACTGCACCGGGCGCCACCGGAGGACAGGGAGCGGAGGGAGCCCCTGCCCGGAGACGAGCACCACGATCGTTCCCACGACCGCCAGGACCGCGTCGGGGACCGGGACGGCATCCGCACCAGGGGCGGTGAGGGCGGCGACCCCGATGATCCCGAGCCCGGACAGGACGCCGCCGACGCGGATGCGGGCCGGCACGCGCTGCGTCCGCGCACCGACTGGGACCGAGAGTGCTCCGAGGGCGGCTCCGGCGGCCAGTTCCCAGAGACGCGATCCCGTGTCGAAGTACGAGGCTGCTGGCGCGGTCGTCCCCGCCGACGCGGCCCAGGCCACGGACGCGACGAGCACGAGCACCGAGGCCGCGACGGCGATGCGTCGGACCGAGACGGCGTCGGGTCGACGGAGCGATCGCCAGAGGACCGCCACGAGCAGCGGGAACACGACGTAGAACTGGAGCTCGACACTGAGCGACCAGAAGTGCTGGAGGGGGGACGTCGAGGACGCCGACGCCCAGTAGTCGGCGTCACGGCCGAGGAACACCCAGTTCACGATGCCGAGCGCGGCCGCTCCCGAATCGCGCAGGACGGACGCGGCGAGCGGCTGGCGGAGCGCGGCCACAGCGCCGATCGCCACGACGGCGAGGGTCAGCACCGCTGCCGGGAACAGCCGCCAGAAACGCCGGCGGAGGAAGCCGCCGAGTGCGAAGCGTCCGGTTCGCACCCGTTCGGACACCATCGATCGCGCGAGCAGGTACCCGGAGAGCGCGAAGAACACGTCGACGCCGACCCACCCACCGATCGGGACGCCGAACGCGTGGACGCCGACGACGAGCAGGACGGCGACTGTCCGCAACGCGGTGAGGTCGTGGCGGATCCGTCGATCGAAGGTCATGATGTTGACATATTACATGTCATGCGTTGGGATCGGTAGTGGCCCCCGCACGGGTCGCACGGCTACCCTGAGCGGCATGACGGACCTCCGCCTCGAAGAACTCTCCGCGTCGACCGCTGCGGCGGCGAACTCCCTGACGCTCAAGCCCGGGCAGGAGCAGTTCGTGCAGCCGACGACCTACGGCGTCGCGGAGTCGGACGTGAAGCCGAGCTCGGCGTGGACGCGCGTGGTCCTCGACGGCGACGAGGTCGTCGGCATGATCATCGGCACCTTCGACGAGGACAACGCCGAGGAAGAACTGCGCAGCGCGATCTGGCGCGTCAACGTGTCCGCGACGGCCCAGGGTCGGGGCGTCGGTCGCTTCGCGGTGCACGGCCTCGCCGACGAGGCCCGCAACCGTGGGCTCGAGCGCCTCACGGTCGTGTACGAACCCGGTGGCGACGACAGCCCCGAGGCGTTCTTCCGCGCCGTCGGGTTCGAGGTCGTGCGCGAGACCCAGTACGGCGACCACTTCGCGGTCCTGCCGCTGGTGTGACCGAGGCTCCCCCCGACGACTTCGGCGCAGCCGTCGCCGAGGTCGTCCGGCTCATCCCGGCAGGTCACGTGATGACCTACGGCGACGTGGCCGCGGTGCTCGGCTCCCGGGCGTCGCGTGCCGTCGGCAAGGTCATGGCGCACGAGGGCTCCGACCTGCCGTGGTGGCGCGTGGTGCGGTCCGGCGGCCTGCCCCCGGTGCACCACGAGGCCCGGGCGCACGAGCACTACCGCGCCGAGGGCACCCCGCTCGTGCAGGGGACGACGACCTGGAGGATCGACATGCGTCGGGCGCGCTGGTCACCCGCCACGGACGCGGACGACCCGTTCTGAGCGGTGCCCTCACGCGTCGAAGCGTGCGCCCTTCGGGTTCGACGGCAGCAGGCACACGACGAAGAGCACGAGCGAGCCGATGCCGACCACCACGTGCAGGAACTGCCAGAAGCCGGAGAGGTTCGCGTCGTGCAGCCGTCGGGCGCCGAGGGCGAGGGACCCGATCAACGTCGCGAGCCCCCAGAGCACGAACAGGTAGGAGCCGACCGGGTTCTCGAGCACGGGGGTGTCCGGCGTGAAGACCTGCGGCACGAGCTGCAGTACGAGGCCGATCGCGAGCGACGTGATCCACCACCACCAGAACTCGGAACGGGAGGCCCGCCCGGTGAACACGGTGTACTTCCGCCAGAACCGCCGGACGGCCTCGGTGAAGGGTGCCCCGTAGAAGGGGTCGCGCAGGGCCACGCCGCCGGGCTGCACGCTGTCGTCGCTCATGGGTCAACCCAACCACGTGGAACCACGAATCCGACGTTGAACCAGCGCGAGTGCGTGGTTCCACGTCGGATCCGTGGTTCGTCCGACAGCGCCGATCGACAGTGCCGATCGACGGTGCCGCTACACGAGCGAGTCCCGCCAGGCCGCGTGCAGCTGCGCGAACCGTCCGGTCCCGGCGATGAGGTCGTCCGGCGTGCCGTCCTCGACGATCCGGCCGTACTCCATCACGAGCACCCGGTGCGCGATCGCCACGGTCGACAGCCGGTGCGCGATGATCACCGCGGTCCGGTCGGCGAGCAGCGTCTCGAGCCCCTCCTGCACGAGCCGCTCCGACGGGATGTCGAGCGACGCCGTGGCCTCGTCGAGGATGAGCACCTTCGGGTCCGCGATGAACGCCCGGGCGAACGACAGGAGCTGCCGCTGCCCGGCCGACACCCGGCCACCGCGCTTGTTCACGTCGGTGTCGTACCCGTCGGGCAGCGCCATGATGAACTCGTGCGCGCCGACCGCCTTCGCCGCCGACTCGATCTCGGACCGTGACGCCCCCGGCTTGCCGAGCGCGATGTTGTCCGCGACGGTGCCGGAGAACAGGTACGCCTCCTGCGTGACCATGACGATCGCGCGGCGCATGTCCTTCGTGTCGAGGTCCCGCAGGTCCACGCCGTCGAGCTTCACCGAGCCCTGCGACGGGTCGTAGAAGCGCGCCATGAGCTTGGCGAGCGTCGACTTGCCGGCACCGGTCGACCCGACGAGCGCGATCGTCTGCCCCGCCGGGATGTGCAGGTCGAACTCGGGCAGGACGACCTTGCCCTTGTTGTACGCGAACACGACGTCGTCGAAGTCCATCCGCCCGGTGGCGTCCGGCAGCTTCACCGGCTTCGCGGGGTCCGGCACGCTCGGCCGCTCCTCGAGCACGCCCGAGATCTTCTCCATCGCGGCCGAGGCCGACTGGTACCCGTTGTAGAACATCGCGAGTTCCTGGGCCGGGTCGAAGAAGCGCTTGGCGTACAGCGCGACCGCGAGCAGCGCGCCGACCTCGAGCGTCCCGCCGACGATCCGGAAGCCACCGACGACGACGACCGCGGCCAGTGTGACGTTGCCGATGAGCACGAGCACCGGGTCGAAGGTCCCGAACAGGTTGAACACCTTCGTGTTCGCCTGCCGGTAGTCCTCGACGTAGCCGCCGTACTCGTCGCGGTTGCGGGACTCCTTGCGGAACGCCTGCACCGCCCGGATGCCCGTCATCGTCTCGACGAAGTGCACGATCACGCGCGCCGAGGTGACACGGGTGGCGCGGAACAGCGTCTGCGAGTTGGACTGGAACCAGCGGATCAGGAACCACAGCGGCACGAGCGACACCGCGAGCACGAGCCCGGACGTCGGGTCGAGCGCCACGAGCGCGATGGCGGTGAACACCATGTACAGCACGCCCTGGATGAGCTGGTTCAGCCCGGAGTCGAGCAGCTCGCGGATCGAGTCGAGGTCGCTCGTCTGGCGGGAGATGATCCGACCGGACGTGTAGGTCTCGTGGAACTCGAGCGAGAGCCGCTGCGTGTGCAGGAACACCCGCTTGCGCAGGTCGAACAGGATCGCCTGGCTGATCCGCGCCGCCAGCACCGTGTACCAGGCCGTGAGCACGGCACCGAGCACCGCCACGACGATGTACGTCGCGACGACGCCGAACGCCGGCACCCAGTCGTTCTGCTCCATCACCGCCGGCAGCGCGTTGTCGATGCCCCAGGCGATGAGCGCCGGGCCCGCGACCGTGCCCGCGGTCGAGACCACGACCACGACGGCGAGGACGACGAGCCGGGCCTTGAGCGGCGCGGCGAGCGACCCGAGCAGGGCGAGGGAGCGGCGCCGCAGGCGCTTGCTCTCCGCCTTGGTGAAGTCCTCGCGCTCCTCGCCGCGCACGCCGAGCGTGGTGATCGACGCGGTGACGGGCGCGGCAGCCTGCGTGTCGGCGATGTCGTCGACGACAGGATCCGCGCCTCCTGGACCGGCCGACGTGTCGACCGGGAGGTTCTTCTCCTGCTGGCTCATGCCATCGCCTCCTCTCGTGCGGTGGCATCGTCGTCGTCGAGCGACGAGATGACGTAGCGGTAGTGGTCGTTGTTCGCCATCAGCTCCGAGTGGGTGCCGACGGCCGTGACGACGCCGTTCTCCATGAGCGCCACCCGGTCGGCGAGCGTCACGGTCGACGGGCGGTGCGCCACGATGAGCGACGTGGTCTCGGCGAGGACGCGGCGGAGACCGGCCTCGACCCGCGCCTCGGTGTCGACGTCGAGCGCGGACAGCGGGTCGTCGAGGACGAGCACCGACGGCCGCGCCGCGATCGCACGGGCGAGCGCCAGGCGCTGCCGCTGCCCGCCGGAGAGGGACAGGCCCTCTTCGCCGACACGGGTGTCGACCCCGTCGGGCAGGTCGTCCACGAAGGACGCCTGGGCGATGTCGAGGGCCTCGCGCATGAGGGCCTCGGCCTCGTCGCCGGACAGGTCCGGGCGACCGAGCAGCACGTTCTCGCGCACGGTCGTCGAGAACAGCGTGGCGTCCTCGAACGCGACACCGACGTGGCGCCGCAGTTCCGCACGGGTCAGCGAGCGGATGTCGACGCCGTCGATCGTCACGGAGCCGCCCGTGACGTCGTACAGCCGGGGCACGAGCGACAGCAGCGTGGTCTTGCCGCAGCCGGTCAGCCCGACGAGCGCCATGGTCTCACCGGGTCGGAGCTGCAGGTCGACCCCGTTGATGAGGTCCGGGAACTGCGGCGGGGAGTCCTGGTACCGGAAGTGCACGCCGTTGAACGACAGCGCACCGTGCGGCTCCGCGATCGTCTCCGGGTGCTCGGGGTCCGTGATCGTGTTCTCCGAGTCCATGACCTCGAAGAAGCGGTCGACCGCGGTGCGCGTGTCGAACGTCATCGAGAGCAGGAAGCCGATCGACTCGATCGGGAACCGGAGCACCGTCGCCGTCGCGAAGAACGCGAACAGCTGCCCGACGGACAGCTCCCCCTGGCTCGCGAGCCAGATGCCGGCGAGCAGGCAGAGCGCGAACGCGACGTCGGGCACGAGCAGCAGCCACAGCCAGATGCCCGCGATCGCCTTCGCCTTCTCGATCTCGGTGCCGCGCAGCGCCTCGGCCTGTTCGCTGAACTCGTCGAGCTTGTAGCGACCGCGGCCGAACGCCTTGAGCACGCGGATGCCGTGCACCGACTGCTCGACGCTCGTGGCGAGGTCGCCGACCTGGTCCTGGCTGCGGCGCGCGACGACGGAGTACCGACGTTCGAACAGCAGGCCGTTGATCCACAGCGGGATCGACGCGACGAGGAACACCAGGCCGAGCAGCCACCCGAAGGTGAACAGCACGACGAAGCCGACGACGATCGTCACGATGTTGACCACCAGCAGCACCACGCCGAAGGCCAGCCACCGGCGGATCAGCGACAGGTCGGACACGGAGCGGGACAGCAGCTGCCCGGACTCCCACCGGTCGTGGAACGCCACCGGCAGGTCCTGCAGCTTCGCGTAGAGCGCGTTCCGCATGCTCGTCTCGATGCGCGTCGACGGCCGCATGACCATCCGGCGCCGGGACGCGATGAAGAACGCCTCGAGCACGCCGAGCGCGAGCACACCGAGGCCCGCGGGCCAGATCTGTGCGGAGTCCTTCGAGGACAGCGGGCCGTCGACGAGCCACTGCAGGACGTAGGGGATCGCGAGCGCGACCAGGGAGGCGCCCATGGCGGCGAACATGCCGCCGATGAGCCGGCCCTGGTAGGGCTTCACGTAGGGGTAGATCCGCGCGATCGCGCGGAAGGTCGAGGGGCGGTCGGTGGACGGGCGCGCCTGGTCTGGCGTCTTGGACATGGATTGCGTCCTCGTGCGTCGTGCCGAGATCCTCTGGACCGGCCGCTGCTGTCGCAGCCGTCGGTCTGGAGGCTCGGTGTCCGTTGCGTGGTGGTCGTCGGCCGAGCGGGTCGGTCGCGTCCCGGGCCGTGCCCACCCCGGTGGGGCGTGCTCGGTCCTCGTCGCGGTCGCCCGCCGCCGCGTCGCGCGCGGCGTCGGTTCGGTCGGAGTGCACCGGGAGACAGTCGTCCCCCGGGTTCAGGCGTGGGCTCGCGCTGGCCCGTGCTCGTCGTCGTCGCTGGTGTCGCGGCGGCTCGTCGCGTGCTCGTCGTCGTCGGGCGGTGCCGACGGCTCGTCGCGTGCTCGTCGTCGTCGGGCGGTGCCGACGGCTCGTCGCTGGCTGTGGGAGGCAGCCCTACGCGGACAGCGGTGCCGTGACGGCGGGCGCACCCCGGTGGGGGTACGGCGCGACGGCCGCGTGTGCGGGACGCGGGCGGATGCCACGTGCCCCACCGAACGGTCGTGCGTCGGGAGCGGTCCCCACGAAGAGCACGAGACCCGCACGGGCAGCCGTCGCCACGGGTTCGGTCGTCGTGTTCATCGTCACTCCAGTCGTCGTCATCGTCACCGTTGTGTCCGCGGTGCCGCCGGCCGGTGTCTGTCGTGGACACTGAGGCCGTCGGCGTGCCTGTCGCGGAGCCTTACAGACTATTCACAGTCGAACGTGGCGCGCAAGCGTTTCCCGGAGTTGCCGGTTGTTCGACTCAGTGGAAGAAGTGTCGCTCGCCCGTGAAGTACATCGTCACGCCGGCAGCCTTCGCCGCGGCGATGACCTCGTCGTCGCGGACGCTCCCACCGGGCTGGGCGACCGCACGGACGCCCGCGTCGAGGAGCACCTGCAGCCCGTCCGCGAAGGGGAAGAAGGCATCGGAGGCCGCGACGCTGCCCGTGGCGCGCTCACCCGCACGGTTCACCGCGAGGTGGCACGAGTCGACCCGGTTCACCTGGCCCATGCCGACGCCGACGCTCGCGCCCTGGTTCGCCAGGAGGATCGCGTTCGACTTCACCGCACGGCTCGCCTTCCACGCGAAGGCGAGGTCGGCCAGGGTCTGCTCGTCGGCCGGTTCGCCCGCGACGAGGGTCCACGTGGACTGGTCGAACGCGGTGAAGCGGTCGGCGTCCTGCACGAGGAACCCGCCGGAGATCTGCTTGACCTCGCGCGGGGCGAGGGCGAAGTCGGTCGGCAGCGTGAGCAGGCGGATGTTCTTCTTCCGCGAGAGGATCTCGATCGCCTCGGGGTCGAAGGCCGGCGCGACGACGACCTCGGTGAAGATGTCGGCGACCGTCTCGGCCATCTGCTTCGTGACGGGTCGGTTGGCGGCGATGACCCCGCCGAACGCCGAGAGCGGGTCGCACGCGTGCGCAGCGGCGTGCGCGGCGGCGATCGGGTCGGCCGCGTCCGCCGGGGCGATCGCGATCCCGCACGGGTTGGCGTGCTTGATGATCGCGACGGCGGGCTCGGCGAAGTCGTAGGCCGCGCGGACGGCGGCATCGGCGTCGACGTAGTTGTTGTACGACATCTCCTTGCCGTGCAGCTGCGCAGCCTGGGCGATCCCGGTGCCACCGGCGCTCGTGTACAGCGCCGCGGCCTGGTGGGCGTTCTCGCCGTACCGGAGCGTCGCCGCGAGGTCGGCGTCCACCGTCAGGTGCTCGTCGAACGACCCCGGCGTCTCGATGTCCCCTCGCGTGGTCGGTGCCGCGGCGTCCGCCACGACGTCGCTCGCGAAGTAGCCGGCGACCGCGGTGTCGTACGCGGCGGTGTGCGCGAAGGCCTGGGCGGCGAGGCGCTTCCGCAGCTCGAGCGTGGTGCCGCCGGCGCGGACGGCCTCGACCACCTCGGCGTAGGACGACGGCGACACGACGATCGCGACGTTCGGGTGGTTCTTCGCCGAGGCGCGGACCATGGCGGGGCCGCCGATGTCGACGTTCTCGACCACGGTCGCGGTGTCGGCACCCGAGGCCACCGTCTCGACGAACGGGTACAGGTTGACCACCACGAGCTCGAACGGCTCGATGCCGAGGTCGGCGAGCTGCTGCTCGTGCGACTCGAGTCGGAGATCGGCGAGGAGCCCCGCGTGCACGGACGGGTGCAGCGTCTTCACCCGGCCGTCGAGCGACTCCGGGAAGCCCGTGACGCTCGACACGTCCGTGACGGCGTACCCGGCGTCGCGGATGGTCTGCGCCGTGGAACCGGTCGACACGATCTCGACACCGGCGTCGGCGAGGGCCCCGGCGAGCTCGAGCAGGCCGGACTTGTCGCTCACCGAGATGAGCGCCCGCCGCACGGGGACGAGGTCCCGGTCGCGGTACAGGCTGGGGTCGGCTGCGTGCACGCTCATGCGCTCGGGGTGCCCTTCAGGTCGGTGGTGCCGTTGGCGATGTCGAGGATGGTCTGGATGAGCAGGCGTCGCTCGACCGGCTTGATCCGGTCGTGCAGCGTCGACTCGGAGTCGCCGGGGAGCACGGGGACGCGCTCCTGGGCGAGGATCGGACCGCTGTCGACGCCGTCGTCGACCTGGATCACGCTCGCACCGGTCTGCTCCACGCCGGCGGCCAGGGCGTCCCGCACGCCGTGGGCGCCCGGGAACTCGGGCAGGTACGCGGGGTGCGTGTTGATCACCGCGGGGCCGAACTCGGAGACGACCGCCGGCGGCAGCAGCCGCATGAGGCCCGACAGCACGAGCAGGTCCGGCGACCACGGCCGGATCTGGGCGGCGAGCTCGCGGCCCCACTCCTCGCGCGAGTCGAACCGCGAGAACGGCACCGTGAACGTCGGGATGGAGAACTCCTCGCCCAGACCGAGCCCCTCGGCGTCGCGGTCGGCACCGATGGCGACGACCCGAGCGGGGTACTCCGCGTCGAGGGTCGCCTCGAGCAGGGCCCGGAGGTTCGAGCCGGCACCGGAGATCAGGACGACCAGTTCGAGCACGGGACAACCCTACCGGGCTGCGGTCACCGGTCGTCCTTCGGGCGGCGCCACCACGGCAGCTCGTCCTCGGGGATCTGGTCCGTGGCGTCCCACCGCTGCTGCTGCACGGTCGGCGCGGACGGCACCGAGCCGCCCTCGGCAGTGGCCCGGTCGTCGTGCCGGTCACCGCGACGGTCGTCGACGTCCTCGACGTCGTCTCGACCCGCGACGAACTCCTCGGTGCTCCACGGGAACGCGGGCTGCGGCTCCGTCCCCGGCGCACGCGGCACGGCGGTGGCGGCCTCGTCCGGCTCGCGGTCGACGTCGGCTCCGGTGACCCGGTCGCGCAGGTCGCCGGCGCGCTCGCGGACGCCGTCGGCGGCTCCGCGCAGGCGGTCGCGGATCGCGCCGACTCCCCCGCGGCCGGTGGCACGCGGGGGATCGATGACGCGGTCGGCGGGCACGCGGTCGGCGGCGACGGCGTCGGTGCGGGCCCAGTCCGGCAGTGCCACGTCGGCGTCCGGGTCGCGGTCCGGTGCGGGGTCGGGTGCGGTTCGGGAGGCGCGGCTCGACTCCGCCGGGCCGCCCGCCTCGGTCTCGGTGCCGGTCGGCTCGGTCCGCGCGCTGCGGTCGGCCCCGGTCCCCGGCCCGTTCCCGCCCTCGGTGCCGTTCCCCGACCCCTGCGAGCCACTGCCCGGGACGCGGCCCACGGTCGCATCGTCGCGGTCGTACCGCGTGGCGGCGACGCGTGCCCGATCGCCCTGCTCGGGTCCGCCGCGCCCCGGCAGACCCCTGGCGTCGCCGCCGTGGGCACCGTCGGCATGGCCGCCGTCGGCATGGGCGTCGTCGGCGCGTGCGGCGTCGGCCGTGGTGCCGCCGTGCGTCTCCTCGACCACGAAGCGGTGCACGTCGGTGGTCCGACCGGCACCGGCGCGGTCGAGTGCGGCGAGCAGCGAGCCGTCGGCAGCGATCTCGGCGTCCGTGTCCGCAGGGCCGTCGTCCGTCTCGTGCCACTGTTCCCGGGCCCACCCGCGCTCGGGCATCCGGACGAGGTCGCTGCCGGCCGCGAGCGCCACCACGGCGGGCACACCGACCTCGAGGGCCGCGAACGCCCCGACGACCAGCGCGTGCGGACCGACGTCGGCCAGGCGCCCCGGGCCGAACGACCCCGCCGAGAGCCACGCCACGAGTCCGGTCAGCACACCGGCGACGATCCCCGCTGCGACGCCGCCGAGCGCCCGGTGCAGGGCGGAGTTCGCACTGCCGAGGGCCTGCACGAGCCGCGGACGCAGGAGGCCGCCGGCCGCGAACCCGGCCACGACCGGCACGAGGACCCAGACCAGGCCGAACGCGTGCCCGGACGCCGGCAGCGCGCCGAACACCGGCAGGCCGGGGATCGGCCCGAGCGTCGTGCCGATCGGCGACACGCTGGACCCGGTCCCGATCGCGAAGCCGGGCCCGACGAGCCACGACGTCGCCCAGCCGACGAAGTCCGGCAGGAACGCGAGCTGGCCGACCGTCAGGGCGATCCCCCCGACCACGCCGGCGTGCGACCGCTCGTACAGGGAGATGACCTCGGCGAAGGAGGCGAAGAGCAGGAAGGCGACGACGACCCCGGCGACGGCGACGACCGCAGCCGTCGCGGCGGTGCCGGCACGGAGGCCGAACGCCGCGATCGCACGCCAGGCGGTCGGGACACGGTCGAGCTGGTCGAGCACGCGCCCGGTGACCGGGTCGGCAGGGAGCCCCCGTCGCCGTCGGCACACCTCGCTCGTGACGAGTGCGGGGATCCCGAACCAGAGCGCCGGGAGGACGATCGCCTGCCAGAGCGTCGTCACGGTCGCCGCGGACCGGGAGGACAGTGCGACGAGGAGCCCGAGGACGGCGACGACACCGGTACCGACGAGGAGCCCCGTCGTGCGGTGCTCGGTCTCGGCGAACCGGCGCCCGGCACGTCCGGCGAGCCAGGCGGTCACGAGGGCGAACCCGAGCGCCGCGAGCGTCACGTGGATCGGGTCGGTGGCGCCGCTCACGCCGGACGACCTCGCGAGCGCCGAGCCGAGCACGAACGACACGTCGACCCCGTGCCCGACGAGCCACACGCTCCCCGTGGCCTTCCAGAACACGTCCCAGTCGACCTGGAGTCCGTACTCGAAGCCCCACAGGAGGGTCAGCGGCACGAGGGCGATCCCGATGCCGACGCCGACCGTCACGACCGCCTCGATCGCGGCGAGCACTGCGGTTCCCAGGCGGTTCATCGCAGCGAGGATACGTGCCGTCGCCGCGATCCCGTGTCAGCCGCGCGGCGGCTCGGCGCAAGCCAACGCTCATGCGCGAGGCGTGGCTCGTGACAGCGTCGACTCATAGCTATTTAACATTTTGTATTTCATACTGGATGTATGCGCAATCCAGCACTCGTTGCCCGCACCCGACAGCGCCTCCTCACCCTGCAAGCACGAAACATGACCTCCGCGGAACAGGTGACGCGTCCCGGTGGCCCCGTGGTGAGCATGACGAGCTTCGGAGAGCGCATAGCCACCGCGCACCTCGCGCTCGAGAGCATCGCCCGAGGGACCGCCCGCCCGAGCCGGCTGATCCTGTGGCTCGACGACGCCTCGACGGTGGCGAACCCGACGCCGGGCCTGCAACGGCTCATCGCACGCGGAGCGGAAGTCCTCCACACCGAGGATGACGGCCCGCACAAGAAGTACTACCCCTACGTGCAGTCGATCCCGGTCCACCGCGTGCCGCTGGTGACCGCAGACGACGACTGGCTCTTCCCGCGACGGTGGCTGGAGACGCTGATGTCCGTGCACCGAACCGATCAGTCGACGAACACGACGCACCGCGCGCGGCGTATCGAGATGCACGGCGGCATCGTCGCCCCGTACATCGACTGGAAGCGGATCGCCGCCGGACCACCATCAGCACGACACCTGGCAACCGGAGGCTGGGGACACGTCATGGTGCCGAAGATGCTCGAGGCGCTGCGCGACCGTCGCTCTGAGTTCCGCAAGAGCGCGCCGAGGGCCGACGACATCTGGCTGCACCGCGTGGCCGTCGAGACCGGGACGAGTCCGAAGTCAGTGGGCATCTACGACCATCGACAGATCCTGCACATGCCGATCGGGAACGGGCCGACGTTGGCCTCGACCAACGTCGACGAGGCCGGCAACGACCATCAGGTCCGTTCGGCGTGGACTTCGGATGTCCTGCGAGCGATGACAACCGAACCGGCGGTGAGCCGCTGAACGTGCCCGCCTGACGGACGGGAGGCGCGGTGCCAGCCGGCACCGCGCCTCCCGTCCGACCATCCGGACCCGCGAGCGCTACTTGCTCGCGACCACCTCACGCAGCAGCGCCGCCGTCTCCGACGGCGTCTTACCGACCTTGACGCCAGCGGCCTCGAGCGCCTGCTTCTTCGCCTCGGCCGTCCCGGCGGAGCCGGACACGATCGCGCCGGCGTGACCCATCGTCTTGCCCTCCGGCGCGGTGAAGCCCGCGACGTAGCCGACGACCGGCTTGGTGACGTGCGCCTTGATGTAGTCGGCCGCACGCTCCTCGGCGTCGCCGCCGATCTCGCCGATCATGACGATCGCCTCGGTCTCGGGGTCGGCCTCGAACGCCGCGAGCGCGTCGATGTGCGTGGTGCAGATGACCGGGTCGCCGCCGATGCCGATGGCGGTCGAGAAGCCCAGGTCACGCAGTTCGTACATCATCTGGTAGGTCAGCGTGCCCGACTTCGAGACGAGACCGATCGGGCCCTTGCCGGTGATCGTCGCGGGGGTGATGCCGACGAGCGACTCCCCGGGGGTGATGATGCCGGGGCAGTTCGGGCCGATGATGCGGGTCTTGCCGCCGAGGGCCTTGGCGTGTGCCCAGAACTCCGCGGAGTCCTGCACGGGGATGCCCTCGGTGATGACGACGACGAGCGGGATCTCGGCGTCGATGGCCTCCATCACGGCGTCCTTCGCGAACGCCGGCGGCACGAAGACGATGGAGACGTCGGCACCGGTGGTGTCGATGGCCTCGCGCACCGAGCCGAACACCGGCAGCTCGACGTCGCCGTGGGTCACGGTGGTGCCGGCCTTGCGGGCGTTGACGCCGCCGACGACGTTCGTGCCGGCCTTGAGCATGAGCGCGGTGTGCTTGGTGCCCTCGCCGCCGGTGATGCCCTGGACGATGACCTTGGAGTCCTTGTTGAGGAAGATCGACATGGTCAGTCCCTTCAGGCCGCTGCGGCGGCGAGTTCGGCGGCCTGCTCGGCCGCGTCGTCCATGGTCGCGGCGACGGTGACGAGCGGGTGCGCTGCCTCCGCCAGGATCCGGCGACCCTCTTCCACGTTGTTGCCGTCGAGGCGCACGACGAGCGGTTTGGTGGCCGCGTCGCCGAGGATGCCGAGGGCGGCGACGATGCCGTTCGCGACGGCGTCGCAGGCGGTGATGCCACCGAAGACGTTCACGAAGACGCTCTTCACCTGGGGGTCGCCGAGGATGACGTCGAGGCCGTTGGCCATGACCTCGGCCGAGGCGCCGCCGCCGATGTCGAGGAAGTTGGCGGGCTTCACGCCGCCGTGGCGGTCACCGGCGTAGGCGACGACGTCGAGCGTCGACATGACGAGCCCCGCACCGTTGCCGATCACGCCGACCTGGCCGTCGAGCTTGACGTAGTTGAGACCGTGGGCCTTCGCCTTGGCCTCGAGCGGGTCCTCGCTCGCGGTGTCCTCGAGGTCCTTGTGGCCCTCGTGCCGGAAGTCGGCGTTCTCGTCGAGCGAGACCTTGCCGTCGAGCGCGAGGATCTGGCCGTCGCCCGTGCGGACGAGCGGGTTGACCTCGACGAGGGTGGCGTCCTCGCCGGCGAACACGTCGTAGAGCTTCACGAACACCGCGGCGACCTGGTCCACCAACTCGTCGGGGAACCCGGCCTGGCGTGCGATGTCCTTCGCCGCCGAGTCGTTGATCCCGGTGAGCGGGTTGACCTCGACGCGGGCGAGGGCCTCGGGCTTCTCGACGGCGAGCTGCTCGATCTCCATGCCGCCCTCGACGCTCGTGAGCGAGAGGTACGAGCGGTTCGCCCGGTCGAGCAGCACGGAGAAGTAGAACTCCTCGGCGATGTCCGCGCCCTGGGCGATCATGACCCGCTTGACCGTGTGGCCCTTGATGTCGAGGCCGAGGATCGCCTGGGCGTGCTCGTAGGCCTCGTCCGGGGTCTTGGCGACCTTGACGCCGCCGGCCTTGCCGCGACCGCCGACCTTCACCTGCGCCTTGACGACGACGACTCCGCCGATCTTCTCGGCCGCCGCCCTCGCCTCGTCCGGGGTGTCGGCGATGATCCCCTGCAACACGGGGACGCCGTAGGACTCGAAGAGGTCCCTGGCCTGGTACTCGAAAAGATCCACGCTGTTCTTCTTCCCGCACGTTCCGTGCGATCGGCATCGGTTACCCGGTCGCCACACTCACCATCGAGGGTCGCTCGATGTCGAGACAACGGCCGGGAGCCAGCCTAGCGCCGGCAGGTGGACGCGCGGTGCGCGCCCGTCACGTCGTGCGCGCACCCGTCGGTCGGGAGGCGCGGATCACCTCCGCTCCGTCCGATCCGCTGGGCGCATCCGTCGAAGGATCCCCCAGCGTCCGCCCGGCAGTGTGGAACGGTGAACGACGCGCTCCGTACCCGCGCCGCCGACGTGTTCGGCTGGCACCTCCGACCCGACCAGGAATCCGTCATCGACGCCGTGCTCGACGGACGCGACGCACTCGCCGTGATGCCGACCGGATCGGGGAAGTCCGCGATCTACCAGGTCGCCGGCATCGAGCTGGACGGCGTCGTCGTCGTGGTCTCACCCCTCGTCGCGCTGCAGGAGGACCAGGTCGTCGGACTCGAGCACCACGAGGGCGCTCCCCGCGCCGTCGCGATGAACGCCACACGGAAGGCCCGCGACGTCGCTGAAGCCTGGGACGCCGTCGCCGCCGGTGCGGTCGGCTACGTGTTCCTGGCGCCCGAACAGCTCGCGAAGGACGACGTGCTCGAGCGACTCCGCGACGCCGGCGTCGTGCTGCTCGCCGTCGACGAGGCTCACTGCATCTCGTCCTGGGGCCACGACTTCCGCCCGGACTACCTGGCGCTCGGCGAGGTCGCGGAGCGTCTCGGCCGTCCGCCCGTGCTCGCGCTGACCGCGACCGGCTCCGCTCCGGTGCGGGACGACATCGTCGAACGGCTCGGCATGCGCGACCCGTTCGTGCTCGCGTCGGGATTCGACCGGCCCGGCATCCGGCTCGAGGTCGTCCGGCATGCCGAGGACGCCGAGAAGCGCGCGGCCGTGGTCGAGCAGGTGGCCGAGCTCGACGGCGCCACCGTGGTCTACGTCGCCACCCGTGCGGCGACCACGGAGTACGCGGACTCGCTCGCCGCCCGGGGTCGTCGGGCCCAGCCGTACCACGCCGGCATGCCGATCCGCGAGCGGGAGGCCGTGCACACCGGGTTCCTGGACGGCGACGTCGACGTCGTGGTGGCGACCAGCGCGTTCGGCATGGGCATCGACAAGCCGGATGTCCGGTACGTCGTGCACGCCGACGTGCCCGAGTCGATCGACGCCTACTACCAGGAGATCGGGCGTGCAGGACGGGACGCCGAACCCGCTGGCGCCACCCTGCACTACCGCGCCGAGGACTTCGGCCTGCGCACGTTCTTCGCGTCCGGGTCGCCGCGACCCGCCTCGGTCCGCGCCGTGTTCGACGCCGTCCCGGCCACCGGCTCGTCGCTCCGTTCCGCGGTCGTGGAGGCCTCGGGCCTCTCCGCCCGGACCGCGGGTCGCGCGCTCAACGCCCTGCTCGACGCCCGGGCCCTGCGCGAGGACGTGGACGGGATCGCCCGGGTGCCGGACGGTCCGCGGGACGCCGGCCGTGCGGCCCGTGCCGCCGCGGACCGCGCCGCCGAGCGGGAGCGGGTCGAGGAGTCCCGGATCGCGATGATGCGCCAGCTCGCCGAGACGACCGGGTGCCGGCGGCAGTTCCTGCTCGGCTACTTCGGCGACGAGCTCCCGGAACCGTGCGGGAACTGCGACACCTGTTCGTCGGGGACTGCCTACGACGCCGCCGCGCACGTCGCCGACGGCGCCAACGACACGGCCTGGCCGCCGGACGCCCGGGTCGAGCACGCCGAGTGGGGCACGGGGGTCGTGATGAGCACGGAGGAGGACCGCATCACCGTGTTCTTCGAGTCCGCCGGCTACCGCACGCTCGCGCTGGCCGACATCGAGCGGCACGACCTGCTCGAACGGGTCTGACCCACCGGGACCACGCCCGGGCGGGGAAGGCGCGGTCGCTCGACCACCCGTCGGCGACCGCGCTCCACTCCCCCGAGCACCCGCGATGCTGCCCTGGCGGCGTGACCGGCAGGTGTCCCCCGGGTGAACACGACACGAAACCGGACGCCCGTCGAGGCCTGACGGGTAGGCAGGAAGCCCGCAACGGAAAGGAACCACCATGAGCGATCCCGGCATCAGCCCCGTCGACGACTTCGAGGCCCAGCAGCGTCGCGACGACGACGTCGACCGCGAGCACGTCGGCCCGTACGAGGTGGACGAGTCCGAGGAGTCCCTCGAGACCGTCACGAACGATGCCGTCGCCGGCGAGACCGTCGAGCCGCAGCCCGGTGACGGTACCGACGACGGGCCGACCGGTGGCTCGCCGCGCGAGGGTTCCCCCGACCTGTGGGAGCACGACGACGAGGACCGCCCCGACCTCGGGAACGACCTCGGCACGAAGCCCCTCTGACCGACGGCCCCCACGGAGCACGGCCCAGTACGATCGGGCCGTGCTCCGTCGCGTCCAGGACAGTGTCCGCAGCATGCCCGCCGTGGCTCGGCTGCTGGCCCTCGCATCGCTCCTGCTCGTCGCGGCCGCGGCGCACACGGGTGTCCGGTCCGGTGTGACCGACTGCGGTCCGGGTACGTACGGACCACCGTGCGGCACGAACGTGCTCTGGGTGCCGCTGGTCGTCGCCGGGGTGCTGCTCGCGGTGGTCGCCGGATCGCCGAGCCACCTCTGGCCGCTCCCGGCGATCTGGCTGGTCGCCGTCCTGGTCGCCGCCGCGACGGGGCAGGTCGGGAGCGCGGCGTTCCTCGTCGCCGCCCTGGTGGGCGGGACGCTCGCCCTCGCCGCCGCCATCGTGATCGACGTGCTCCCCCGCCTCCGCGCCGGACGGCGCGGGCCACGACCGTGAGCGGTCGCCGGACGGGAGGAACGGTGCCGGGCCCGCGCCGTCCCTCCAGTCCGTCCTTGGGCGGGGTCCCGGAACGCGACCTGCGTCGGTTCCTCGCCGACAGCACGCCCGTGGCCGCCGGAGGCCGCGCCATCCTGCTCCAGATCGCCGACCCCGTGGTCGCAGCGGGGGTCCGGCGGCACTCGGACTTCGCTCGACGGCCGCAGCAACGGCTCGCCCACACCCTCACGTTCGTGTACGCGGCGGTGGTCGGCACCGACGCCGACGCTGCCGTCGCGGCCGGTTTCGTGGACCGCGCCCACCGGCCGGTCGCCGGAGCCGACGACGTGGACCGGCAGCTCTGGGTGGCCGCGACCCTGTACGACTCCGCGATGCGCGCCCACGAGCTGTTCGGTACGCCCGCGGGACCCGCGCTCGCCGAACGCGTGCTCGACGCCTACGCCCCGATCGGCACCGCGCTGCGCGTGCCCGCGGACCGTTGGCCGACGACCGTCGCCGACTTCGACCGCTACTGGACCCGCACACTCGCCGGGCTCCGCGTCACCGAGGACGCCCGCGGCGTCGTGCGCGACCTGCTGCACCCCCGGTTCGCGCCGCTGTGGGTGCGGGCCGCGATGCCGCTCGTGCAGATCGTCACCGTCGGGATGCTCCCGGACGCCCTCCGGTCGCAGTACGGCTTCGCGTGGGGGCCGCGCGAACAGCGGCGTTTCCGGCGGACCGTGCGCCGGGTACGGGTCGCACGGGCGATCCTGCCCGGGTGGCTGCTGCGGCTGCCGGGGCCGCTGCTCCTGCGGGCGATGCGGCGGCACGCGGCCGGTGGTCAGCCGGCGAGGACCCGGACCGCGTAGTCGCCGACCATCACCACGTCACCGGGCCGGGCCACGACCTGCGCGCCACCCACGCTCGGCTCCTGCGCCCCGGACGCCCGGACCACGACCGTGCCGTTCGCGGAGCCGAGGTCCTCGACCACGAGTCCACCGTCGCCCGTCGGCCGGATAGCCGCGTGCTCGCGCGACACCGAACGACCCGGGTCGTCGAGCAGCACCGCACGCCGTCCGGGCGCCGTGTGGACCTTGCGCCCCAGGACCACCGGCTGGTCGAGCGGCACCACGTTGCCCGGTGCGACCTCGAGCACGAGCCGCGGCACCACGCCGATCGTGGGCAGCGGCTGGTCGGTGTGCACCACGGCGTCCGGCTCGCGGTCGGACACCGGTGCGCTCGGCAGCACCCACGCGCGCGACAGGTGACCGGCCTGTCGATCGCGCTCGAGCTCGGCGTGGGTGACGACCGGACGTTCCGGTGCCCCCTCGTCCTTGCGACGTCGTGCCACGGTGTACCCCTCGTTCTGGTTCTTGTCCCCACCTGGTGCGAGATGCAACGGAATCAAGTATCGTCGAACCGCCGGGGGGCTCCCGGTACATCAAATACCGCATCGGGAGGGTATGCACATGGCAAACGTCAACGTCACCTACGACGATCTCCGCAACCAGGCTTCGCAGCTGCGCAACGGCCAGAAGTCCATCGAGGACCAGCTGAGCCAGCTCAAGAGCCAGATCGACAACCTCGTGTCGTCGGGCTACGTCACCGACAAGTCGTCCAAGGCGTTCGACGCGACGTACTCGGAGTTCAACTCCGGCGCGACGCAGACGATCCAGGCGATCGACGGCATGGCCGGGTTCCTCGAGAGCGCGGCCAACACGCTCGAGTCGACGGACGAGCAGCTCGCTTCGAGCATCGGCTAGTCAGGACCAGCACGACGGTGGCCGGCGCCTGGGGGTGCCGGCCACCGCTCTCGCCGCAGGGGCGGCGTCGAACGACCAGCAGCAGTAGGAATCCACCGGGGGAACCGTGGCCGGCACCATCAAGCTCGATCTCGACCTGATCGGGAATCTCGCATCCGACCTCTCGAGGCTGCACGGCGACTTCCAACACGTCGCCTCTGCCGCATCCGACTACAAGACCGGCATCGGCTCGATGACGGTCGGCAGTGCGATCGACGACTTCGCCGGCAACTGGGACATCCGGCGCGGGCGCCTCCAGGAGTCGATCAAGGCCGTGGCCGAGATGGCCGAGAGCGCGCACGACGGCTTCACCCAGACCGAGGTCGAGCTCGCGAACAAGATCCTCGGGAAGGACAGCTGATGGCACGGCCCAGCGACTGGAGCGCCGTCGACATGCAGCTCGACCCGGTGCCCGGCGACCCGGCCGAGATCCGGCAGTCCGCCTCCGGTGCCCGTTCGATCGAGCAGGCCATCACCGAGCAGGTCAACCGCCTCAACAGCCTGAAGGACGGCGAGGGCTGGGAGAGCGAGTCGGGGACGAAGTTCCGCGACTCCGCCGGTGACCTCGCCGGCGCCATCGAGAAGGCCAAGGGCCGCTACACCGAGCTCGCCGCCGCGCTCGACCAGTGGGCGGACGGGCTCGAGGGGCTCCAGCGCGAGGCCGACGCAGCCCTGCTGCAGGCGCAGGACGCGCGGGACGCACACCGCGCTGCCGCGAACCAGACCATCACGGCCGAGGCCGACAGTCCGGAACACCAGGACCAGGTCGACGCGCAGGACCGGGCGCTGAGTGCGGCGCAGGGCGACATCGACGCGGCGAAGGCGATCATCCACCGGCTCGCCGGGCCCTTCGGCGAAGAGGGCGAGTACGGGGAGCTGGCCGGTCGGGTCGCCGATCGCATCCGACAGGGCGCGGACGACGGGCTGAAGGACGGCTGGTTCGACCACGTGAAGCAGGCGATCCACGGGGCGCGGGGCGTCATCAACGTGATCAAGGACGCCCTGGACGCCCTCGGCCCGGTACTGCTGCTCGCGACCGTCCTCGCCGCCCTGTTCATCCCCGGTGCACTCTTCGCCATCGCGGTGATCGGGCTCGTGGCAGCGGGTACCAAGCTCCTGCTGACCTCAGCGCAGGCGGTGGCCGGTGATGCCACGGCTGGCGACGTCACCAACGACGCAGTGATGTTCGCACTCTCCGCCGTCGGGCTGAAAGCGGCCTCGGCAGCCAAGCCAGCAATGCAGATGCTCCGGGCGACCGTGGGTACCAAGACGGCTTCAGAAGCCGCCGCTGGCGTTGTGGCAAGGGGCGGGTCCGTCGCCGAGGAGACGAACGCGTTCCTCCGAGGGGCGACTCGAGGAGTCGACGCTGCGAAGGCAGTCGGAAACGGCCGCTCTGTCCGGCTCGCGGACAACCTGATCTCAGGCGGACTCGCCGAGGCCGTGATGGTCCGGAAGCTCGCGTGGAATGCACCGCTCATGCGTGAGGCTTACATCAGGGCAGTCAAGCCGTCCCTCGTGACGATCGAGACGCAGGCGCTCGGCAACATGTCGACGATCCAGACCCTGGGCGACGTGAAGACCGACCTTCAATCCGGTTGGAACAGCTACTGGCACTCGAAGACAGAGATCCACGTCGGGTCACTGTGACAACGGCCTACCGCTTCCTGACGCCTGACGGGTGGTACCGCTACCGGACCGCAGATGCTGGACCCTCGATGGCTCAACGGTTCGTCGAGCGGCACATCCCCATGCTCGCGAAGCGCTCGGACCTGCCTGAACGAGATCGGGTTGTCGCTCGCCAGAGAGCAGAACGCGACATCGAACGCGCCCTCTCCGGTCTGCGTGACATCGGTACGGCTGACGTCTTCTTCTTCGATGGGCAGTTCGGCGGCTACCGGGCGAACATGATGATCACCGTCACGGCCGCGTACCTCGGGCCGAAGGTTGCTGAGCTGCGTTCCGACGACCTCGCCGCGGGCCTGGGCGGCGATCTGATCGAGCTGCCAGCGGGTCCGGCGGTCCGTACGCGAGACAGCATCTCTTCGACGCTCGCGGGCGCTTCGGGCGACACGACGACGCCGGACGGACTCCTTGCCTACACGAGCGCACTGCGAGGCGATGAGGACGCAGCAGGAACGCTCGACCAGACTCGCGTCGAGTACCTCATCAGAGTGCCGGATGAGTCAGGGACATTCGTCGTCGTCTCGTTCCGAGGAGTCGGCACCGACTTCGTTGATCAGCGGGTGGCACATTTCGACATCCTGATGAGCGGATTCGCCTGGACGACCGCATGATCTCGATTCGCTGGCCAGACACGCCCGCCCTGGTGCCACTTCCACTCGTCCGCGACGGTGAACATGACTTGGATCCGCTCGCCGAACTGCTTCTGAGCGGCGCAGCGAACGCCGCATGGCTCGTCGTGGACGAACGCCGTGGTCCGATCGGATGGCTGGTGGGCCGGGTCGTTCCGCTCGACGGACGTAGCCCGGGTGAGGTGCGTCGGGGGCTCCGCGCTTCAGATGTGCTCGAAGATCCCGACGAACGCATCATCCAGACTCACGCCGGCCCCGCTCTCCGGCTCGTCCAACGGTTCCCCCAGCCCTTCCCCGAGCGTGGGATGGTCGTCGCAACGCATGCTTCCTGGTCGTGGCACGTCGCGGACTCGATCGCGGTCCTCTCGACCGAGTCGATGGAAGCAGTCAATGTGGAGGCCGTGATCGCCATCGTCGATCAACTGGCTGCGATAATCAGGTTCGATGACTGAGCCGCTCGCCCGAGCCGCGTTGACCAGCGATCGATGGGCTGCGCGTTTCGACACACGCCAACTGTGGCTGGTCGACGACGCCTTGGTCGCGGAGTCGGACCGGGGCCGCCGGAACGTCACCTCGACGCTCCGCAACGCGACGTTCATCGATTGGACCGAACTCCCCCCGACAGTGTCCTTGACAGCTGGCAACGGAGGCATCCTGCTCAGTGGTGACAACGGATCATGGCTGATTGCTGTCGACGACTGGTGGATGGAACCGGTCACGGTGACGTCCAGGGAGCTTGCCTTGCGATCAAGTGGGCTGAACGTGCTCCTCGAACGTTTCCCGCGTCATGACGAAAGCAGTGTCGGAGCTCTGGCACGAGAGGCGAATCTGGTTCGGCCCGCGGGTCACCGCGCAGCCCGCTCGACAGCCTTGATGACGGCCATCGTGATCGGCGGTGGTCTCGCGTTCCTCGCCGTCGTCTACGGACCCTTGGTCACCACGCTGATGAACGGGCCCGATTCCGACGCTGTCTGGGTCGCGATCAAGACCATCGTCCTCCTGGGGCTCGCGACGGCAGTGTTCGT
This sequence comes from Curtobacterium sp. 320, assembly GCF_031455235.1. Lineage (NCBI taxonomy): Bacteria > Bacillati > Actinomycetota > Actinomycetes > Micrococcales > Microbacteriaceae > Curtobacterium > Curtobacterium sp. 320. Next base: position 244,558 of record NZ_JAVDSI010000002.1, on the reverse strand, counting down.
CGCGTTGTCTGGACGTGTCCGGCGCAAGCGCGTCGAAGACCACGGCATCGCACCGGCGGACGGTCCTTCGTGGTTCCGGAGGACAGCTTGCATCGGTCTCCGTGACGAGCTCGTCGTGCTCCGCGACGGTCAAGGTGCCGAGCAGTTGCTGTCGGTCGACCAGGCCGGTTCAGGCGACGCGGCTCTCCGCCGCGCAGAGTTCGTTCAAGGTGAATACGGCGCTGCCGCCGTGCTCCGCGACGGTACGGGGACCATCCGCGCGCAACTTCCGGCGTGGGCGTGGTTCCCGGACGAGGTTCGGCGGTCGGAGCTGTGGGAGTGGCTCACGGGTCGCGGAATCCTGACCTCCTCGACTTCGACCACGGAATGGGCTGCGAGCAGGAGCCTCGATCCGCAACGGAGCAGGACGATCTCGGTCGAGTCACTCGCCAACGGTCGGCTCGGGGTCCAGCCGATACCCCTGGTCGCTGCGGCAGCGTTCTTCTGCGGAATGGTTGCGTCTGTGCCGATGACTGAGGAGGCGCTGCCCCTGCGCATCATCGGATGGGTGCTCGCGATAGCGGTGGTCGTCGCCGTGTTCGCGACCATCATCATCGAGTCTGCAACCCGGCTCCCCGTCGCCCGACACGTCCAAGACCCGGCACCGACTCCAGGGCGGTTCCCGACTCGGGGCCAGCGGAACATTGCGATCGCCGTCCTTGCTGGCGGAGCCCTCTTCGGGTGGTTTCTCCACAGAGACAATTGGTTGGGCGCCATCGACGCGGCGCTCTTCGCCGGTGCCTTCGTCATCGGCAGTTGGCTCATGAGCCGAAGGCGGCTGGCCGAACGCGGCCACCGGCCGCTCGGATTCGTCCGGTGGCTTCGTACCGGGGCGCAGAGAGGTGACGAATGACCGAGGTCCTGTACTCATACAGTCGGGCTTGGACGCTGCTGGAACACGGCGATCCTGAGATGGTCGCAGATCTGGCCACGAGCGAAGCCGTGGCGCAGGCTCAGCAGAAGGTGACGCGACGAGAGCGGTCATCGGTTCGCTCGCGGATGGAAGACTTGGCGCGGCTGCAGGACGAGGTCCGGGCCGAGTCCTGCTTCGCGCTCTGCAGCACCACGCCGAGAGTGCAGGTGATCGCCTACACGCTCGTGCACTCGTCGCCGGGAGCGCACCTCGTGGACGAGTTCGTCGAGAGCGCTCTCGCCTCGAGGCCCTCCGGCCTCGGTGACGCGGACGTGAGTCGTCACCAACTCGCGGTCGGGGAAGCAACCCGCATACTGACGCGTGAGCGGATCGGTGAAGGTCGCAAGTCCAGTCTGCAGACGATCGTGCGGTGGATCATCCGGATCGACAGCCACGGCCACGACCTGGCTGTCGCGCAGTCGTCCTTCATCCCCGACGAGCTCTACCTGCCTGTCGCGCTGCCGATGATCGATCGGCTCGTACAGGATGTCTCGGCGCGATGAGTCCGGTTGCTGAGCACGGCGGCGTCCGGGTCACAGACCGAACACCGACCGCGATGCCTCGAGCGGTCGCGTGCGGTGCAACGAGGGGACTTGATTGATTCGCTTGCTGTGGAACTACAACCGCGCCTGGACGCTGCTCGACGACGAGGGTGCGATCGACGAGGTCACCGACGCCACGGTGGAGCACGCTCTCGCGCAGGCGAAGCAGCGGCCGAAGCGTCGAGAACGCACGGTGCTCCGAACGGTCGTGCGCGACATCGCCGCGTTCCAGACAGCGGCGAAGGCAGAGACCTGCTTCGTGCTCTCGACCACCGCGCCGACGGTCCGAGCGATCGCGTACGCGGTCGTTCACACCGTCGCCGGTGTCGACCGCGCGGACACCTTCATCGACGACGCTCGTGCACCGCGGGCGTCCGGCATCGGCGACGCCAGTGTCGGGACACTCGACCTGCCCGTCGGACGTGCAACGCTCGTGGAGATGCGGGAACGCAGCACCGGCGGCCGGGGGCGGCCGGTGATGCAGGTCGTTCGTGCGATCATCCCCATCGTCGACGGCCTGAACGAGCTCACGGTGGTCGTGTCGTTCTTCGTCCCCGACGAGAACGACAGCGCCCTCGCTCGGCCCATGCTCGACGAGCTTCTGCGCGACGTGCGTGTCGATTGGGCGTGAGCGTCGTCGCTGACGACTGCCGAAGTGACCGGGCAACCGAGAACGGAGCACAGCTGATGGGGCTCGAATTCGACTACGTCAACGCCTGGACGAAGTTCATCCGGGGCGACCCGACCACCACCGGGCGCGCCGCGACAGCGAACGTGATCAGTCACCTCCAGTGGCCGGTCCCGAAGCGCCTGGAATCGTCGCTCGAATCGACCATGACCAAACTGGCGCAATTGCGGAACGAGGTCGATGCCCACGACTTCTTCGTCCTGACGACGGACGCTCCGACGGTCGAGGTACTCGCGTACACGGTCATCCAGTACTTCCCTGGGTTGGATCCTGCTGCCCAGGCGGTCGACGACGCATTGCTCCCGCTCGCCGGACGAACCGGCGATCCCGATGTGTCGACCTGCATGACGGCGCTCGGCCCGGCCACGCGCATCCTCGACCGGGCGAAGACACCAGGACGCTCACTCCTGCGCCGTCCGGTCCCGGCCACGACGATCCGCTGGGTGCAGCCGATCGCGCAGCTGCCCGATCCGCTGACCGCGGTGTTGACCACATTCATCCCGAAACGTGCCGACGAGTCGTTCGCTGCGCCACTGGTCGATCAGTTCGCGCTCGGGTTGGTGCTCAACCCGGACTCCCAGTGACGTCAATGACGACAACCGCACCACCAAGGAAGCCATGACACGACGACGCCCCCTCACGCCCGGACGCCGCTGGGCCGCATTCGCCCGTGACACGGTGATCGTGCTCGCGATCGGTGTCGGCGTCTCACTCCTCCCAGGAGGCAAGTACGACACGGGCCCCTGGGACGGACCGACCGCGTGGCTCATCCGGTACATCGTGTGGGCGTTCGCGCTGGTCGTCGGCGTCAGCATCGGGAGCCGCCACCTGCGGTCATCCCGTCGAGCGCGTGGCGGACGATGACGACCCGTCGGGACAGATGTCCAGACGCTGCGCGGTGCGGTGTCACCCCATCGGGAAGATGAACCCGAACACGATGACGACCGCGATGATCGCCAACAAACACCCCGCGAAGATGAGCGCGAAGAGCTTCACGATCGACCGCTCCCAGTAGCGGGTGGCGCCCGGTACCAGCTGCTCGATCTTCTTCCCCTTGCTCGGCAACCGCGTCCGGGCACGCAGCACCCCGCTGATCTCGCGGATCCTCGGGGTGGTCCAGTTCCAGGAGTCGATCCTGATCCGACGCCTCCTACGGCCGCCGTGGACGATGAAGAGGATCTCGTTGGCGGGCCAGTTGTCGAACGCCGAGCGAAGGCAGCGAAGGTCCGCGTCCCGCGGGAGGAGTCGGCGCCGGACGATCCCTCGGAACTCGACCGCATCGTCGGTGATCCGGATCGTCGCGACCCTGCGGTGCCACACGGCGAGGCCGATCGCCGGCCACACCATGACCGCGTAGAGCGCACCGTAGAACGCCAGGCCGATCGCGGCGCTCCTGCCAGCAGGGAAGAGCACGACGATGCCGCCGATCAGTGCACAGAGCGCTGTCGGCCCCAGACCGCCGAAGATGATCCGCCACTTGGAGAGCTGCACCGGACTGAACTCCAGGATCTCCGGTGGGGCGTCGTGCACAGCACGAAGGATAGCGACCCGCCGCGCTGAGCCCGCAACCGCACGCATGGGTGAGCAGAGCCCGTTCCCCCACACCGCGCCTCCAGTGCGACCGCTCATCCACAAGCCGGACGCAACCCGGCCTGCGCGGCGCGGGAACCTGCGAGAATCGACCCATGAGCGGCAGCACGACGCTGCGGGGGGCCTCGACGGGGTGCTCCGCGACGACCAGGACCCACGACGTGGCAGGTGCCGCGTGCGCCTGACGTTCACCGCGACCCACCTGCCGACCGACGCCACCGCGGACTTCGTGGTCGAGTGCGACGAGGACACCGTCCTCGGCGAGGTCGTCGAGATCGTCGCCCGTCGCTTCGGCCTGAGCGCCGAGTCCATCGTCGAGGTCGCGGTCGACGCCGTCCCCACGACCCCGCACGCCCGGCTCGGTGACGGCGTCCTGCTCGAGGGGTCCCGCCTGACCTTCGGCGCCCCCGCGCCGGTCCTCCCGCTGCCGGCCGACCTGCCGAGCGTCCGCATCGTGGGCGGGCCCGGAGCCGGCACGGTCGTGGTGCTCGATGCGGGCATCGCACACGTCGGCTCCGCTCCGGACGCCACGGTGCACCTGCCGGACCGCACCGCCCCGGAGTACGCGGCGATCCTGCGCCTCGACCTCAACCGGCGGTTCTCGATCATCCCGACGCGCGGCTCGCGCGTCCTCCTCGACGGAACGGAGCTCGACGAGGAGACGTCCGTCGAGCCCGGCAGCGTCGTCACGATCGGCGACACGCTGCTGTCGGTCGCGGTCCCGGACGCCGACCGGGCGGCGATCACGCTGACACCAGGTGGCGGGACGCTCGACTACACCCGGCCGCCGCGCCTGCTGCCGGAGGAGACCCCGACGGTCTTCAAGCTGCCGGCGGCGCCGGGGCAGCAGTCGCGCCGCTCCATCCCGATCATCGCGGCGCTGGCGCCGCTCGGCATGGCGGCCGTGATGATCTCGATCTTCCACAACGTCGCGTACCTGGCCTTCGGCCTCATGTCGCCGATCATCATGTTCGGCAACGCCTGGTGGGACCGCCGCAACGGCAAGAAGACGCACCGGCAGCGGGTGGCCGAGTACGAGGAGACGAAGAAGGCGGTCGAGGCGGACGCCCTGGAGGCAGTGGTCCGGTACCAGCGCGAGTCGCGCACCAGCGCGCCCGATCCGGCGACGGTGCTCGACATCGCCCTGCGCCGTCGCGCCCGGCTGTGGGAGCGTCGGCGGACCGACCCCGACTACCTGACGCTGCGCGTCGGCACGGCGGACGTGCCGTCGGGCGTCGTGCTCGAGGATCCGGCAGCGCTGGAGCACCGGCGGGCGGTCGACAAGCTGGCCGAGGACGTGCCGGTCGTGGTCGACCTCGGCGAGCACGGCGTGGTCGGTGTCGCCGGGCGCGACGAGCACACCAGGCACCTCACGTCGTGGCTCGTGGCGCAGCTCGCGGTGCTGCAGAGCCCGCGGGACACCCAGTTCGTGGTGCTCACCGACGCGCAGTCCGCCGACGACTGGGCGTGGCTGCGATGGGTGCCGCAGGCGCGACCGGGCTTCGGGCAGGACGCCGTCATCGCGATCGGCAACGACGCCGAGACGCTGGGCGCGCGGGTCGCCGAGATCGGGCAGCTCATCGACGCACGGCAGCGGGCGATGCGCGAGTCGAACGTGCGGGGGATCCCCGGTCCCGACGTGGTCGTGGTGCTCGACGGCGCTCGACGGCTGCGCGCACTGCCGGGCCTGATCCGCATCCTCAAGGAAGGGCCTGCGGTCGGTGTCCGGGCGATCTGCATCGAGGAAGAGGCACGCCTGCTGCCCGAGGAGTGCTCGGTCGTCGTCACGGTGGGTCCGGAGCGCATCCGTGTCGCCGCCCAGCGTCAGGCGACGGTCACCGACGTCCGACCGGACCGCATCCCGGACGGCTGGTTCGAGACCGTCGCCCGGGCGGTGGCGCCGATGGTCGACGCCGACGACGAGAGCGATGCCGGTGGGCTGCCGTCGTCGTCGCGACTGCTCGACGTGATGCTGCTGGAACCGCCGACGGCGCGGGCGATCACGGGCAAGTGGAACGTGCGTGCGCGCACCACCGAGGTGGTCGTGGGCGAGAGCCTCGACGGCCCGTTCGCGTTCGACCTCCGCAGGGACGGCCCGCACGGCCTGGTCGCCGGCACGACCGGGTCGGGCAAATCCGAGCTCCTGCAGACGATCGTCGCGTCCCTGGCGGCGACGAACACCCCGGAGGGCATGAACTTCGTCCTCATCGACTACAAGGGCGGTGCCGCGTTCCGCGACTTCGCGCCGCTGCCGCACACGGTCGGCATGGTGACGGACCTCGACACGCACCTGGTGGAACGCGCCCTCGAGTCGCTCGGCGCCGAGCTCCGTCGCCGCGAGCACCTGCTGGCCGACGCCGCCGCGAAGGACATCGAGGACTACGTCGACCGCCTCGTCCGCGGTGAGCCGCTGCCGCCGATGCCGCGCCTGCTCATCGTGATCGACGAGTTCGCCAGTCTCGTGCGCGAGCTCCCGGACTTCGTCACGGGCCTGGTCAACATCGCACAGCGGGGACGGTCGCTCGGCATCCACCTGATCCTCGCCACGCAGCGTCCGACGGGTGTCGTGTCGAACGACATCCGCGCCAACACGAACCTCCGGATCGCGCTCCGGGTCACGGACTCGAGCGAGAGCACCGACGTCATCGACGCCGGTGACGCGGCGCAGATCCAGAAGAGCACGCCCGGCCGCGGGTACATCCGGCTCGGGGCCGGCGCGCTGCTGCCGTTCCAGGCCGGTCGGGTTGGCGGCCGGCGTCCGGGGCTGTCGACCGGACGCAAGCAGGTCTGGGCCGGAGCCGTCTCGTGGTCGTCGCTCGGCACCACCCCGCCGGCTCCGCCGAAGTCGAAGGAGCTGCAGGCAGAGGAACGCACCGACCTGCAGGAGCTGGTCGGTGCGGTGGCCGAGGCGGCGACCGAGCTCGGTGGACCGGCTCCCTACCGTCCGTGGCTCGACGCCCTGCCGGAGACGCTGCTCTTCACCGACCTGAACGACCGGGCGTGGGAGCTCGACGACAGCAGTACGACCGATGCCCGGGTCGGTCCGCTGCCCTTCGCGCTGCAGGACTTCCCGGCCGAGCAGGCGCAGCGGGTCCGGAGCCTCGACCTCGACTCGGACGGACACCTCTACGTGGTCGGTGCTCCGCGGAGCGGTCGGTCGCAGGTGCTCCGCACGATCGCCGCCGCGGTCGCCCGGAACACCTCGGCAGCCGACGTACACGTGTACGCGCTCGACTGCGGCAACGGAGCGCTGCTGCCGATCCAGGCCCTCCCGCACGCCGGCGCCGTCGTGCAGCGCGTGCAGACCGAACGCGCGCAGCGTCTCCTCACGAAGCTCACCCAGGAGCTCGCCCGCCGGCAGCAGGTCCTCGCCGACGGCGGGTTCGCGAGCATCGTCGAGCAGCGCGCGGCGGCGGTCGTACCCGCCGACCGGCTCCCCCACATCGTGTTCATGCTCGACCGATGGGAAGGGTTCGTCGGCTCGCTCGGCGAACTCGACCACGGTGCACCGACCGACCAGGTGATGACCCTCCTGCGCGAAGGGGCGAGCGTCGGCATCCACCTGGTCGTCACCGGGGACCGTCAGCTCCTGTCGAGCCGGATGGCGACCCTGGTCGAGGACAAGCTCGTCCTCCGGCTCTCCGACCGCGGTGACTACGGCCTCGCGTCGCTCAACCCCCGCAAGCTGCCCGAGCAGGTCCCGGACGGACGGGCGTTCGCGTCGGAGTCCGCCACCGAGACGCAGATCGCCCTGCTCGCCGCCGCCGGCACCGGTCAGTCGCAGGCCGCGGCGATCACCGCCCTCGCGACCTTCGCGACCGAGCGCGACCGCGCGGTCGAGCGTGCGCGTCGGCCGTTCCGCGTCGACCAGCTGTCCGGGCCGGTTCCGTTCGACCGGGCGTGGGAGATGCGCGACGACGACGCCGCCCTGTTCGGCCTCGTCGGCATCGGCGGGGACGACCTCACCGCCATCGGGCCGGACCTCGCGGCCGCGGGCTCGTTCGTCGTGGGCGGTCCCGCCAAGTCCGGTCGGAGCTCCGTCCTGCTGTCGATCGCACGGTCGGTGCTGCGCGAGGGGGGCGAGATCGTGCTCGTCACCCCGCGGCAGTCGCCCCTGCGCGCCCTCGCGTCCGAACCCGGCGTCCTCGGCGCGCACGAGGGCGTCGACGTCACCGAGGCCGACCTCGCACCGCTGTTCGACGGGCAACCCGGCCGCCGGGTCCTCGTCATCGACGATGCCGAGCTCGTCAAGGACGCACCCGCGAAGAGCTGGCTGCAGGGCTTCGTGAAGAGCGCGGCGGACAACGGCCAGGCGATCGTCGCGGCGGGGTTGACGGCCGAGTTCGGCGTCGGGTTCACGGGCTGGCAGGTGGACATGAAGCGACGTCGCTCGGGCGCGCTCCTCAGCCCGCAGGCGATCACCGAGGGCGACCTGCTCGGCATGCGCCTGCCGCGCAGCAGCATCGTCGAACGGGTGCAGGTCGGCTCCGCGCTGGTGCACCTCGGTGACGGTGAACTGGTGTCGGTGCAGGTGCCGGTCCCGTGATCGCACCACAGTTCTTGTCACTCTGACAAATACCGTGGTACGGTCAGGTCATGGCAGTCGAACTCAGCACCCGGACCACCCGGGGCACCCAGGCGACACCGACGTTCTCCACCATGCGGTTCCCCGCCGGTGAAGCACACGTCAAGGTCGCACACGACGCCGACGCGGGGGACCTCAGCGAGATCGCGACCCTGCGCGGCACGAACGGCGACGACCTCCTCATGCTCGGCATGTGGGCGGACGCCGTCCGGCAGCGCGGATCCCGGTCCGTCGCCCTCGTCCCGTACCTGCCCGGCGCCCGGCAGGACCGCGGCCTCCCCTTCGGCGCGAAGGTCTACGCGGACGTCGTCAACGGCTTCGGGATCGACCAGGTGATCGCGTTCGACCCGCACTCGCCGGTGATCGTCGACCTGGTGGAGCGCCTGACCGTGGTCACCAGCGAGACCGTCGTACGCGACCAGGTCGTCGCCGGCTCGGACTACAGCGGGATCATCGCCCCCGACAAGGGCGCGGTCGCGCGGGCCTCCGCCGTCGCCGACGCCTGCGGGTTGCCGGTGTTCCGCGCCGAGAAGCACCGCAACCCGGACACCGGCAAGCTCGACGGCTTCACGTGCGAGCCGCTGCCGGACACCGGTCGCCTGCTCGTCGTCGACGACATCTGCGACGGGGGCGGCACGTTCATGGGCCTCGCGACCGCGACGGGGCTGACGAAGGACCGCCTCGGCCTCTGGGTCTCGCACGGCGTCTTCTCCGGCCGGGCCCCGCAGCTCGCCGAGCACTTCGGGGAGATCGTCACGACGGACTCCTACCCCGCGCAGAACGCCATCGAGGGCCTGCGCACGATCGAACTCACCCCTTACCTGACGGAGCAGATCCGATGACGCAGACCGACACCACCACGACCGGCACCGAAGGCACCACCGGCATCGCGCCCCGCCTCACCGGCCCGAGCCCGATCGCCCCGCTCCTCGCGGTCGACGGCTACAAGCACTCGCACCGGCAGGTCTACCCGGCCGGCACCACCCGGATCCTCATCAACTGGACGAACCGTTCGAACGCGCACATGCCCGAGTCGACGCACGCCGTCGTGTTCGGCCTGCAGGCGTTCATCCAGCGCTCGCTCGTCGAGGCGTGGGCGCCGTTCTTCGCCGCGGACGAGGACGAGGTCGCCGACCTGTTCGAGCAGGCACTGCAGGGGTACTTCGGCCCGAACCACATCGGCACCGACCACGTCCGGGCACTCCACCGCCTCGGGTACCTCCCGCTCGAGATCCGCGCGCTCCCCGAGGGCACCCTCGCCCCGATCGGTGTCGCGACCCTCACCGTCGAGAACACCGTCGACGAGTTCTTCTGGCTGCCGAACTACATCGAGACGGCCCTGTCGGCGTCGATCTGGCACCCGTCGACCGTCGCCACGAAGGCGCTCGAGTACCGCGACCTCATGGAGGACTGGGCCGCCCGCACCGGCGCCGACCCGGCCAGCATCGACTTCGCCGCGCACGACTTCTCCTTCCGGGGGCAGTCGAGCATCGAGTCGGCCGCGGCCGGTGGCGCCGGGCACCTCCTCTCGTTCCTCGGCACCGACTCGATGCCGTCGCTCGACTTCATCGACCGCTACTACCCGGGTGACAACGGCTGGGTGGCCGCGAGCGTCCCGGCCACCGAGCACAGCGTGATGTGCGTGCGCGGCGCCGAGGGCGAGCTCGCGACCTTCGAGCAGATCCTCGACGTGTACCCGACGGGCATCGTGTCGGCCGTGAGCGACGGGTTCGACCTCTTCAAGGTGATCACCGAGACGCTCCCGCAGCTCAAGGACCGCATCACGGGTCGCGACGGCAAGCTCGTCATCCGCCCGGACTCGGGCGACCCGGTGGACATCGTCACCGGCACCGTGCACGGGGTCGACACCGCGGCGCTGACCGATCCGGCCCGCAGCCACGAGGAGAAGGGCGTCGTCGAACTCCTCGACGAGATCTTCGGGCACACCGTGAACGACCAGGGCTTCAAGGTCCTCGACCAGCACATCGGCGTGATCTACGGCGACAGCATCACCCTCGACCGTGCCCGCCGCATCTACGAGCGGCTCGCCGCCAAGGGCTACGCGAGCGACAACATCGTGCTCGGCATCGGCTCGTACACGTACCAGTACATGACCCGCGACAACCTCGGCAGCGCGGTCAAGGCCACCTGGGCGCTGGTGGACGGCGAGCCCGTCGACATCCAGAAGGACCCGAAGACGGGCAGCGGCAAGAAGAGCGCGAAGGGCCGGATCGCCCTGCACCGCGACGCGACCGGCGAGATCCGGCAGACCGACCAGGCCACCGCCGAGGACGAGGCGACGAGCCTGCTCCAGCCCGTGTGGGTCGACGGCCGGTTCCGGGTCCTGCAGTCGTTCGCGGACGTGCGGGAGACCCTCCGCCGCGAACGCACCGAGCGCGCCGACCGCGCGGCCCGTCGGGCGACGGCGTGACCGACGCCACCTCGGCGGCCCGCGACCAGCCGCTCATCGCGATCGACGTCGTCCCGATGTCGTTCACGACGAGCGACGGGTTGCGGGTCGCCACCGCGCGTCGGCAGTACGCGCCGTACGCGGGCCAGGAGGCGCTCCCCGGCGTGCTCCTGGAGGGTGCGGAACTCCTCGCCGACGGTGCACGACGCGCACTGCGGACCAAGACCGGGATCGACGCGGCGACGGTCCGGCACCTCGCGCAGGTCGGCGCGTTCGACGGACCCGACCGCGACCCGCGGAGCGCCGCGATCAGCGTCGCCTTCCTGGCCGTCGTGGCACCGGCAGTGACGACCCCGACGCCGGCCGCGGCGGCCGCTGTGGTGGCCCCGCCCTCGGCCGCCGGACCCGCGGTCTGGCGCGTGCCCGGGGGAGACGACCCGCGCCTCCCGTTCGACCACGACGCGATCATCCGAGCCGCCCTCGACCACGTCCGCACCCGGATCTGGCGCGACCTGCCGCTCACGCGCGCGTTGCTCGGCGAGGTGTTCACCACCTCAGACGCCTCCGTGCTGCAGACCGCGCTGACGGGCGTGCAGCCGGATCCCGGCAACACGAACCGGGCGCTGCGGACCAACCCGGCGCTCGTCCGGGCCGACGCGTCGGCCACGGCCGCGGGCCGCGGCGGCCGTCCCCCGGCAACCTGGACGTGGGCGGGCTGATCGCGGTTGGGTGGGGGCATGCCCTCCGCTCCGCTGTCCGGTGACACCTCGTTCGCGTTCCCGGAGTACACCGACCCGCCAGCATCACCGTTCGACGTCGCCCGCACCTGGATCGACGAGGCACGGGACGGCGACGTGTCCGAACCGATGTCGATGACGCTCGCCACCGCGGGGTCCGACGGCCGGGTCTCGGCGCGGACCGTGGACGTGAAGCGGCTCGACGACCGGGGGCTCGTGTTCGGGACCTCGACACTCAGCCCGACGGGCCGGCAGCTCGACGACAACCCGTTCGCCGCGCTCCAGGTGTACTGGCGGGAGACCATGCAGCAGCTGCGGTTCGAGGGCCGGGCCGTGCAGCTCGCCGACGCCGAGTCCGACGCGCTGTTCGCCGACCGGTCGCCGAAGTCCCGCGCCGCCACCGCGATCGCCGACCAGTCCTCGGTGCTCGAGCCCCGGACGCTGCAGGACCTCATCGACGACGCGAACGCGCTGCTCGACGAGTCCGAGGATGACGTGCCCCGCCCGGAGGGCTGGGCGGCGTGGCGACTCGAGCCGGACCGCGTCGAGTTCTGGCACGGCAGCCGCGACCGGATGCACCGGCGGTTGCAGTACGTGCTCGCCGACGGTGCCTGGTCGGCGGCGCGGCTGCAGCCGTAGCGCGGCGCGGGCGGCGGGCGGCCGCCTGGCCTGCCGCACAACCAAAGCGCGCTCGAACCACGCAATCCCGTGGCTCGAGCGAACTTTGGTTGTGCGAACGCGAACCGACCCAGCCGCCGCGCGCGGGGCGGGGCGCGCCGCGCCGCGCCGCGCCCGCGCTACCGCGCGATCGGGTTCGGCATCGCCCCCGCCCGGATGAGCGACGACGACTGGTCCGCGAGGTCCACCATCGACAGCGTGTTCCGCAGCTGCAGCCGGTTGAGGCACGAGTGCTCGAACGCCGGCACCCGCAGGTCCAGCGGCCGCCGGCGCTCCGGGTGGGACGCGGCGTGCGCGTCGACGCACTCCCCCACCACCTGCCAGAACCGCGACTCCGGCAGGACCCCGTCGTCGTCGAGGATCGCCGCGACGAAGCGCAGCACCCCGTCGAACACGTCGGTGAACACGGCGAGCGCCGCTTCGTCGTCGTCCACCGGGTGCACGATGCGCTCGATGTCGGCGGGCACCGGGCGGTCGGCGTGCCGCCCGAGCACCGCGACCTCTTCTCCGATGTCCTTCATCACCGCGCGCACCACGACCCCGTCACGGACGACGAGCACGAGGTTCTCGCCGTGCGGCATGAACACGAGGTCGTGCACGGTCAGGCAGTGCACCACGGGCAGCAGGTACGCGTCGAGCCAGCGCCGCACCCACTCGTCGGCCGGCAGCCCCGATGCCTCGATCAGCGCCGACACGACGGCGTCACCCGAGGCGTCCCGGTGCAGCAAGGCGGCCATCGTCAGCAGTCGCTCGCCGTCCGTCACCCGCGGCAGCGGGCTCTCCCGCCACAGCGCCGCGAGCATCTTCCGCTGCGGTGAGGACACGTCGACCCGGTGGTAGGCGTCCCCGGTGTACCCGATCGCCGCGTGCTCCCGGAGCACCGAGAACCCGGCGCCGGCCAGCGTCTCGTCCGCGGACACGAGCGCCGCGACCCAGTCGTTCACCGCCGGGGTGTTCCGCATGTACGCGGGCGACATCCCCCGCAGGAACCCCATGTTCTGCACGGCGAGCGCCGTCTTGACGTACGAGCGCTCCGGGTGGGAGCGGTCGAACGCCGTCCGGATCGACTGCTGCGGCTGGTACTCGTCCGGCCCCTCGCCGAGGTCGACCAGGTCCTGCCGCCCGAGGTCCGGCGCGAACGTCACGGCGATCCGGTGCTGCCACTGCCACGGGTGCACGGGGATCCAGACGTAGTCGTCGGGGTCGAGTCCCCGGGACACGAGCACGGCCCGGAACCCGGCGGTGGTCTCCGGGTCGAGCTCGGCCGCCCAGTGGTCGCGCTCGGTGCGGTCCGCGGCGAGCGCGAGGTGCGTGCAGGCCCGGCGTGCGGCGAGCCAGCGGTAGCGGAACCGACCGCCGGCCTCGGGAGCGTAGGCGCGGTACTCGTCCAGCCCGAACCCGATCCGCCCGTTCGCCGCCACGAACGCCGGGTGCCCCTCGGTCATCGCCGACTCGACGTCCTGGAACGACGCGACGACGCGGTCGGTCCCCTCCGTGCGCCCCCGTGCGAGCTGCGCGGCGGACGGCCCACCGCGACGGTGCTTCGCGGCGGCGCTGGCGAGGGTGGAGGCGATCTCCTCGAGGTACGTGCCGAGCAGCGCGTCGGGGATCCCGAGCACGTCGCGCAGCTCGAGGACGAGGTCCTGCGCGCTGAGCGGGGCCGCCACACCGGCGCGGGTGCGGGTCAGCGACGCCTCGTCGATCGACCAGTGCTCGAGCACGTGCCGGCGGGCGCGGAACCGGTAGGTCGACTCCCCCGCGTCGAGCCGCCAGCCGTCGCCGTCCGACTGCGGTTCCACGAGGCGCTCGTGCGTGAACTCGGCGATCGCCTTCGCCACGAGGTGCCGCTGGGCCGGTTCGAGGTGCTCCGGCCGGAGGTGCGCCGCGGGCCCGTCGCCCTCGGGCAGCCCGATCCGGTCGGTGTCGAGCACGGACAACAGGGCGCGCTTGCCGTCGACGTCGACCTCGCGCAGCACGCGGAACCCGACCTCGGCGTTCTTCGCGTGCACGGCGGTGTTCCGGACGTCGGGCTCGACGACGACGCGGCGTGCTCCGAGGACGTCGCGGCAGTGCTCGACGACGGTGCGCATGACGGCGCTCGTCAGTCCGTGCACCCGTCCGTCGGCGGGCGGCGGCGCGACGAGCAGGTGCATGCCGACGTCGCCGGGTTCGGCGGCGAACACGTCGGTGAGCAGGACCCGGGCCGGGTCGTACGTCTCCGCGAGGAACACCGGGACGCCGTCACGACGGCCGAGCCACGCGGCCTGCGCGGGATCCGCCTGCACGTCCGCGAGGTACGTCCGCACCGCGTCGACGTCGAGGTGCCCCATGCCCCACCACGACGACGCGGGGTGCGCGAGCCACGACTGCACGAGGGCGGCGTCACGATCCGGGTCCACGGGTTCGACGGCCAGGAGGCGCGGCTCGGCCCCGCCGACCTGGGTCACGTCCGGCAGCGTGGTCGCGTCGACGGTCATGCGGAGACCTCTGCGCGCTCGCTCGCGTGCCGGGGCGGCGCGCCGTCCGCGGTGCTGCCACGTGCCTTGGAGCGGGCCGAGGCGGGCAGGCCGAACTCCTGGAAGGCGATCCGTGCCTCCAGGCCGTACACGGGCCGACCCGTGACGGACCGGATGATCGACGCGTTCCGCCACGCCCCCATGCCGAGGTCGGGTGCCGTGAGGCCGTGCGTGTGCTCCTCGGCGTTCTGCACCCAGATGCGGCCGCCGAGTCGGTCGACGTGGTGGTCGCGTGCGACCGCCAGGCGCCCCCGGGAGTCGCGGGCGACGAGGTGCTCGACCGGTGCGAGGAACGCCGCGGACCGGGGTCGGTACCCGGTCGCCAGGACCAGCCGCTCGACCTCGTGCTCGTAGGTCTCGCCGAGCTGCTCGTGCCGGAGGGTCAGCCGGTACGTCCCCCGGTCCGCCAGCCACACGGCGTCGACCACGCTCGTCTCGGTGCGGAGCGTCGTCGGGACCGGCCCCGGCGCGCTGAGCCGGTACAGCTGGTCGTAGAGCGCGTCGACGAGGTCCGCACTGATGCCCTTGTACAGCCCGCGCTGCTCGCGGCCGAGGTGGTCGCGGACGTCCTCGGGCAGGGCGTGGAAGTGGTCCGTGTACTCCGGGCTCGTCATCTCGAGCGTGAGCTTGGTGTCCTCCATCGGGAAGAACCGCGGCGAGCGGGTGATCCAGTCGAGGCGGTAGCCGTCCCGCCGGACGTCCTCGAGCATCTCGCGGTAGACCTCGGCGGCGGACTGCCCGCTGCCGATCACCGCGATCGACCCGGCACGGCGCAGGGCGTCGCGGTTCGGCAGGAACTCGGCGGAGTGGATCGCCGGCCCGTCGATGCCCCGCAGGGGTGCAGGGACGGACGGCTCCGTGCCGATGCCGACGACGACGTGGCGTGCGCGGTACGTCTCGGGACCCTGATCGGTCTCGGCGTGCACCGTGAACACGTCGGTCGTGACGTCGTGCTCGACGGCCGTGACCCGGCGACCCCAGCGGAGGGTGTCGAGCCGGTCGGCGGCCCACCGGCAGTACGCGTCGTACTCGCTGCGGAGGGGGTGGAAGTCCTCGCGGATGTAGAACGGGTAGAGCCGACCGGTCTCCTTGAGCCACGCCAGGAACGAGAACGGCGAGGTCGGGTCGGCCATCGTCACGAGGTCCGCCATGAACGGCACCTGGATCGTGGCGCCGTCGAGCATCATGCCGTGGTGCCAGGCGAAGCCGTCGGCGGCGTCCAGGAACACCACGTCGAGGTCGTCGAGCGGGTCGGTGAGGCAGGCGAGGCCGAGGTTGAACGGCCCGATGCCGATGCCGATCAGGTCGTGGACGGGGCGGTCTGCGGTCTCGTCGGAGGCCTGGCCGGCGGTCCGGAGGTCGTCGGCGGTGGTCATCGCGTCGCTCCTTCCGGGGCGGTGGTGGCCGCGCGGACGCGCGCTGCCGTCGCGGCGACGTGCTCGAGCGAGGCGCGCATCTGCGCCGGGGTCGTCTCCGGGTTGAGCAGCGTCAGCTTGTTGCAGGGGCGCCCGTCGATCACGGTCTTCGCGATGAGCACCCGCCCCTCGGCGAGGAGGGCCGCACGGATCGGGGCCACCAACGCGTCGGCGTCCGCGTCGGTCACGCCGGTCGGCTGCCACCGGAACAGCACGGTGCTGAGCTGCGTCGGCGCGACGAGCACGAGGTCCGGGTGCTCGTCGACGATCGCGTGCGTCGCCGCCGCGAGGTCGATCACCGCGTCGAACGCCCGCCCGACGGCCTCGGCGCCGGACGCTCGGAGGGTCGCCCAGAGCTTCAACGCGTCGAACCGCCTGGTGGTCTGCAGGGACTTGTCGACCTGGTTCGGCTCGGCGGCGTCCTCGGGGTTGAGGTAGTCCGCGTACCAGGCCGTGCGGCGGAGGTCGGCGGGGTCGCGGACGACCAGCGCGCTCGACGACACCGGCTGGAAGAACGACTTGTGCAGGTCGGCGGTCACGCTCCGCGCGCGCTCGATCCCGTCGAGCAGGTGCCGACGGGTCGGGGACACGAGCAGGCCGCAGCCGTACGCGGCGTCGACGTGGAGCCAGACGTCCTCGAGGTCGCACACGTCGGCGATCGGCTCGAGCGGGTCGATCACGCCGCGGTCGGTGGTGCCCGCCGTGGCGACGACGGCCATCGGGGTGCCGCCGGCCGTGCGGGCGGCGGCGATCGCCTCGGCGAGGGCCGCGGGACGCATCCGGCCGGCCTGGTCGGTGGGGACGTCGACGACGGCGTCGTCGGGGAGGCCGAGGAGCCGGGCGGACTTGCGGACGCTGAAGTGGGACTCGGCGGTGGCGAAGACGGTGAGCATCGGGGCAGCCGAAGCCGTCGCTGCTGCCGCTGCTGTCGCTGCCTCTCGCGCCAGCAGCAGCGCCTGCAGGTTCGACTGGGACCCGCCCGAGGTGAACACCCCGTCACCGCTCGCGAACCCGATGCGCCCGGCGAGCCACGCCACCACGTGCCGCTCGATGTCGGTCCCGATCCGCGACTGGTCCCAGGTGTCCACCGAGGTGTTCACGGCGGCGAGCACCGACTCCGCCGCGACCGCGGGCAGCGCGACCGGGCAGTTGAGGTGGGCGAGGTACGCCGGGTCGTGGAACCAGACGGCCTCGCGGACGAACAGGTCGTCGAGCTCGGCGAGCGCCCGGTCCGTCCCGAGGGGTTCAGCGTCGAGGTCGACGGCGGCGACGCGGGCCCGGAGTTCGTCCGCGGCGGTGTCGGTCGTCGGTCGGTCGACGTCGGAGATGCGGTCCGCGAGCCGGTCGACCGTCGTGGCGACGGTGGTCCGGTAGCGCTCGGCGTTGGCAGAGGTCAACAATTCGATGAGGGCTGTCACGTTAGGTAAGGCTAACCTCACCTCAGCGCGATTGTCACGCGCGGCAGCACGCCCCCGACATGGCCGGGCGCGTCGGCGTCAGGGACTCAGCGCCTCAGAGCTTCTCGATCGGCGCGATCTTGATGAGGAGCTTCTTGCGGCCCGCGGAGTCGAACGCGATCTCGGCGATGCGCTTGGCGCCGATGCCGGTCACGGCCGAGACCGTCCCTTCGCCGAAGTCGACGTGCTTGATGCGGTCGCCGGCCACGAGCTCCATGTCGCCGTTGTCGCGGACCTGTCCGGACACGCGGTTCGCCCACTCGGTCTTCGGACGGGTCTTCTGCGCTGCGGCCGCCCGGTCGTACGAGCCACCGCCCCAGCCGCCACCGCCGCGGTACCCGCCGCCAGCGCCGCCGCCCGAGCCACCGATCCCGCCGCCCCGTCGGGCGTTGAGGGCCCGGGGTTCCGTCCCGCCGCGGCTGTTCGCCATGCCGGGAGACTGCTTCCACTCGATGAGCCCCTCGGGGATCTCCTGCAGGAAGCGGGACGGCATCGCCACGTTGACGTCACCGAACTGCGCGCGGGTCATCGCGAGCGACAGGAAGAGGGACTTCTTGGCGCGGGTGATCCCCACGTAGAAGAGCCGGCGTTCCTCGGACGGGCCACCCGGCTCGTTCGCCGACATCCGGTGTGGCAGCAGGTCTTCCTCGACGCCGGTGAGGAACACCGCGTCGTACTCGAGCCCCTTCGCCGTGTGCAGGGTCATGAGCGACACCGTTCCCGACGAGTCGTCGAGCTCGTCCGCCGCGGCGACGAGGGAGACCTCGGTCAGGAAGTCGGACAGCGTGCCCTCGGGGTTGTTCTTCTGGAACTCCCGCGTCACCGCGACGAGCTCGTCGATGTTGTCCGCACGGGCGGCGTCCTGCGCGTCGGGCGACTTCCGGAGGTTCTCGAGCAGCCCCGAGCCGTCGAGCAGCTGCGTGAGGGTGTCCACGACCGGCTGGGTACCGGCGCGGGACGAGACGTCGTCGAGCAGGGCGGCGAACGCCGTGATCGCGTTGCGCACCTTCGGCCCGAACCCGAGTTCGTCGGCGTGCCGGAGGGCGTCCCGCATCGTCGTCTCGTGCTCGTCGGCGTAGCGCTGCAGGGTGGTCTCGGTGACCGCGCCGATGCCGCGCTTCGGGACGTTCAGGACCCGGCGGAGCGCCATCGGGTCGGCCGGGTTGGCGACGGTGATCAGGTACGCCATGGCGTCCTTGATCTCGGCGCGCTCGTAGAACTTCGTGCCGCCGAGGACCCGGTACGGGATCGCCGCCCGGATGAAGATCTCCTCGAGCGCACGGGTCTGCGAGTTCGTCCGGTAGAAGACGGCCATGTCGCGGTAGGACATGCCGTCCTCGTGCAGGCGCTGGATCTCGTCGGCGACGAACTGGGCCTCGTCGTGCCCGGTGTAGCCCGTGAACCCGACGATCTTGTCGCCGGCGCCGACGTCCGTGAACAGGTTCTTCGCCTGCCGGTCGAAGTTGTTCGCGATGACGGCGTTCGCGGCGTCGAGGATGTTCTGCGTCGACCGGTAGTTCTGCTCGAGCAGGACGACCTTCGACTTCGGGAAGTCCCGCTCGAACTCGACGATGTTGCGGATGTCCGCCCCGCGGAAGGCGTAGATGGACTGGTCGGAGTCGCCGACGACGGTCAGCGACGCCGGGGCGATCGACCCGTCGGCCTCGCGCATGCGGGCCACGTGCTGCCCGGCGTCCTCGAGTTTGTCCACCTGCTCGACCGGCACCGGCCGCGTGAGCTCGCGGATGAGGGCGTACTGCGCGTGGTTGGTGTCCTGGTACTCGTCGACGAGGATGAACCGGAACCGGCGCTGGTAGAGCGCGGCGACCTCGGGGAAGGCGCGGAAGAGGAACACCGTCTGGCCGATGAGGTCGTCGAAGTCGAACGCGTTCGCCCGGCGCAGCTCGTTCGTGTACCGCCGGAAGACCTCGGTGAACATGACCTCTTGCGGGTCGTTCGCGTTGATGTTCCGGGCGTAGGAGTCGATGTCCTGCAGCTCGTTCTTGAGCTTCGAGATCTTCGAGGCCGCAGCGCCGACGGTCAGCCCGAGCGAGTCCGCCTCGAGCTCCTTGATGATCCGCTTGAGCAGGGCCTTCGAGTCGGCGGAGTCGTAGATCGTGAACGACTGCGCGAACCCGAAGCGCTCGGCCTCGCGCCGGAGGATCCGCACGCACGCCGAGTGGAAGGTGGAGATCCACATCCCCTCGGACGCCTGCCCGACCAGCGCCCGCACGCGCTCGCGCATCTCGGCCGCGGCCTTGTTCGTGAAGGTGATCGCCAGGATCTGCGACGGCCAGGCTTCCCGGTTGGCGAGCAGCAGCGCGATGCGGCGGGTCAGCACGCTCGTCTTGCCGGAGCCCGCACCCGCCACGATGAGCAGGGACTCGCCGCGGTACTCGACGGCTTCCTTCTGCTGGGGGTTCAGACCCGCGGTGAAGGGGTCGTCGTAGGCGCGGTCACCGGCGCCGGAACCGTCAGCACGGCCGGGCGTCGAGTCGAAGGGGTCGAGCACGATCGTCATGTCCGGGACAGTCTAGGCCGGGCCTCCGACAGCCGAGCGGGCGAGCACGGCCAGGTCGGTGTGGTCGGCGAACACCCCGTCGACGCCGGTGCGGACGACCGAGGTGAACCACCGCTCCCAGTCGCCGAACGCCGCGACCTCGCCGCCGCGACGCAACGGCGCCGGCAGGAACCGGTTCTCCGGCCGCAGCGTCCACGTGTACACGGCGAGCCCGGCCTCGTGCGCGCGGTCGACGACGGCGCTCCGCACGGGTGCCGGATCCTCGAGCGCGACGCTGTCCACCCCGGCCATCAGCGTCCCCAGGTCGACGCTGATGCCGTGGAACTCCGTCGCGAACGCCGTGAGCGCGTCGTCGGACCGCTCGGCCGCGTACGTGGGAGCCAGCGACCCGTGGGACGCGACCTCGTCCGCCGCGCTGCCCCGCGCCTCCTGGAGGTAGACGAGCCGCCCGCCGGTCCCGCGCTCCCGGAGGTCCCGCAGCACGCCCTTCTCGAAGCTCTCGACGGTGAGGCGCTCGTCCCCGCGCCACCCGGTCTCGGCGAGGACCCCGTCGAGGAGCTGCCCCATCGGGAAGCCCGCTCGGTCGAAGAAGTCGGCGTGCTTGACCTCCGCGACGAGTCCGACCGGCCGGGGAGCCGCGTCGAGGGTCGCGAGCAGGTCCTCGAGGCGGAGGACCGGCTCCTCGCCGTCGTGCTCCGCCGACCCCGGTCGCAGGGCGGGGAGGCGCTCGCGGGTCCGCAGCGTCCGCAGCTCGGCCCACGTGAAGTCCTCGGTGAACCAGCCCGTCGTCTTCTGCCCGTCGACCGTCTTCGTCGTGCGCAGGTGCCGGAACTCGGGGTGGTCGGCGACGTCGGTCGTGCCGGAGACCTCGTTCTCGTGCCGCAGCACCAGCACGCCGTCCTTCGTGGGCACGAGGTCCGGCTCGATCGCGTCGGCACCGAGTTCGATCGCGAGCTCGTAGGCGCTCCGCGAGTGCTCGGGACGGTAACCGGACGCGCCGCGGTGGGCGATCACCAGGGTCATGCCTGCGACACTACGGCCACATCCGGCGCGCGGCGTCCCCGGGCCGGTAGGTTCACGGCATGGGGCTCGCCCGGGGGTGGAAGCGGAGCAGCGTCGCCGCGGCGACGGTGCTGGTCGGCGTCGCGGCGTGGGTCGTGCCGGCCTCCGGATCGGCACCCCTGCACCTCGCCGAGGGCGGGGGCGAGGTCTGCATGGAGGGTCGCACGGACGCCACCGTCGGCATCGCGATGCTCGACCACCCGACGGGCGACCCGATCGTCGTCAGCGCGGTGTCCGCACCGAGGGACGGCGTGCGCATCGTCGACGCGTTCGTGGTCCGGTACCCGCACGGTGCGTCGGACCCGGTCCGGTACGGGACGGACGAGTGGCCCGTCCCCGCCCGCTGGGGCGAGCCGGAACCGGCGCTCGGCGCGTCGGTCGCCGCGGGCGATGCCGCCGACCTCGTCGTGCACGTCCGCCGCGATGCGCGCGACGGCGGCACGGTGGGACCGGTGCGGGTCGTGTACACGCAGGGCGCGCGGCTGTGGTCGGAGACCACGGGCACCGAGGTCTCGCTGCGCGCGCACTGCTGATCCAGGAGGCGCGGTGCCGGTCCGCCCCGAACCTCGCCGTGAGCGGTCGGCGGGCTCCGGGCCGGTTCGGGGCGCGCACGCAGCGCGCGACCGTAGGCTGCGCTCGTCGGGTCCCCACGGGGCCGCTTCCGCTCGCCGCGAATCCTCAGCCTTCCGCGATCGAGCCCACCTAGGCTGAGAGGACTCGAATCTCCAAGGAAGAGGACACCATGGCCTTCAAGCCCGGTTTCGACCAGTCCCCCGCCTTCAACAACCAGGGGCCCAACACCTGGGGTGGGCGCGGCGCTGGTCAGCAGCAGGCCGGCTGGGGACAGACCCCGCAGCAGGCACAGGGCGGGATGACCCCCGAGCAGCTGCAGTACATGTACGACCGTCCGGCGGCCAGCACGGTCGACACGGACCGCATGTCGTACGAGGACACCATCGTCAAGACGCTGCTCGCGTTCGGCGTGCTCGTCGTGGGTGCCGTGGCCGGCTGGAACGCACCGATGATCGTCTGGATCATCGGCGCCGTCGCCGGGTTCGTGCTGGCGCTCGTCAACATGTTCAAGAAGAAGCCGTCGCCCGGGCTCGTCCTGGCGTACTCCTTCGCCCAGGGACTGTTCGTCGGTGGCATCTCGCACTACTACCAGAACGCGTTCGGCGGCATCGTCGTGCAGGCCGTGTTCGGCACGCTCGGTGTCTTCGCCGTGACGCTCGCGCTGTTCGCCTCCGGCAAGGTCCGCGCGACGCCGAAGGCCACGCGCTTCTTCCTCGTCGCGATGGTCGGGTACCTGGTGTTCTCGCTCATCAACCTGGTCCTCATGTGGACCGGCGTGACGCAGACCGCGTTCGGTGCCCTCGGGTTCGAGATCTTCGGCATCCCGCTCGGCGTGATCATCGGCATCCTCGTCGTGGTCATGGCGGCGTACTCGCTGATCCTCGACTTCGACCAGATCCAGACCGGCGTCCGTCGTGGCGCTCCCCGGATCTACGCGTGGACGGCGGCGTTCGGGCTCATCGTCACGATCGTGTGGCTGTACCTCGAGATCCTGCGCATCCTCGCCATCGTCGCGAGCAGCCAGCGCAACTAGTACTCGGCACGACCCGAAGGGCCCCGGCGAACACGCCGGGGCCCTTCGTCGTTCCCAGGTCGGGGGCGGCCGACGCCCCTCCCACGCCGAAATCGCACGACATGCCGCACGTGCATTGCCGAGGTCGCACAACGTGCCGCACGACCTCGCTGCGAGCGGCAGATCGTGCGACCTCGCCGCACGCACGACCTCGCCGACCGGCCTCCGGACCCAGGACGGCCCGGCACGCAGGACGCGTGCCGGGCCGTCAGCGCGGGAGGACTACTCCCACTCGATCGTCCCCGGCGGCTTCGACGTGACGTCGAGCACGACCCGGTTCACGTCGGGCACCTCGTTCGTGATGCGGTTCGAGATCTTCGCGAGGGTGTCGTACGGCAGGCGCGTCCAGTCGGCGGTCATGGCGTCTTCCGACGAGACCGGGCGGAGCACGATGGGGTGGCCGTACGTGCGACCGTCGCCCTGGACGCCCACGGAACGGACATCGGCGAGCAGGACGACCGGGCACTGCCAGATCTCCTCGTCGAGGCCGGCCGCGGTGAGCTCTTCGCGGGCGATCTTGTCGGCCGCGCGGAGCAGCTCGAGACGGTCCTTCGTGACCTCACCGACGATGCGGATGCCGAGCCCCGGGCCGGGGAACGGCTGGCGACCGACGATGACCTCGGGCAGACCGAGCTCGCGACCGACCGCGCGGACCTCGTCCTTGAACAGGGTGCGGAGCGGCTCGACGAGCTCGAACGTCATGTCGTCGGGGAGACCGCCGACGTTGTGGTGCGACTTGATGTTCGCTGTTCCCGAGCCACCGCCGGACTCGACGACGTCGGGGTAGAGCGTGCCCTGCACGAGGAACTTGACCTCGCCGGCGTCCGATCCCTCGGCCGACTCAGCGCGGGCCTCGAGCACGAGGGCCTCGGCCGCGGCCTCGAACGTGCGGATGAACTCGCGCCCGATGATCTTGCGCTTCTGCTCCGGGTCGCTCACGCCGGCGAGGGCGTCGAGGAACTGCTGCTCGGCGTCGATCGTGATGAGCCGCACACCGGTGGAGGCGACGTAGTCCTCTTCCACCTGCTTGCGCTCGTCGGCGCGGAGGAGCCCGTGGTCGACGAAGACGCACGTGAGCTGGTCGCCGACGGCCTTGTGCACCAGGGCCGCGGCGACGGCGGAGTCGACGCCACCGGAGAGTCCGGCGATGACCCGAGCCGAACCGACCTGTGCGCGGATGCGTTCGACCTGCTCCTCGATCACGTTCGCGGAGTTCCAGTCACCGGGGAGCCCTGCAGCACGGTGCAGGAAGTTCTCGAGCACGGCCTGGCCGTACACCGAGTGCTTGACCTCGGGGTGCCACTGCACGCCGTAGAGCTTGCGCTCGTCGGAGGCGAACGCGGCGACGGGGGTCGAGGCGCTGGACGCGAGGACCTCGAAGCCCTCGGGTGCCTTCGCCACGGAGTCGCCGTGGGACATCCAGGTCACCTGCGACTCCGGCTGGTCGCCGAGGAGCGTGCTCGTGCCGGGCGAGAGCGTGACGTCGGTCGCGCCGTACTCGCGCAGCCCGGTGTTCGCCACCTCGCCACCGAGCGCGGTCGCCATCGCCTGGAAGCCGTAGCAGATGCCGAGCACGGGGACGCCGAGGTCGAGGATGTCGCCGTCGAGCGCGGGCGCACCGGTCTCGTACACGGACGACGGGCCGCCGGACAGCACGATGGCCGCGGGGTCCTTCGCACGGACCTCGTCCGCCGTGATCGAGTGCGGGACGATCTCGCTGTAGACGTTCGCTTCACGGACCCGACGCGCGATGAGCTGCGCGTACTGGGCACCGAAGTCGACGACGAGGACGGGACGCTGTTCGGTCTCGCTCACCGAGCGGCCTCCTTCTCACGCTGCTGGGCAGCGGTCAGCTCGTGGTAGGTGTCCATGGCGATCTTCTGCATGCGGTGCTCGACCACGAACGACATGAACGGGATGATGCCCCCGAGGGCGATGAGCAGGAAGCGGATCGGCTTCCAGCGCATGATGCTCCACAGACGGAAGTCGGTGAAGAGGTAGAGCACGTACAGCCAGCCGTGGGCGATGAGGATGCCGATCGACAGGTTGAAGGTGCCGGGCTCCTTGCCCGCCGTGCCCTCCGGCACGAAGAACGCACCGCCGCCGAGCTGCATCTCGAGGTGCAGCGGCGTGTACTTGATGACCATCTCGACCACCAGGGCGAGCAGCAGCACGCCGGTGATGTACGCCGAGACGCGGTACCACTTCACCGCGCCCGGGATCTTCGGGATGTCGCGGGTACGGACGGTCAGAGCCATATCGGCCATCCTACCGTCGGTCGACGAGGGCACCGTCGACGCTGAGTGCGGCCTCACGCCGCTCTTCTTCCTCACGCTCCCAGGCGTCCTTCACGAACCGGTACCAGAGGAAGACGGCGAACCCGGCGAACACGACCCACTCGATCGCGTAGAACAGGTTGAGCCAGTCGAACTGGACCTCGCGCGAGGGCGCACGGTCGGCGATGGTGCCGAGGTCCGCCGCCTTCGCCGTGGTGCCGTCGGCGACGACGTACCCGAGGTACATCCGGTCGTCGAACGCCTTCCACGTGTTCACGAACCGGGCCGGCGCGACCGCCGAGTACTCGCCCTTGTCGTAGGTGTCCTGGTCGGGCGACTCGGCCGGGTAGTAGCGCCCCTCGACCGTGAGCCGCGTGCCGTCCGCCAGACGGTCACCACCGGCGACGGCCGCGGACCGCTCGTCGGACCACCCGATCACCACCGGGAGGCTCGCGCCGCTCGTGTCGTCCACCAGGTGTCCGACGGTCTGGTACGTCCCGCCACCGGTCCGGCCGGTCAGGACGGTGGTGTCACCGGCGACGAACGTCCCCGTGACCGTCACCTTCTGCCCGGCCATCTTCTCGGTCGCGGGCTGCATCGGCCCGGTCACGGCGTCGAGGCTCTTCCGGTTCTCGGTCGTCGCGGGGAGGGGGGTGCCGTTGGCGATGCTCCGCTCGAGCTGCCACTTGCCCAGCCCGGCGAACACCGCCGCGAGCACGAGCGCCAGCAACAGCAGCGCGATCCACCTCGGTCGTCGGGCTACGGCCCACATCTGTATCAGTACTCCGGATCGCGCTGGCGGACCGGGCGCTCGGGGCGCTCGGTGGGGGTCTCGACCGACGACGTCCGGGGCTCGGACACCGTCTCCGGAGACTCATTCTCCCGCTCTTGGCTGCCAGCGGCCTCCACCAGGGCGAACTCCTCGGCGAACTGGCGGTCCCGCTCTGCCCGACGAGCGGCAGCGGCGGCGTCCGACTCGGCCTCTGCCGCCTCGGCCGCGGCAGCCGCTGCGACCGCTCGACGGCCACCGAGACGCGTCCGCAGGCGTGCCAGACGAGCTGGGCGGATCACGAGCCGACCGATGCGGTCCGAGTTGACCGCGAGCAACGGCCCGAGGATCGCCATGACGAGGACGTACAGACCCGCGAAGGCGGTGATGCGGGCTTCGAGCCCGGCAGCGGCCGAGAGCGTCGCGAGGATCAGCGCGAACTCGCCGCGGTTCACCAGGATGACGGCGGTGTTGATCCCCTGCTGGATGTTGAAGCCGTTCATGCGCGCGACGAGCTGTCCCGCGATGGCGTTCAGCGCGACGGTCATGCCGATCGCACCGAGCACCGGCCAGAGCACCTCGCCGAAGGTCGACATGTCGAGCCCGAGCCCGAAGTTCACGAAGAAGAACGCCGCGAACACGTCGCGCATCGGCAGGGCGAGCTGTTCGATGCGGTCGCGGTAGCGCGTGGCGCCGCAGAGCAGGCCGATCACGAACGCACCGATCGCGTCCGTGACGCCGAGCAGGTCGCCGATGCCGCCGAACATGACCGCGAGGCCGAAGAACAGCACGGTGAACAGCTCGTCGTCACGGGTCGCGAAGATCCGGGACACCCACTTGCCGGCGAACCGGGCCAGCGTGAACATCACGATGAGGAACCCGAACGCGAGCGCGAGCTTGCCGACGACACCCCACACGTTCGTGTCGCCGGAGAGGACCACCGAGACGATCGCGAGGTAGATCGCGATGAAGACGTCCTCGATCACGGTGACGCCGAGGATCATCGGGGTCTCGTCGTTCGCCAGGCGACGGAGCTCGATGAGGAGCTTCGTCACGATCGCGCTCGACGAGGTCGCCGTCATGCCGGCGATGATGAGGGCTTCGCGCGTGCCCCACCCGAGCGAGAACCCGAAGGCGAACCCGACGCCCATGTTGATGGCGACGTACGTGCCACCGGACACCAGGAGCTTGCCGGCGTTGCCGTAGAACTCTTCCTGGTCGAACTCCAACCCGAGGTTGAACAGCAGCAGGATGAGCCCGAACGTCGCGATCAGCTCGATCGTGTGCGACTCGACGTTCAGCCCGATCCACGGGGTGTGGGGACTCGCGATGAGCCCCACGACCATGTAGATCGGGATCGCGGGCAACCCGATCGTCTTGCCGAGTCGTCCGAGGACGTAGGCGATGATGAAGAGGATGCCGATGGTGAGGAGCTCACCACCCAGGTGCACGGGCTAGCTCCTCGGCGGGGCCTCGGCCGCAGCGGCCGCAAGCTCTCCGCTGCGGTAGAACGAGAACGCCTTCGCGACCTTCTCGGGTGCACCGGCGACGACGATGGTGTCGCCCGGGAACACGACGAAGTCGGACGACGGGGCCGGGTTGGCGCTGTCACCACGGACGACCGCCACGACCGTCAGGCCGATGAAGCCCGAGTCGTGCAGGTCGCCGAGGGGCTTGCCGGCGATGGCGTCGTCGTAGTCGACCGAGAACCAGTCGATGCTGAGGCCCGGGATCTCGTCGAGCTTGTCGAGGCCCTCGGTGATGCGCGTGCCGCCGAGGAGTTCGGCGAGCGTGTGCGCCTCGTCCTCACTGAGGCGCAGCGACACCTTCTCCGACTTGTCGGCGCCGTCCGAGACGTCGGCGAAGGAGATGAGGTCGGAGTGACCCGACCGGTGCGTGATGACACCGCACTTGCCACCGTCGTCGGTGTAGAAGCTGTGCAGCACGCCGACTCCGGGGAGTTTGACGCGATGGACGTCGACCATGATGGCTCCCTTTTCGAGTACCCCGATGATAACCACCGCGATGGTCCGTCCATTCCGTTCCGCTACAGTCCGGTGGACGGGGACGACAGGGGGAACGCTGTGGACGAGCAGGACAGGACCAACCGGCTGGTGGCCGGCACCGGGATCGCGGTGGTGGC
This sequence comes from Curtobacterium sp. 320, assembly GCF_031455235.1. Lineage (NCBI taxonomy): Bacteria > Bacillati > Actinomycetota > Actinomycetes > Micrococcales > Microbacteriaceae > Curtobacterium > Curtobacterium sp. 320. Next base: position 216,572 of record NZ_JAVDSI010000002.1, on the reverse strand, counting down.
ACTCTACGCCGCGCTGCTCGCCGTCCAGGGACTCGTGCTCGATCCACTCGCAGCGGTGCCGGGTGCGTCGCTCGGCAGCATCCACGCGGAACTCGAGCGCCAAGGCTTCGCGGTCGGCACCGACATCGCCGTCGTCGTCGGGATCGCCGTCGTCGGCGTCGCCCTGGCGATCGGCCTCGGCACCTCGCTCGTCGTCACCCGTGCACGGCCGTACGTCACCGCCGCGGTCCTGCTCGGGGTGGTCGCGCTCGGCGGTCCGATGACCTGGTGGAGCGGCTTCTGGCTCGGCATGGACGTCGCCGACGCGTACGGCGTCGGCGGTGGAGCGCACACCGCCTCGGCCGGTGTCCTCCTCATCACCAGCGCGATCGCGCTGGCCGCGGTCCCGTTCGTCCTCGTGATCGGCCAGGCGGTCAGTGTCCGCCGGACCACGCACCGGTCGCGCGCTGCCTGACGGAGCCGACCCGCGCCTCCAGGCAGTCGAGAGCCAGGAGGCACGGGGCGCGTCCTACTCGGGCTCGCTCGTCTTCTCGCCGACCACCTGCTCGTCGGAGGCCTTGGCGCCCTCCGCGCCGCTCGACCGGCCACCGCCGACCACCACGTCGTCCTCGTCGAAGCCGAACGCGATGTCCGGCGCCTCGAGCCGCACGCGGTCCGCCGAGGCGTCGTCGGGCTGCAGCTGCGACTCGCGTTCCGCGGCGACGCGCTTGAGGTAGTTCGACACCTCGTTCTCGGTGGTCTCCTGGTCCCAGCCGAGCACGTCCGCCATGAGCTTCGCGGCGACGGGGGCCGCCGACTCACCGCGGTCCCACGCCTCGATCGAGATGCGGGTCCGGCGGGCGAGGACGTCCTCGAGGTGCAGGGCGCCCTCGTGCGAGGCCGCGTAGACGACCTCGGCGCCGATGTAGTCGTCGGCACCGGGGAGCGGCTCGGCGAGGGACGGGTCCTGCTTCACGAGCCGGAGCACCTCGGTCGCGAGCGTGCCGTAGCGGTTCAGCAGGTGCTCGATGCGGACCTTGTGCACGCCGAAGCTCCGCGCGGTGCGGCCGCGTCGGTTCCAGGCGGCCGGGTAGCCCTCGGCACCGAGCAGTGGGATGTCCTCGGTCGTCGAGCCCGGGATCTTCCCGTCCATCGCCGCGACGGCCTCGTCGATGGCGTCCTTGCCCATCACGCGGTACGTGGTCCACTTGCCGCCGGCGACGACCACGAGCCCGGGGACCGTGTGCGCGACGACGTGCTCGCGGCTGAGCTTCGACGTCTGGTCGGACTCCCCCGCGAGCAGCGGCCGGAGTCCGGCGTACACGCCCTCGACGTCCTCACGCGTGAGCGGGACCGCGAGGACCTTGTTCACGTGCTCGAGGATGTAGTCGATGTCCGCCGCGGTCGCCGCCGGGTGCGCCTTGTCGAGGTACCAGTCGGTGTCCGTCGTGCCGACCAGCCAGTGCCGGCCCCACGGGATCACGAAGAGCACGCTCTTCTCGGTGCGGAGGATCATGCCCGTGTTCGACTGGAAGCGGTCGCGCGGGATGACCAGGTGCACGCCCTTCGACGCCCGCACCTTGAACTGCCCACGGGTCCCGACCATCGCCTGGGTGTCGTCGGTCCAGACGCCCGTCGCGTTGACGACCTGCTTCGCCCGGATGTCGAACTTCTCGCCCGTCTGGATGTCGTGCGCGTGCGCGCCCACGACCCGCTCCCCGACCTTGATGAAGCCCTCGATGCGGACGCGGCTCGCGGCGTGTGCCCCGTACGACGCAGCGGTGCGGACGAGCGAGGCCACGTAGCGCGCGTCGTCGACCTGGGCGTCGTAGTACGTCATGCCGCCGACGAAGGCGTCCTTCTTGAGGCCGGGCATGTTCTTGAGGACCTGGGTCCGGCTGAGGTGCCGGTGGTGCGGGACCCCCGGCGGCCGACCACCGGACCAGCTGAAGACGTCGTACATCGCCATGCCGATGCCGATGTAGAAGCGCTCCCACACGCGGTGGTTGAGCGGGTAGAGGAAGCGGACGGGCTTCACGAGGTGCGGGGCGATGCGCTGCAGCAGGAGGCCGCGTTCGATCAGTGCCTCGCGGACGAGCGCGAAGTTCAGCTGCTCGAGGTAGCGGATGCCGCCGTGGACGAGCTTCGACGACCGGCTCGAGGTCCCCGAGCCCCAGTCGCGGGCTTCGACGATGCCGACGCTGAGGCCACGGGTGACGGCGTCGAGTGCGCTGCCGCCACCGACGATGCCACCGCCGACGACCAGGACGTCGAGCTCCTTGGTCTTCAGGGTCTCGATGGCGGCCGCGCGTTCGTCGGGACCGAGCTTCACCGACGGGTCGAACCCCACCCCCGGGGCGGCGGTCTCGGGCCGGGCGGGCCGGGTCGCGCTGGACGTGCTCGTGCTGGTCTTCGCCATCGTCGCCTCCGTGTCACGGTGACGCCGGGCGTCACCCGCGCCGGAGTGCGGGTGCCACCGTCAGTTCCGGTGGTACGGCGCCACGACCACTTCTACTCGCTGGAACTCCTTGACGTCGGAGTATCCGGTCGTGGCCATCGATCGACGCAGGGCGCCGACGATGTTCGCGCGGCCGTCCCACGTCGGGGTGGGGCCGTTCAGGACGTTCTCGAGCGGGGCGATCGTGCCGACCTCGACCCGGCGGCCGCGCGGCAGCTCCGGGTGGTGCGCCTCGGCACCCCAGTGGAACCCACCGCCGGGGGCCTCGGTCGCGCGGGCCAGTGCGGTGCCGAGCATCACGGCGTCGGCGCCCATCGCGATGGCCTTGACGACGTCGCCGGCGGTGTCGAGCCCGCCGTCGGCGATGACGTGCACGTAGCGGCCACCGGACTCGTCCATGTAGTCACGGCGAGCGCCGGCGATGTCCGCGACGGCCGTGGCCATCGGGGCGTGGATGCCGAGGGCGGCCCGCGTGGTCGATGCCGCGCCGCCGCCGAAGCCGACGAGCACACCAGCGGCACCGGTACGCATGAGGTGCAGGGCCGCCGTGTAGGTCGAGGCGCCGCCCACGATCACCGGGACGTCGAGCTCGTAGATGAACTTCTTGAGGTTGAGCGGCTCGGTGTTCTGCGAGACGTGCTCGGCCGAGACCGTCGTGCCGCGGATGACGAACAGGTCGACACCGGCGTCGACGACGGTCTGCGAGAACTCCTGCGTGCGCTGGGGGCTGAGCGACCCGGCGACGGGGACACCGGCGGCGCGGATCTCGGCCAGGCGCGCGGTGATCAGCTCGGCCTTGACCGGCTCGGAGTAGATCTCCTGCATGCGCTTCGTGACGTTGCCGTCGGTGAGCGCCTTGATCTCGTCGAAGTAGGGCGTCGGGTCCTCGTAGCGGGTCCAGAGGCCCTCGAGGTCGAGGACGCCGAGCATGCCGAGCCGGCCCATCTGGATGACCGTCGCGGGCGAGGCGACGGAGTCCATCGGGGCCGAGAGGATCGGCGACTCGAACGTGAACGCGTCGATCGACCACTGCACGCTCACGTCACGCGGGTCACGCGTGCGCCGCGAGGGGACCACCGCGATGTCGTCGAACGCGTACGCCCGACGTCCGCGCTTGCCAGCACCGATCTCGACTTCACTCACCCGGCAAGCCTAGCGGTCGTGTCCCCCGGGTGACACGGGCGCGACGGGCAGGGCGCGCGGCGGAGGTCAGCGCGTCCGGCGTGCGCGGCGCCTGCGGAGCGTCCGCAGGACGAGCCCGAGCAGCAGCGCCAGCACCACCAGCACGCCGACCAGCGCCGCGGCGACCTTCACGAGCAGCGCCGCCCCGACGAAGAGCACGGCGAACACCAGCCACACGAGGGCGTCGAGCACGAGGGGGCCGGGAGTCCGCACGCGACCGACGATAGCGACCCGGCGGAGGCGGGTCGCGCCTCCTGGCCGGCGACGCGCCGTCCCCGCGACGTGGGCCGCGCACCGGTCCGCATGAGGAGCGGGGCCGTGCGGCGCTGAGCGTCCACGCACGACCCCACTCGGTGCGGGTACCGCCCCCACAGCGGCACCCACGGTCGACACCGCTCGCTCAGCGCGCGGAGTCGACGTCCTTGGCGAGCGTCCCCAGGTACAGCTCGATGACCTTCGGGTCGTCGGCGAGCTCCTTCCCGGTGCCCGAGTACGCGTTCCTCCCCTGGTCGAGCACGTACCCACGATCGCAGATCTGCAGACAGCGTCGCGCGTTCTGCTCCACCATGACGATCGACACACCGGCCTTGTTGATCCGGCGGGTGCGGATGAACGTCTCGTCCTGGCGCACGGGCGACAGCCCCGCGGAGGGTTCGTCGAGCAGCAGCACCTTCGGGTCCATCATGAGCGCCCGGGCCATCGCGACGGACTGCCGCTCACCGCCGGACAGCGATCCGGCGCGCTGGCCCTTCCGCTGGCCCAGGACGGGGAACAGGTCGTAGATGACCTCGAGCCGCTCGGCGAACTTCCGGGGCCGCAGGTACAGGCCCATCTGCAGGTTCTCCTCGATCGAGAGCGAGGGGAAGACGTTGTTCGTCTGCGGGACGAAGCCCACGCCGGCCTGCACGAGCTTGTTCGCCTTGAGGTTGGTGATGTCCTCGCCCTGCAGCGTGACCGAGCCCTCGCGGATGGACACGAGGCCGAACAGGGCCTTGAGGAGCGTCGACTTGCCCGCGCCGTTCGGGCCGATGATGCCGATGAGCTCGCCCGGGTAGCAGTCGAGGTCGCAGCCGTTCAGGATGTTCACCCCCGGCAGGTAGCCGGCGACGAGGTTCTTCGCGCTGAGCACGGGCTCGCGTTCCAGCGTGGCCGCCGGGGCGGCGGTCGCCGGCGACGGACTGGAGGCGCTGCTCGCGTTCGTGGGCTCGCTTGCGTCGGTCATCGGGTCGCCTCCTGCTCGTCTTCTTCCGCTACTTCCTCGGCGAGTTCCTCGTAGGTCTCCTCGTTCAGGAGCGAGTCGTCACCGAGGTCGGTGTCGTGGTGCGCACCGAGGTACGCGTCGATGACCGCACGGTCGTCCATCACCGTGTCGGCCGGGCCCTCGGCGACGACCTTGCCCTCGGCCATCACGACGACCCAGTCGGAGATGTGCCGGACCATGTGCATGTCGTGCTCGACGAAGAGCACGGTCATGCCGTCGTCGCGCAGGGACTGGATGTGCCCGAGCAGCGACTGGGTCAGCGCCGGGTTCACGCCAGCCATCGGCTCGTCGAGCATGATCATCGTCGGGTCGGACATGAGCGCCCGGGCCATCTCGAGGAGCTTGCGCTGCCCGCCGGACAGCGAGCCCGCGTAGTCGTCGGCCTTCGTGTCGAGCTTGAAGCGGGCGAGGAGGTCCTCGGCCTTCGCCGTGATCTCGCGCTCCCGCTTCCGCCAGAGCGCGGGGACGAGTCCGACGAAGAAGTTCTCGCCGGGCTGGTCGCGGGCTCCGAGGAGCATGTTCTGCATCACGGTGAGGCGGCTGAGCGCCTTCGTGAGCTGGAACGTGCGGACCATGCCCTTGTTCGCGATGTGGGTGGCGCTGGTCTTCTGCAGGGTGTTGCCGTCGAACCGGGTCGTCGCGCCGGGGCTCGGCTTGTCGAACCCGGTGAGCAGGTTGAAGAACGTCGTCTTGCCGGCGCCGTTCGGGCCGATGAGCGCGGTGATCGAGCCGCGCTGGACCTCGAGGTGGTCGACGTCGACCGCGGTCATGCCGCCGAAGCGACGGGTGACGTCGTCGACGACCAGGATCGGGTCGTTCTTGGGGTGGGCGTACGACTCAGACACTGAACGTCAACTCCTTCTTGTTGCCCAGGAGGCCCTGTGGACGGAACACGATGAGGAGCATGAGCGCGACGCCGACGAGCACGTAGGAGAACTGCTCGGCCTGCTGCGCGTTCATGATCGAGTTCGGGATGAAGTCACCGGCGAGGGTGCGGATCGCGAGTCGGACGACGAAGAAGAGCACGGCGCCGAGCACCGGTCCGAACACCGTCGCCGCACCGCCGAGGATGAGCGCCGTCCAGATGAAGAACGTCATCGAGCGGCCCATCGCGTCCGGTTGCACCGAACTCGGCAGGACGTAGATGATCCCGGCCAGGGCCCCGAGCGCACCGCCGAACACGAGCGCCTGCATCTTGTACGAGTAGACGTTCTTGCCGAGGGAGCGGACGGCGTCCTCGTCCTCGCGGATGGCCTTCACGACACGGCCCCACGGGCTCCGCATGAGCAGGAACAGCACGAGCGTGAACAGGGCGACGAGCCCCCACGCCGCGATCCGGATCCACCAGCCGTTGACGCCGTTGTTCGAGTACGTGAACCACAGGATCGTGGTGGTGCCGTCGGGGAGCGGGCTGAGCGCGTTGAACGGGTCGCGGTAGCTCGACCCGGTGATGCCGTTCGAGCCACCGGTCGTCGTGGTGAGCAGGCTCGACCGTCCCACCATGCGGATGATCTCGGCGCCGGAGATCGTCACGATCGCCAGGTAGTCGCCGCGGAGCCGCAGGGTCGGGATACCGAGGATGATCGCGAACACGATCGACACGAGCAACGCGACCAGGACGGCCATCACGAACGGCAGCCCGTTGGTGATCGAGATCGCGAAGCCGTAGGCGCCGAGCAGCAGGAACGCCGCCTGGCCCATGTTGACCAGGCCGGTGAGTCCGAAGTGGACGTTGAGGCCGATCGCGGCGAGCGCGAACGCCGCCGTGGTCGGGGCGAGTGCCTCCTGCGTGAGGGAGGACAGCAGGTTGAGGATGTAGTCCATGGCGGCGCTCCTTAGCCGATCCGCTCGGCGCGGCCGAAGATGCCCTGCGGCCGGAACAGCAGGATGAGGATGAGGATCACGAGGGCGGTGGCGTACTTGAAGTCACCGGGCAGCACGAGGTTCGTGAGCTCCACGACGACGCCGATGATCATCGAGCCGACGAGTGCGCCGTAGGCGGTCCCGAGGCCACCGAGCGTGACCGAGGCGAACATGAGCAGCAGCAGCTGCAGGCCGGTCTGCCAGTTCACGCCGTTGAGCACGAGACCGAGCATCACGCCCGACAGTCCCGCGAGGCCGGCGGCGAGCGTCCACACGAACCGGATCACCCGGTCGACGTCGATGCCGGACGCGCTGGCCAGTGCCGGGTTGTCCGACACCGCGCGGGTCGCACGGCCGAAGCGCGTCTTCGCGAGGAACAGACCGGTCGCGACGAGGACGACGAGCGCGATGCCCATCGCCACGTACGACTGCACCGTGAGCGTGACCCCGGCGAACCGGACCGTCTCGGGGTTGCCCTGCTGGATGCGCACGGTCGAGGCGCCGAAGAAGTACTGGAACGCGTACTGCGCGGCGATCGACAACCCGATCGTCACGATCATGAGCTGCGTCAGGCTGATGCGCTTGCGCCGCAACGGCCGCCAGATGCCGGCGTCCTGCAGGTACCCGGTCGCCGCGCACAGCAGCGTGACCACCACCCCCGTCAGCCAGATGTTCCACCCGAGCTGGTTCGCGAAGAGGTAGGCGAGCAACCCGCCGAGGGTGACCTGCTCACCGTGCGAGAAGCTCGACAGGCCGGTCGTGCCGTAGATGAGCGAGAGGCCCACCGACGCCAGCGCGATGAGGAGCCCGAGCCGGATGCCGGACGCGAACTGCTGCCAGGCGCGCTGGGGCGTGACGCTCGTCGCGTCGTCGTTCGTGACGACGCCCTGCTGGTCGGACAGCTGGAAGATCTGCCCGACGTTCGCGTTGAGGCTCGCCGACACGGTGCGCTTCGCGTCCGCCGCGTTCGTCAGGTACTGGCCCTTGGGCAGCGTGTCCTGGTCGACGCTCACGGTGTAGCTGCCCGCCTCGGTCACGCTCACCGACCAGCGCCCGGCGTCGGACGTCGTCGCGGTCTGCGCGAATCCACCCGGCCCGGCGACGTCGACGTCGACGCCGGGGACCGGTTCGCGGTCCGAGTCGGTGATCGTGCCCTGGATGCAGCCGTTCGTCGGGCTGACCGTGCACGGCTGGGTGCTGGCGGGTGCGGTGCTCGCGGACGCCGATGCGCTCGCGGTCGGGGCCGAGGTGGCGCCGATCGCCGGCAGCGTCACCGCCCAGTCGATCAGGAAGGTCGCCAGGAACGCGAGCACGAGGACGGCCATGATGACCGGTCGCTTTCGTCCAGGGCGGAGGCGGAACCTGCGCAGCAGTGCAGGTCCCGGCGGAGTGATGGATCCCACGGAAGAGCCTCTCGTTCGGATGACGAGGACGCTAGGGGGATTGTGTGACACCCGTGTTTCCATCACGTTCCCTGTGTGATTCGTGCCGCAACTGTGACGTTGTGGAGGAAGGGCGGGCGGAGGTCGCGGGACGGGGCCGCACCGCGCCTCCTGGCTGCTCACGGGTGTCCACGGGGCGGAATGCGGAAGAGCGCCTGCGCGTTACCATGGTCTATCCGGAACCCGCCGCAGCGTTCCCGGTGTCTCGACCACTTCACCTCGCCCACGAAGGGGACCCATGGACCAGCCGGATCCGTTCGGATTCATCGGACTCACGTACGACGACGTCATGCTCCTGCCGGGGTACACCGACGTCATCCCGAGCGAGGCGTCGACCGCGTCCCGGCTCACCAAGCGCATCACGGTCAACGTCCCGCTGCTCTCCGCGGCGATGGACACCGTGACCGAGGCCCGCATGGCGATCGCCATGGCCCGACAGGGCGGCATCGGGATCCTGCACCGCAACATGTCGATCGCCGACCAGGCGGCCGCGGTCGACAAGGTCAAGCGCAGCGAGTCGGGCATGATCACCAACCCGGTGACCACCAGCCCGGACGCCACCGTGGCCGAGGTCGACGCGCTCTGCGGACAGTTCCGCGTCTCCGGCCTGCCGGTGGTCGAGGGTGACGGCACCCTCGTCGGCATCATCACCAACCGCGACATGCGGTTCGTGGCGCCGTTCGAGCAGCAGACCACGCTCGTGCGCGACGTCATGACGAAGGCCCCGCTCATCACGGCCCCGGTCGGCATCGACCCGGACGACGCCGTCGCGATCTTCGCCGAGCACAAGATCGAGAAGCTCCCCCTCGTCGACGAGGACGGCAAGCTCCGCGGTCTCATCACCGTCAAGGACTTCGACAAGAGCGAGAAGTACCCGGACGCCACGAAGGACGACGCCGGACGCCTGCGCGTCGGTGCCGCGATCGGCTTCTTCGGCGACGCCTGGGAGCGCGCGACCGCGCTGCGCGAGGCCGGCGTGGACGTCCTCGTCGTCGACACCGCCAACGGCCACAGCGCCGGCGTGCTCGACATGGTCCGCCGCCTGAAGGCCGACCCGGCGTTCGCCGCGGTGGACGTCATCGGCGGGCAGGCCGCCACGCGCGAGGGTGCCCAGGCGCTCATCGACGCGGGTGTCGACGCCGTGAAGGTCGGCGTCGGCCCGGGATCGATCTGCACGACGCGCGTCGTCGCGGGTGTCGGCGTCCCGCAGGTCACCGCCGTGTACGAGGCCTCCCTCGCCGCGCGTGAGGCCGGCGTGCCGGTCATCGCCGACGGCGGGCTGCAGTACTCGGGCGACATCGCGAAGGCCCTCGTGGCCGGTGCCGACACCGTGATGCTCGGCTCGCTCCTCGCCGGCACCGACGAGTCGCCCGGCGACCTGGTGTTCGTCAACGGCAAGCAGTTCAAGGCCTACCGCGGGATGGGCTCCCTCGGCGCCCTGCAGACCCGTGGCAAGAAGACCTCGTACTCGAAGGACCGCTACTTCCAGGCGGACGTCCCCTCGGACGACAAGCTCGTGCCGGAGGGCATCGAGGGCCAGGTCCCGTACCGCGGCTCGGTGGCGAACGTCGTCTACCAGCTCGTCGGCGGCCTGCGGCAGTCGATGTTCTACGTCGGCGGCCGGACCGTCCCGGAGCTCAAGGCCCGCGGCAAGTTCGTCCGGATCACCCCGGCCGGGCTCAAGGAGTCGCACCCGCACGACGTGCAGATGGTCGTCGAGGCGCCGAACTACAGCCGCTGACCCGACCAGCACCCTCGAACGCCCCTGCTCCCGGACGGAGCGGGGGCGTTCGTCGTCGGCCGGCAGTAGTGTCGCGGCATGGTCAGCGCCGTGTCCCACACCTCGATCGACTGCCGTGACGCCTACACGCTCTCCGAGTGGTGGAAGCAGGTCCTCGGCTACGTCGACGTCGCCGACGACCCGAACGCGCCCGGGCACGAGGAGTGCATGATCGTCGCTCCCGACGGGTCGCACCACGTGCTCTTCATCCAGGTGCCGGAAGCGAAGGCCGTGAAGAACCGCATCCACTTCGACCTGCGGCCGACCGACCGGACCCGCGACGAAGAAGTCGTCCGGCTGCGGGGCATCGGTGCGCTCGAACTGGCCGACCGACGCACGGCGACCGGCGGCTGGGTGGTGTTCGCCGACCCCGAGGGGAACGAGTTCTGCGTCCTCCGGTCCCAGGCCGAGCTCGACGCCTGACCCAGGCCAGCCCCCACCCGGGTAGCCGACGTTCGTGTCCGGTCTGCGCGGGTCCGGTCGACCGCGCCCGGGCGGTCAGCTCGAGACCCGCGGGTTTCCGCAGACCCCGCGTCACGGCTGGGTAACGAAACACTTTGCGTACCGCCCCGTCACGCGGCTGAAACACCGTGACCCTACGTTCTCTCACATCCCCAGCGGGACCTGAGGTTCCGCGCAGAGAAAGGGCTCCACGGATGATCAGAACCACCCGTGCCACCACGGCACTGGCAGTGGCAGGAGCGGCGGCGCTCCTCCTCGCCGCCTGTTCCACCACCAGCGGCGGCACCTCACCGTCCTCCTCCGCGTCGGGAGGCGCGAAGAAGGACCCCGCCGCGAGCTGCAAGGCCCCCGACACCCCGGGCACCGACGCGCTGAAGATCGGCACGATCCTCCCGCTCACCGGTTCGCTCGCCTACCTGAACCCGCCCGCGGAGTCCGGTGTGGGACTCGCGGTGCAGGACATCAACGCGGCGGGCGGTGTGCTCGACAAGGACGTCACCATCGACCCCGCCACCGACTCCGGTGACAGCAACGACATGACGGTGTCGAGCTCGGCGGCGACGAAGCTCGTGAACGCGAAGGTCCCGGTCGCGATCGGCGCCGAGTCCTCCAGCGTCACGCTCAACGTCATCGACCAGCTCACGAGCAACTGCATCGTGGAGATCTCCCCCGCGAACACCGCCTCGGACCTGTCCGGCTACTCGTCGTACTACTACCGGACCGCTCCGCCGGACTCGGTGCAGGGTTCGGCGCTCGGCCAGCTCGTCACGGGTGACGGCAACGCCAAGGTCGCGTTCCTCGTCTTCAACGACACCTACGGCACCGGCCTCCGCAACACCGTGCAGAAGGCGATCGAGGACTCGGGCGGATCCGTCGTCTACGGCGGCAAGGGCAAGGGCCAGGAGTTCCCGCCCGGCCAGACGACCTTCTCCTCCGAGGTGACCGCGGCGCTCGCCACGAAGCCGGACGCCATCGTCGTCCTGGCCTTCGACGAGACGAAGTCGATCATCCCGGAGCTGAAGTCGCAGGACGCCGACATGTCGAAGATCTACATGTCCGACGGCAACACCGCCGACTACTCGAAGGACTTCGACAAGGGCACGCTCACCGGTGCGCAGGGCACCATCCCCGGCGCCTCGCCCAAGGACGAGTTCAAGAAGCAGCTCAGCGACTTCTACAAGAAGTCGTCGGGCAAGGACCTCGCCGACTACTCGTACGCGGCCGAGTCGTACGACGCCACCGTCCTCGCCGCCCTGGCCGCGGTGAAGGGCAAGGGCACGGACTCCGGCACCATCCAGGCCAACATGGCCGCGGTGTCCGGTGCCGACGGCGGCACGGAGTGCTCGACGTTCAAGGACTGCGTCGCCCTGCTCGACAAGGGTGAGGACATCCACTACACGGGTCCGTCGGGCATCGGTCCGTTCGACGACAACAACGACCCGTCGAGCGCCTACATCGGCATCTACAAGTTCGACGGCGACAACAAGCCCGTCTACCAGAGCGCGATCCAGGGCTCGGTCAAGAAGTAGTCGGCAGCACCAGATCGACAGCGCCTCGCGGCCCGGCCGCGGGGCGCTGTCGCGTGCGGTGACGGCGGCGGCGGGCCGAGACTCGGCTGCGCGGACAGTTCCGTGGCGGACACGGCGCGAAACTGTCCGCCGGGCCGAGACTCGGGGCCCGACGGGCGGGCCGGCAGGCGGACAGGACACGGGCCCTGGAGGCGCGGCTCGGCCCCGTCAGACCGGCTCGGCCGCGGTGGGCGCCACCGCCCGGCGCCGCGATGCCCGAGCGGCCAGGAACGAGTCGGCCGTCAGGATGACCAGGGCGAGCCACACGATCCCGAAGCCGAACCACCGGGCACCCGACATCGGCTCGTGCTGCACGACCACCCCGACGAGCAGCTGCATCACCGGCGCGAGGTACTGCGTCAGCCCGAGCGTGGACAGGCTCACCCGGCGGGCGGACGACGCGAACAGCAGCAGCGGCACGGCCGTCGCGGGCCCGGTCAGCACCGTCACGAGGACGTGCACCCAGCCCTCGCTCGTGAACGTCACCCCGCCGCCGAGGCCGGTCGCGCCGAGCACCACGAGGGCGACCACGGCGATCGGCAGCAGCCACACGGTCTCGATCGTCAGGCCGCTCAGGGCGTCCACCGTTCCACCGACCCGCTTCTTCACGAGCCCGTACAGGCCGAACGAGAACGCCAGTACGAGGGAGATCCACGGCATCTGTCCGTAGCCCACCGCGATCACGACGACGGCCACGATGCTGATGCCGACGGCGGTCCACTGCAGCGGACGCAGGCGTTCGCGGAGCACCACGACACCGAGCGCGATCGTCACGAGCGGGTTGATGAAGTACCCGAGCGCCGCCTCGACCGTGTGGCCCGTGGTCGTCGCCGCGACGTACACGGTCCAGTTCACCAGGATGAGCACGGCCGCGAGGCCCATCACGAGCATCACCCGACGCTGGGCCATCAGGGGGCGGGTCCGGAGCCAGGAGCGGGTGACGGCGATCGCGATCGCGCAGAACACCAGCCCGAAGACGATCCGCCAGGCGACGATCTCGAACGCGCCGGCGGGGGCCATCGCCGCGAAGAGCAGCGGCATGAGTCCCCACAGCCCGTACGCGATGATCGCCTGCACGACGCCGACGGATGCCTCGCTGCGGGCCGGGCGCGCCGGGGACGGTTCACTCACGGAACCATCCTAGGAACGGGCACCGACGGCGCGGGGTCGAGCCGCGCCTCCTGGACCCGCCGACCCGGCGCGGAACGCGAGAACGCCCCGCCCGGCCGGAGCCGAACGGGGCGTTCGCGATGTGTACTGGACTCAGTGCACGATGACCGCGAGGACATCACGCGCCGAGAGGACGAGGAGGTCCTCGCCCGAGTACTTGACCTCGGTGCCGCCGTACTTCGAGTAGATGACCTTGTCACCCACGGCGACGTCCAGCGGGACGCGGTTGCCGTTGTCGTCGATACGACCCGGGCCCACGGCGACGACCTCGCCCTCCTGGGGCTTCTCCTTCGCGGTGTCCGGGATGACCAGACCGGAAGCGGTGGTCTGCTCCGCCTCGACCTGGCGGATGACGATGCGATCCTCGAGCGGCTTGATGCTGACGGCCACGGTGACCTCTTCTTTCTCGGTACTGACTCGGTACAGATGAAAACCGTGTTGGCACTACGCACAGGAGAGTGCCAACCGCCCCAACTCTAGGGCGTCGTTGGCACTCGGTCAATCCGAGTGCCAACGTCCGACCGGGCTCTCGGCGACCTGGGAGGATCGTCGGGTGGAAGCCGCCGATCTCGCCCAGTTGCTGACCCCCGAGGGGATGGCCCTGCTCGACCGTACCCCGGCCGTGTCCGACGGTGGTGAGATCGTCCGGGTCGTCTCACGACTGCGCTCCGAAGGACACGATCCGGGCCTCGTCGCGGCGGTCCTGACGCAGGCGAAGCTCCGGCAGAAGGCCCGTGGGAAGTTCGGGGACTTCGCCTCCCGCATGCTCTTCACCGAGGCCGGCCTCGAGCAGGCGACCCGTCTGCAGGTCGCCGCCCAGCACGCCGGACGCTTCGCCGCCGCGGGGCTCATCCGGGTCGCCGACCTCGGGTGCGGCATCGGCGGGGACGCGATGGCGATGGCGGCGCTCGACCTCGAGGTCACCGCGGTCGACCGTGACGAGGTCACCGCGGCCGTCGCGACGCACAACCTGTCACTCTGGGACTCCGCCCGGGTGGAGCTCGGCGACGCCGCTTCGTTCGACCTGTCCCGCGTCGACGGGGTCTGGATGGACCCGGCGCGCCGGACCTCCGGCCACGCGAACACGAAGCGCCTCGCCGACCCGGACGACTGGTCCCCCTCGCTCGACACCGTGTTCGCTGCCGCCACGACGACCCCGACGGGCGTGAAGCTCGGGCCGGGCGTCGACCGCGACCTCATCCCGGACACGGCCGAGGCGCAGTGGACCTCCGTGGACCGCGAGGTCGTCGAGCTCGCCCTCTGGTTCGGCCCCCTCGCCCGTCCCGGTGTCCGCCGTGCCGCGACCGTCATCGGGGCGCACGGGATCGCCGAGCTCACGGGCGACGCCGACGCCGCGGACGTCGAGGTCGGCGCGCTCGGCGCGTACCTGTACGAGCCCGACGGGGCGGTCATCCGTGCGCGGCTCATCGGCGACCTCGCCCGGTCGCTCGACGGCCGGATGCTCTCCGACGGCATCGCGTACGTCACCTCGGACCGGGCCGTCACGACACCGTTCGCGCAGGGCTTCCGGGTGCTCGACACGATGCCGCTCGACGTGAAGCAGCTCGCCGCGCGACTCGCAGCGGACGACATCGGGACCGTCGAGATCAAGAAGCGCGGGGTCGACGTCGACCCGGCGCAGTTCCGGAAGCGGTTGCGGTTGCGAGGACGGGGGCGCGTCACGCTCGTGCTCACCCGACTGGAGGGACGGCACACCGCGATCCTGTGCGAGCGGCTGGGGGACGTGGCCGGCTAGGCCGCGGGGCGCGCGGGCGGCGCGCGGCGCGCTCGCGCTGTGCACAACGAAAGTCACCCCGAACCGCGGCGATCCGTGGTTCGGGGTGACCCTCGTTGTGCGAGCGGGTCGCCGGGGTCCCGGTCAGCCGATGAAGGCGCCGGACCCGTAGTCGTCGTAGTTCGAGTACGAGCTCCCCATCGAGGCGAACGCGAACAGCCCGATGATCCAGAGGATCCACACACCGGTCATCACCCAGCCGGCGATGACACCGGTGAGCGCCAGGGCGCGCCCGCTCTCACCGGTCTGCTTGATGCGGCCGAGGGCGAGGTGGCCGAGGATCGCGCCGGCGGGACCGAGCAGGATCGCCATGAAGAACAGCGGGATCGCACCGAGGCCGAACACGATGGACAGGATCGCCAGCGTGTTGGTCTTCGGTCGCTGCGCGTAGGGCTGGTAGCCCGCGGGCGCGTAGGGGTTCTGCTGGCCCGGGGCGGCGTACGGGTTCTGCTGGCCGGGGGCCGCGTACGGGTTCTGCGGCGCGGCGTAGGGGTTCTGCTGCTGCGGAGCGCCGTAGGGGTTCTGCGGCTGCTGCGCGGCGTACGGGTTCTGCGGCTGCTGCGGCTGCTGCGGCGCCGCGTACGGGTTCTGCGGTGCGGCGTAGGGGTTCGAACCCTGCGGGGCGCCGTAACCCGGGTGCGCCTGCTGTCCGGACTGCCCCCACGGGTCGTTCGGCGCTGCCGCCGGTGCCTCGGGAGCGGACGCGCCGTACTGCTGCGGCTGCCCGGAGTCGGGCTGGGCCGCACTCGACGGCACCGACGATGCGGTGCCGTCCGGCGTCTCGCCCGGCTTCGGCCACTGGTTCTGATCGGACACCGTCCACCCCTCTCGGCGCCACGGTCGTCGGCGCCTCATGTGAATCCTCCCACAGACACTCCCCTGCGGGCCGGACGCGACCACGGCGCAGACCGGACCCGGAACGGGGTCGGCCCGCGAGCGTCAGACCTGGACGGTCGTCACCGGCAGCGTCGAGTCTGCCGCGATCCCGAGGTCGCTCGGCGCGTGCCCCTCGGCGACGAGCCGGGCGCCGATCGCCGCGATCATCGCCCCGTTGTCCGTGCAGAGGTCGAACGGCGGGATCCGGAGCTCGACACCGGCGGCAGCACAGCGCTCCTCGGCGACGGCCCGCAGTCGGGCGTTCGCCACGACGCCGCCGCCGAGCAGGAGCCGGTGCACGCCGGTGTCCTCGCACGCACGCAGCGCCTTCGTCAGGAGCACGTCGACCACGGCCTCGCGGAAGCTGGCGGCGACGTCGGCCACGGGGACCTCGCGCCCCTCGTCACGGCAGCGCTCGACCCACCGGGCGACGGCGGTCTTCAGTCCGGAGAACGAGAAGTCGTAGCGGTGCGCGGCCATGTCCTTCGGCAGCGTCAAGCCGCGGGGGAAACGGATCGCGGTGGGGTCGCCGTCCGCCGCGGCCTTGTCGATCTGCGGACCGCCGGGGTACGGCAGCCCCAGGAGCCGCGCGACCTTGTCGAACGCCTCGCCCGCGGCGTCGTCGATCGTCTCGCCGAGCAGTTCCACGTCGCCGACGAGGTCCCGCACGAGCAGCAGCGACGTGTGCCCGCCGGACACCAGGAGCGCCACCGTCGGCAGGTCGATCTCGGACCCGTCCGACCGGAGGACGTCGGCGCCGACGTGCCCGACCAGGTGGTTCACGCCGTAGAGCGGCTTGCCCGTCGCCACCGCGAGGGCCTTCGCAGCGCCGACCCCGACCATGAGCGCCCCGGCGAGTCCCGGTCCCGCAGTCACCGCCACGGCGTCGAGCTCGTCGAGGGTCACGCCGGCCTGCTCGAGCGCAGCGGACAGCGTCGGGGTCATCGCCTCGAGGTGCGCCCGTGCGGCGACCTCGGGAACGACGCCGCCGTACCGCGCGTGCTCCTCCATGCTCGACGCGATGACGTTCGCGAGCAGGGTGTTGCCACGCACGATCCCGACACCGGTCTCGTCGCAGCTCGTCTCGATGCCGAGCACGAGTGGTTCAGCCATCGAGGGCCTCCTGTCCGATGGGGCCGACGCCGGACGGACCGACGCCCGACGGGCCGACGTCGGGAGTCGTCGCGAGCTCCGCCCGCATCACCCACGCGTCCACACCGTCGGGCTGGTAGTAGCGGGGGCGGACGGCGATCCGCTCGAACCCGAACGCCGTGTACATCGCCTGGGCCACGGGGTTGTCGGCGCGTACCTCGAGGAAGACCTCGTGCACGCCACGCCGCCGCGCCTCGTCGAGGAGCTCTGTGAAAAGCACCCGACCGATGCCCTTCCCCCGCTGCTCTGCCGCGACCGCGATCGTCTGGACGTCCGCCACGGGGTTGCCCGCCAGCGAGGAGAGCCCGGCGTACCCGACGATCGTCGGCGCCCCGCCCTCGGTCGTCTCGACGACGACGTAGTACCCGTGCGGCGAGTACAGCTCGCCGGACATCTGCGACGCCGACCAGGCATCGGTCGGGAACGACGCGTGCTCCAGCCACATCACGTCGTCGAGGTCCTGCGGATGGGCGCGCCGCAGGCGCAGCCCGTCGGGCAGCGTCACTGCTTCACCCGCTTGGGCGCACCCGGCATCGTGACGTCCGGATCGCGGAGGTAGAGAGGCGCGTCCTCGGCGAAGGGCGCGCCGGAGGTGAGCCGGTCTGCGGCGAGCGCACCGAGCCTCCAGGCCGGGATGGACAGGGCCGTCACGCGGTCCCAGCCCACGGCGTCGGGCCAGGAGGCGCGGATCGCCTCGTCGAGGTCCGCCGGTTTGGCGAGTCCGGGACCCGCGACGCGCGTGCCGGTCTGGTCGTAGGCGCTCCAGTAGACCTCGCGCCGACGCGCGTCCGTCAGGACGACGAACGAACCGGGTCCGTCCTGGTCGGCCGCGACCGCGTCGTGGCTGACCAGCGGGAGGACGGGGACGCCGCGTGCAGCGGCGAAGGTGCGGGCTGCGGCGATGCCGACGCGGAGGCCGGTGAACGGCCCCGGCCCCATGCCGGCGACGACGCCCGAGACGTCGGCGGGGGTTATGCCGGCTGCGTCGAGGACCTCGGCGAGGAACGGGCCGATGACCTCGGCGTGGCGGCGGCTGTCCTCGGTGCTGCGGCTCGCAAGGGCCTGCCCGCTGCCCGGGTCGACGACGGCGACCGAGGTTCCGGCGGAGGTGTCGATCGCGAGCAGCACGGTCCCATCGTAAGCGGCGGCGCGGTTGCTCGATGCCGATCGAGCGCCGCTCTGGTGGCGGTTCCGCTCAGTGCTCGTCGTCCCGGACGACCGCACGCCGGACCTCCTCGACGGCAGCGGCGACTCCTCGTTCGCGGACCGCCGGGTCCCCGTGTTCGGACTCGTGCACGAAGACGGTGGCTCCGCGGCGCGCTCCGCAGAAGTCGACGACGCCGTGCTCGATCTGGGTCCGCAGCGCCTCGCGGTACCCGTGCCGGTCGTAGACACCGGCATCGTCCCCGGCGACGGGCACGAGGTGGACGGTGAGCCGACCGAGGTTCCGGCGCATGCCCTCGTCGCCGCCGACGTCGTACGCCCACCCGTTCACGAAGACGCGGTCGATCCACCCCTTCAGCAGCGCCGGCAGCGACCACCACCAGACCGGGAACACCAGGACGAGGTCGGTGGCCCGGTCGATGCGCCGCTGTTCGGCGACGACGTCCGTCGGGGCGTCCTCGCCGGTCCGGTAGGTGTGGCGGTCGGCGAGGGTGAAGCGCGGGTCGAAGCCCTCGGCGGCGAGGTCGGCGATCTCCGCCGTCCCCTCGGGCAACGCGCCCCGCAGTCGTTGCGCGACGTGGTGGGTCAACGAGTCGGGGTCGGGGTGGGCGGTCACGATGAGCGTCGGCACACTGCATCTTCGCGAGGGCGGCTGGACGGCAGCAGGACCGCAGGGTCAGAGGACGGCGTCCGCCCAGCGCGGGCCGGAGGCGGTGACGACCACACGGCGCGGCTCGTCGGGGACGTCGTCCGGGTCGAGGTCGTCCGGGGTGCTGTCGTCACCGGCGACCGCGTCGGCGGCACCGGTCGCGCGGACGATCTCGACGTCGAGGACGCTGTCCGAGATGCCGTCGACGAACCCACGCCCCCACTCGACGACGACGATCGAGGCGTCCCAGTCGAGGTCGAGGTCGTCGAGCTCCACCGGGTCGGACAGTCGGTAGGCGTCCACGTGCACCAGGTCCGGCCCGGCCGAGGTCGGGTGTGTCCGGGCGAGGACGAACGTCGGGCTCGAGACCTGCCCGCGGGCGCCGAGCGCTGCGCCGAGCCCCCGCGTCAGGGTGGTCTTGCCGGCGCCGAGCGGACCGGTCAGGACGACGAGGTCACCGGCACGGAGGACGGCCGCGAGTCGGGCACCGAGAGCACCCATCTCCTCGGTGGTCCGGGCCGTGGTGTCGAGCAGCACCCGGGAGTCGGTCACCGTTCGCCCCGGAGGTACTCGGCGACGTGGCCCTCGACCCGGTGCCCTTCGTAGACGCGGGGCACCCGCGAGCCGATCCGGCAGACGATCTCCTCGCCGATGGTGCCGAGCGCGTCGCCCCACTCGAGGACCGTCATCTCGTCGTGCTCGCCCGTGCCGAACAGCACGACGGTGTCGCCGACCCGGACGTCGTCGTCGCCGACGTCCACGAGGAACTGGTCCATCGCGACGCGACCGGCGATCGGGTAGCGCGTGCCGCCGATCGCGACCTCGATGCGGCCCTGCGCCAACCGCGGGACGCCGTCCGCGTAGCCGACCGGAACGAGCGCGAGGGTGGTCTCGGCGGTGGTGCGGTACGTGTAGTCGTACGAGACACCGGTGTCGACGGGCACGCGCTTCGTCTTCGCGACCGAGGCGGTCAGGGTCATCACGGGCTCGAGGCCGAGGTCGGCCGCCGAGACGCCGTCGGCACCGGGGATGCCGAACAGGTTCGCGCCCATCCGGACCATGTCCTTGCGGAAATCCTTGCGCTCGAGCCCGGCGAGCGAGGCGGCGACGTGCTCCGTCGGGATGTCGAGCCCGAGGTCGTCGGCCTGCTCGACCGCGTCGTCGAAGAGCGCCACGGCGGAGGCGTCCTCGTCGTCGGAGGACTCGGCGAGGTGCGTGTAGGCGGCCACGACCTCGATGCGGCCGTCACGCTGGGCGTCACGGGCGAGGGTCACGAGGGCGGGCCAGTCGTCCGGCGTCGAACCGTCGCGGTGCAGGCCGGAGTCGAAGCCGAGGTGCACCCGGGCGGGACGCTGGTCGACGGCGTCGATCACCCGCTGCAGCTCCGGCACGTTCGAGACGCCGAGGTCGACGGCGGAGTCGATCGCGTCGCGGAAGTCCAGCGCGGGGTCGTGCTGCCACGTGAAGAGGTGGACGTCCTCGCCGACGCCGATCGACCGCAGACGCAGGGCCGCGGGGACCGTGAGCACGCCGATCCACCGGATCCCCGCGTCCACCGCGGCGAGGGCGATCGGCTCGAGACCGTGCCCGTAGGCGTCGGCCTTCATGATCGCCATGAGCTCGACCGGGTCCATCCACTCGCGGACCAGGTCGAGGTTGGCGCGGTAGGCGTCGAGGTCGATCCGGGCCCGGCGCAGCGGCGCGTTCACGAGGTCCTCCGTTCGACGCTGCGGCCGACCCGGGCGACCACCTCGTAGTTGATCGTGCCGACTGCGGCGGCCCAGTCCTCGACCGCGGGGTCGCCGTTCGCCGGGTCGCCCCAGAGCACGGCCTCGTCGCCGATCCGGACGTCGGCGTCGCCGATGTCGACGTGCATGGCGTTCATCGCCACGCGACCGACGACCGGGAAGGTGCGGTCGCCGATCCGCACCGAGACGCGGTTGCCGAAGTCGCGGTCGAAGCCGTCCGCGTACCCGAGCCCGATCACCGCGAGCCGGGTGTCCGTCGTCGCGCGCCAGGTGTAGCCGTAGCTGACGCCCTCGCCCGCACGGACCGGCACCGTCCGGAGGACCGCGGCGGTCACGCGCATCGCGGGGCGGAGCCCGAGGTCGGCCGAGGTGCGGTCGGGGAACGGGCTGAGACCGTACAGCGCGAGGCCGACCCGGGCGACGTCGTGCCGGGTCTCCGCAACGGCGAGGCTCGCGGCGCTGGCGGCGAGGTGCACCATGTCGGGAACGATGCCGTTCGCAGCGAGACCGTCGAGCGCGCGCTGGAGGGCGGCGTCCTGGTCGAGGTCGTCGGCGCGGGAGGCGTTCGCCAGGTGCGACATCAGGCCCTCGATGCGGGTGCGGTTGCCGCTGCGGGCCAGGCGGCCGGCGGTGGCGAAGAGCTCGGACCACTCGGACTCGACCGCGCCGTTGCGGCTCAGGCCGGTGTCGACGCAGATGTGCACCGCGGGGACCTCGGAGTCGGCGGCGGCGGAGAGCTGGTCGACGCTCGAGACCGCCGGGGTGATGCCGTACTGCGCGGCGCGACGGAAGTCCTCATCGGGGGCGTGGAGCCACGCGAGGATCCGGACGCCCTCGTCGATGCCGGCGTGGCGGAGGGCGATCCCCTCGTCGATGTCCGCGACGCCGAGCCACTCCGCGCCGGCGTCCACGAAGGCCTGCGCGGACTCCGCTGCGCCGTGGCCGTAGCCGTTGGCCTTGACGACCGCGATGACGCCGGACGGAGCCACCTGTTCGGCGACGGTCGCGTAGTTGGCGATCAGCGCCTCCCGATCGACCGTGATGCCGGTGAACGCGCTCACGCAGATTCCCCTGTTCCTTCGAGGACCACGAACGCCGTCGCGATCCCTCCGTCGTGCGAGAGCGAGAGGTGCACGCTCGTCACCCCGCGCCCGTCCGCCACCTGGCGCGCCCCCTGGCGCAGCGTCAGCGACGGGTTCCGCTGGTCGTCGGAGACGACCTCGAGGTCCTGCCAGCTCAGTCCGGCGCTCGACCCGAACGCCTTGATCAGCGCTTCCTTCGCCGCGAACCGCGCGGCCAGCGACGCGATCGGCCGGGGTTCCCCGTCGCGGACGAGCTCCGACGGGGTGAAGAGGCGCGTACGCATCGCGGGCGTCCGGTCGAGCACCCGCTCGAACCGTTCCAGGTCGACCACGTCGACACCGATGCCGATGATCATCGTGCGACTACTCGACGGTGACCGACTTCGCGAGGTTGCGCGGCTGGTCGACGTCGAGGCCCTTGGCCGCGGCGAGCTCCATGCCGAACATGTGCAGCGGTGCGACCGCGAGCAGCGGCTCGAACAGCGGCGTCGCGAGCGGGATGCGCAGCACCTCGTCGGCGAAGGGCAGCACGGCGGCGTCGCCCTCTTCCGCGATCGCGATCACCCGGGCGCCGCGGGCGCGGATCTCCTGGATGTTCGAGACGACCTTGGGGTGCAGCGACCGCGGGTCGCGCGGCGACGGGACGATCACGAAGACGATCTGCCCCGGCTCGATCAGGGCGATCGGGCCGTGCTTGAGCTCACCGGCGGCGAAGCCCTCGGCGTGGATGTACGCGAGTTCCTTGAGCTTGAGGGCACCCTCGAGCGCGATCGGGTAGCCGACGTGGCGGCCGAGGAAGAGGACGCTCCGGGTGTCGGCCATCCAGCGGGCGAGGTCCTTGATGCCGGACGCGTCGTCGATGGTCTGCTGCAGCTTCGGTGCGAGGCCCTCGAGCTCGGCGACCTGCTCGGCGATCTGCTCTGCCGTGAGGGTGCCCCGCAGCGTGGCGAGGTGCAGCCCGAGCAGGTAGAGCGCGACGCCCTGCGCGATGAACGCCTTGGTCGACGCGACGGCGACCTCGGGCCCGGCGTGCGTGTAGATCACGGCGTCGGACTCGCGCGGGATCGTGGCGCCCTGGGTGTTGCAGATCGACAGGACCTGGGCGCCCTGCTCGCGGGCGTACTTCACAGCCATGAGCGTGTCCATGGTCTCGCCGGACTGGCTGATCGAGACGACCAGCGTGCGGTCGTCCAGCACCGGGTCGCGGTAGCGGAACTCGTGCGCGAGCTCGACCTCGACCGGGACGCGGGCCCACTGCTCGATCGCGTACTTGCCGAGGATGCCGGCGTAGGCCGCGGTGCCGCAGGCGATGACGATGACCCGGTCGACCTGCGCGAGGCGGTCGGCGATCGGGTCGAGGTCCGTCAGCGTCACGGCACCGTCGTGCACGCGGCCGAGGATGGTCTTCGCGACGGCCTCGGGCTCCTCGCTGATCTCCTTCGCCATGAACGACGTCCAGCCGCCCTTGTCGGCCGCGGAGGCGTCCCAGTTCACCTCGAACTCGCTCGGCGATGCCGGGGTGCCGTCGAAGTGGATGACGTCGACACCGTCGGGGCGGATCGTGGCGATCTCGTCCTGCCCGATGGCGAGGGCGCGCTGCGTGTAGGCCACGAACGCGGCCACGTCGGAGCCCATGAAGTTCTCGCCGTCGCCGAGGCCGACCACGAGGGGGGAGTTGCGACGGGCGCCGACGACGACGCCGGGCTGGTCGGCGTGCACGACGAGGAGCGTGAACGCCCCTTCGAGCCGCTGCACGGCCTGCTGCATGGCGGCGGTCAGGTCACCGGTCGCGCGGAACGACCGGGCGACGAGGTGTGCCGCGACCTCGGAGTCGGTCTCGCTGAGGAACGCGACGCCCTCGGCCTCGAGCTCGGCGCGGAGCTCGGAGAAGTTCTCGATGATGCCGTTGTGGATGAGGGCGAGCTTGCCGCCGTCGGCGAGGTGCGGGTGCGCGTTGCCGTCGGTCGGGCCGCCGTGGGTCGCCCAGCGGGTGTGGCCGATGCCCGTCCCGCCGTCGGCGATGGGGTGCGATTCCAGCTCGTCCACGAGGGCCTGGAGCTTGCCCGCCTTCTTCGCGGACGCGAGCTCGTGCGACCCGTCCACGACGGCGATGCCCGCCGAGTCGTAGCCGCGGTACTCGAGCCGACGGAGACCACCGAGGAGGACGTCCTGGCTGCTGTTGCTGCCGACGTAGCCGACGATTCCACACATGGGGACGATCCTACGGTCTGGCTGGACGACGACCCTGCGAACGAGCAGGGCTGGGGATAACGTTTGGGACATGGGACGCTTCGACGACATCGCGATCACGACGCTGCACGGTGAGGACACCACGTTCGGGGCGTTCGCGGACAAGGCGGTGCTCGTCGTGAACGTCGCGTCACGCTGTGGCCTCGCTCCGCAGTACGAGCAGCTCGAGGCGCTCCAGAAGGAGTACGGCCCCCGCGGCTTCACGGTCCTGGGCTTCCCGAGCAACCAGTTCCTGCAGGAGCTCGGCTCGTCCGAGGCGATCGACGAGTACTGCTCCACCACGTGGGGCGTCACCTTCCCGATGTCCGAGAAGGTCAAGGTGAACGGCAAGAGCGCCCACCCGCTCTACCAGGCGCTCAAGGAGACCCCGGACGCCGACGGCAAGGCCGGGCGGGTCACGTGGAACTTCGAGAAGTTCCTGGTCGCCCCGGACGGCGCGGTCACGCGGTTCCGCCCGACGACGAAGCCGGACGCGCCGCAGGTCATCGCCGCGATCGAGGCGGCCCTGCCGGCCTGAGCGCGCACGCCACACGTGGGCGCGGGTGTCGGACGGGAGGCGCGGATCACGCGAGCCGACCGGCTCACGTGATCCGCGCCTCCCGTCTGTACGCTCGTTCCCATGCCGATCCCGGAGACCACCGTCGCGCACCCGACCCCCTTCGTGGAGATCCCGCGTGGCGAGTGGTCGCAGCTCGCTCCGAAGGAGCACCTGTCCCTCACCGAGACCGAGATCGTGCAGCTGCGCGGTCTCGGCGACCGCCTCGACCTGCAGGAGGTGCAGGAGGTCTACCTGCCGCTGTCCCGCCTGCTGACGCTCTACGCGGCGGGCGCACGGAACCTGCACGCGTCGACGTCGGCCTTCCTGGGTGACCGAGCCGGGCGGACGCCGTTCGTGATCGGTGTCGCCGGGTCGGTCGCCGTCGGCAAGTCGACCGTCGCCCGTCTGCTGCGCGAGCTGACGAAGCGCTGGCCGGACACCCCGCGCGTGGAGCTCGTGACCACCGACGGGTTCCTCTACTCCAACGCCGAGCTCGAGCGGCGCGGGATCATGGACCGCAAGGGCTTCCCGGAGTCCTACGACCGCCGGGCCCTGCTGCGCTTCGTCAGCCAGGTGAAGAGCGGCGCGACCGAGGTCCGAGCGCCGTACTACTCGCACCTCGTGTACGACATCGTGCCGGACGCCGAGATCGTGGTGCGACAGCCGGACATCCTCATCGTCGAGGGCCTGAACGTGCTCGCGCCGCCGGTGCACGGGCGGCTGGCACTGTCCGACCTCTTCGACTTCACGATCTACGTCGACGCGAAGACGAAGGACATCGAGGCCTGGTACGTCGACCGGTTCCTCGCGCTGCAGGAAGAGGCCTTCGCGAGCCCGGACTCGTTCTTCCACCGGTTCGCCTCGCTCTCCCGGTCGGATGCCGTGCAGACGGCGACCGAGGTGTGGCGGGCGATCAACGAGCCGAACCTGATCGAGAACGTGTTGCCGACGCGCTCCCGGGCGACCCTCGTGTTGAAGAAGGCGGCGGACCACAAGGTGTCGTCGGTGTTGCTCCGCAAGATCTGACGCGCGGGGCGCGGCGCGGGCCGCGGGGCGCCGCCAGCGGCGGGCCGCTGCGCCGAACCACGAATCCGACGTGGAACCGGGCGCGCGGGCTGGTGCGATGTCGCATCCGTGGTTCGACGCGGCTCGGCCGGCTCGGCCGCCGCCGCGGGGCGGCTCGAGCTGCCGCCGCACAAGCGAAGTCCGTCGGAACCACGCATCTGCGTGGTTCCGACGGACTTCGATTGTGCCAGCGCGCCGAGCGCCTACGCCGCGTCGAGCGCCAGGCGCTCGCGCACCACGGCCGCGAGCTCCTCGGCGATCCGCTCGGCATCGGCCTGGGAGGCCGCCTCGACCATGACCCGCACGACGGGCTCGGTGCCGGACGGCCGGAGCAGCACGCGTCCCGCGTCGCCGAGTGCGGCGGTCGCAGCGGCGACGGCGTCCTGCACGCCCTGGTCGGCGAGGCCGTGCCGGTCCACCCCGCGCACGTTCACGAGCACCTGCGGGAACACCGTCATGCACGACGCGAGCTGCTCGAGCGTCTTGCCCGTCCGGGCCATCTCGGCGACGAGGTGCAACCCGGTGAGGATGCCGTCGCCGGTGGTCGCGAACTCGTTGAAGATGATGTGGCCGGACTGCTCGCCACCGAGCGAGTACCCGCCCTCGGTCATCTTCTCGAGGACGTAGCGGTCGCCGACACCGGTCTCGAGCATCGCGATGCCCGCGTCCGCCATGGCGCGCTTCAGCCCGAGGTTCGACATGACCGTCGCGACGAGGGTGTCGGACGCCAGGCGCCCGCGCTCCTGCAGCGACAGCGCGAGGATCGCCATGATCTGGTCGCCGTCGATCGCGTTGCCGGCGGCGTCGACCGCGAGGCAGCGGTCCGCGTCACCGTCGTGGGCGATGCCGACGTCCGCTCCGTGCGAGAGCACCGCACGGGCGAGGTTGTCGATGTGGGTGGAACCGACACCGTCGTTGATGTTCATGCCGTCCGGGTCAGCACCGATCAGGGTCACGCGGGCCCCGGCGTTGACGAACACCTCGGGCGAGACGCCCGCGGCGGCACCGTTCGCGCAGTCGAGCACGACGTGGATGCCGTCGAGCCGGTGCGGCAGCGTGCCGAGCAGGTGGACGACGTAGCGGTCCTCGGCATCGGCGAACCGGGTGATCCGGCCGACGTCGCCACCGGTGGGGGTCGGTGCGGAGTGGTCGTGCATGGCCGCTTCGATGCGGTCCTCGACCTCGTCCGGGAGCTTCCGGCCGCCCGTGGCGAAGAACTTGATCCCGTTGTCGGGAGCGGGGTTGTGCGAGGCGGAGATCATCACGCCGAAGTCGGCGTCGATGTCCGCGACGAGGAAGGCCGCAGCGGGGGTGGGGATGACCCCGGCGTCGAGCACGTCGACGCCGGCGGAGGCGAGCCCGGCCGCGACCGCGGCACCGAGGAACTCGCCGGAGACGCGCGGGTCGCGCGCGAGGACCGCACGAGGGCGCGGTCGACCGGACGCCCGACGGGCGTCCGCGTGGTGTCCGTGTGTGAGGACGGCCGCGCTCGCCTGGGCAAGACCCAGTGCGAGCGCGGCCGTCAGCTCGCCGTTGGCGAGACCACGAACCCCGTCGGTACCGAACAGACGCGGCATTGCGATCTTCAGCCGGTGACGACTAGCGCTTCGAGAACTGCGAAGCCTTGCGGGCCTTCTTGAGACCGGCCTTCTTGCGCTCGATGACGCGGGCGTCACGGGTGAGGAAGCCGGCCTTCTTGAGGGTGGCGCGGTTGTTCTCGCGGTCGATCTCGTTCAGCGAACGGGCGATGGCGAGACGGAGCGCACCAGCCTGACCCGAGGGGCCACCACCGGTGATGCGGGCCACGACGTCGTAGGCGCCGAGCAGCTCGAGCACCTTGAACGGGTCGTTGATGAGCTGCTGGTGCAGCTTGTTCGGGAAGTAGTCCTCGAGCGAACGGCCGTTCACGACGAACGAGCCGGAGCCCGGGACGAGACGGACGCGTGCGATGGCCTCCTTGCGGCGCCCGACGGCACCGCCCGAGACGTTGAGGATCTGACGGGGAGCGGCCTCGGAAGCGGCGGGTGCGCTCTCCGTGGTGAAGCTCTCCGGGGTCTGGTCGAGGGAGTCAGCGATCTGAGCCATGAGTTTTACCTAGTCCTTGGAAGTCGTCGTGGCCGGAACTACTGTGCGACCTGATCGAAGGTGTACGCCTTGGGCTGCTGCGCCGAGTGCGGGTGCTCCGCGCCGGCGTAGACCTTCAGCTTCTTGAGCTGCTCGCGACCGAGGGTGTTCTTCGGGAGCATGCCGCGGATCGCCTTCTCGACGGCGCGGGTCGGGTGCTTCTCGAGCATCTCCGGGTAGGAGGTCGCCGTGAGGCCGCCCGGGTACCCCGAGTGGCGGTAGTAGACCTTCTTCGCGAGCTTCGAACCGGTCAGGGCGACCTTGTCGGCGTTCACGATGATGACGTAGTCACCCATGTCCATGTGCTGGGCGAAGGTGGCCTTGTGCTTGCCGCGCAGGAGCGCCGCGGCGTGGGTGGCGAGGCGGCCGAGGACGACGTCGGTCGCGTCGATGACGATCCAGTCGTGCTGGACGTCTGCCGGCTTCGGGGAGAACGTACGAGTCACAGTGGTGCTGCTTTCGTGTCGAGGTGAGGAGTCCGTGAATCCCGCTCCGGTGGGTGTTCACGTGGGAGAACCCATGTGAACGGCCCGGTGGAGGGCTCATCTGACTGTCCGGCGCACAGAGCGCGCAGACCAAGGTGAGAGCCTACCCGACGCACGTGACGGCGGTCAAACGGAGACAGGACGGACGGGAGGCGCGGTGCCGGCTGGCACCGCGCCTCCCGTCCGGTGCAGCGAACGTCAGCCGAAGAGGCTCCGCAACCACGCGAGCAGGGCGGCGAGCGCCGCCAGCGCGTCCGCGACCGGACCGCCGTGGCCCGGGTTCCCGCCGTGTCCGGGGTCGCCGCCGTGGCCGGGGTTCCCACCTCCCGGGGTGCCGACGCCCGGCAGGTCGATGCCGACCACGACCGGGTCGTGATCGCTCGCCCGGTACACGTCGTCGCGGTACAGGTCCGTGACGTTGTAGTCGTACCGGCTGTACTCGAGGCCCACCGACTCGACCGAGTTGATGTTCCAGATGTCCACGCCGGTGACGGTCTCGAGCGCAGCGGGGGACGCGAACACGTGGTCGAGCGAGCCGCTCAGTCCGCCGAACACGTACGACCACTCGGCCGCGTCCTCGGTCGGGCCGAGGTCCGTGTAGCCGGCGTCCTCGAGGGCGACGACCGGGTCCTCCTCGCTGTAGGCGTTGAAGTCGCCGAGCATGAACACCTTGTCGGTCCGCGCCTGGCGCTGCATCGCGGTCGAGAACGTCACGAGCGCCTTCGCCTGCTCGACGCGCGAGTGGTTCGACGCGCCCTGCCCGTCGCCCTGGTCGGCGTCGACGCCCTCGCCGGAGCCCTTCGACTTGAAGTGGTTCGCGATGACCAGGAAGGTGTCCTTCGCACTCGGCTTCTGCGCACCCTTGCCCTTGCCGGGCTTCGCGACGACCGGGGCGAAGGCCTGCGCGAGCGGCTGGCGGGCGTTCGTGAACGCCGTCGAGTCGGTGAGGATCGTCGACGAGCCGACGGGCTGCACGCGGTCCTTCTTGTAGATGAGCGCGAGGCGGATGACGTCCTCGCTCGACGGGAGCTTCGACGGGGACTTCGCGTACGCCCAGGTGTCCTTGCCGGTCGCGGCGTTGAGCGCGGCCACGAGGGTCGCCACGGCCGCGTCGCGGTCCTGGCCGAAGCGCGCGGAGTTCTCGATCTCCTCGAGGGAGACGACGTCGGCGCCGAGGCCGTTGATCGCCTTGACGATCTTCACCTGCTGGCGGGCGAGGTCGTCGGCGTTCGCGGCACCGCGGGCGTCGCAGCCGCCCCGGACGGTCACGGGGTCGCCGTCGCGGTCGGTGTAGTAGGTGCAGCCGGTGAGCTGGTCGCCGGTCGTCGGGAAGTAGTTCAGGACGTTGAACCCGGCGAGGCGGATGTCACCGCCGACGTTCTCGGGCGCTGCGGTGCGGACGTCCGAGAACGACGCCGGCAGGTCGGCAGCCGGGGTGGCGCCGGTGATCGGCGACGTCGGCTGGAACTTCCACGAGTCGTTGCGGTAGTCGAGGACGACCGGCTCGCGGAAGGTCGCCGCGGCGCCGACCGTGACCGGGCCCTGGGTGAGCCACGACACCGGGATCGACTGGTTCGCCGCGCTGAGGAAGTTCGTGCTCGCACCGTCGTCGAGGACGACCTTGCGCGCCGCGTTGTCCGCGGTGACGGCGGCGGCCTCGGCACTGCCCGGACGGGCGACCTCGGTCGGCTGGAGCAGGCGCTGCTTCCCCGATGCCAGTACGACCTCGCCGTACTGGTTCGTCGTGTAGTTGTCCGCGACGGTGTAGTCGCCCTGCGGCGCCACGAGCATGCTCTCGAGCGACTCGCGCTGTGCGTCGGTGCGCGGGAAGGTCAGCGTGGCCGGGACCGGCTGGACGACCCCCGCGGCGGGGAGCTTCGTCAGGCCGGCAGCGGTGGGCACGGTCAGCTCGGTCAGGCCGTTGAACTCGGACACCGTGCCGGTGAGGCGCACCGCCTCCCCGATCGCCACGCTGCCGACCGTCGCCGACGAGTAGACGAAGACGGCGTCGGAGGCGGTGTGCGTCCCGAGGTCGAGCGCGCCGCCGGTGCCGGCGGTCTGGACCGTGTAGCCGTTGAAGCCGCCGGTGGCGTACACCGCGGTGACGACGCCGTCGGTCGTGACGGTCTTCCCGGCGAACGGCGAGGCCTCGCCGGTGCCCTGCAGCTGCGCGATGGTGACCCGTTCGGCCGGGGTCGTGCCGCCGTCACCGGGGTCGGTGGGGTCCGTGGGGTCGGTCGGGTCCGTCGGCTGCGTGGTCTCGCCCGCCGCGTTCTCAGGCGTGACGGTCGTCGTCACCCGGAAGTCGGCGGCGTTCGAGTCGGTGTCGGTCGTGCCCTGACGGGTGAGCGCGTCCGGGACGGCGTTCGCCGTGCCGGTCGGTGCGACCGCGGTCTCGAAGGTGTTCGACGTGCCGTAGCCGAGCAGGTCGACGACGCCGGGGGTGCCCGCCGTCACGGCGCCGGCGGGGAGTGTCAGCGCCGTCGCCTGGTCGGCGAGGACGAGGGTGCCGGTCGAGCCGGAGGGGTTCAGCCCGGTGACGGCGTCCGGCTCGGGCAGCGCCTCGCCGTTCGTGCCGTTCGAGCCCATCTGCACGAGGTAAGTGCCGTGCGCGGGCACGGAGCCGGCGAGTTTGCCGACCGAGGGCGCTCCGGTACCGGTCGCCGCGCGGTACTGCACCGACCAGCCGTCGACGCTGACGGGGCTGTCGGTGGGGTTGCCGAGTTCGACGAACTTGTTCGTGAAGGGCTGGTTCGCGCTGCCGCCCTTGAGGTAGGCCTCGGCGATGACGAGCCCGGTGCCCTGGGGGTTCGCGCTGGCCGAGGAGACGGAGACGAGCGGAGCGGCGACGAGCGCGGCTGCAGCGGTGGCGCACAGCAGAGTGCGCCCGACGGATCTGTGCATGGTCGCACGCTACCGACCTGCGGGGCCCCTCAGGTTTCCGGCGGGTGAACGATCCGTTCCACCCCTGATCGGGGTGCAGCCGACGGCGGTGCGGGATGCCCGGGGATCAGGACCCGATCGGCCGCCAGGCGGACCCGACGCGGTGCACGGCCGGCCCGTGTCCGGGGAGCAGGACGTCCGGGATCGGCAGCGCCCGCGCGGACTCGAGCGCTCGTTCCTGGTCGGCCGTGAAGAACGACGTGATCATGCGCGGCCGCGGCTCCCACGACGACGGCTGCGTGTCGTGCCGGCTGACGACGGCGTCCCCGGTGACGATCGCGTTCGCGGCGGGCAGCAGGTAGGCCGTGGACCCGTCGGTGTGCCCGGTGGCCGGCAGCGGCGCGATCGCCCGGCCGACGAAGTCCGCACCCGTGAACGCGCGGGCGGTCGGCACCGCGGTGGGTCGCAGCGCGTCGGAGCGCACTGCGCGGGCGAGCCACCGGAGGACCCGGGGCGCGGCCAGTCGTCCGCCGATCTCGGCCGGCGTCACCTGCTGCCGCGCGGGTCCGCGCACGTTGTCGAGCTCGTCGGCGTGGGCGAGCACCTCGACGTGCGGGTGCCGCTCGAGGATCCCGGGGATGCCGCCGACGTGGTCGACGTGCCCGTGCGTGACGTACACCCGGCGCAGGTCGTCGAGCTCGTGGCCGGCGTACCGCACGGTGTCGAGCACGAGGTCGGTGTCGGCCGGGTAGCCGGCGTCGATCAGTGCGACGCCGTCCTCTTCCGCGAGGACCACCCAGTTCGAGACGGGCCCCTCGACGAACACCACCCCGGGTGCGACGGACACGACGGAGCGGGGTTCGCGGGAGGTCATCCCCCGACGGTACCGCCGAGCGGGCGTGCTCCTGGTCGATCAGCCTGCGACGAGTTCCTTGACGAGTCGGAAGAGGAGCACGCCGCCGGTCGCCGCGTACCAGCCGATCAGCGAGTTCCGCTTGGCGGCCAAGGCCAGTGATCCCCCTGCCGCACCGGCCCCGAGCAGCAGCGTCGGCCAGCGGATCCACGGGTCCTGGTGCGAGACCCCGGCGATCAGCGCTCCGGTCGTCGCGAGGGTCACCAGCACGATGATCGCGGCCCGTCGCCGACGGGCGGTCTTCACCGGGCGCTCCTGGGTCATGCTTCCACCGTCCGTGTTCTGAGGTACCCGCCGACGCACGGGACTGCGATCCAGACGAGACCGGAGGTGACCGCCGGAAGTACGCGTGACTCGCCGAGAACGCCGCCCTGCACCGCGCTGAAACGAATCCATTCGGTCCACTCGCCAGCGAATGACAACGCCACGTCCGCCACGAGCACGATGAGCACGACGCTCACCAGCGCCAGGGGGAGCGAGCGCACGGAGGCCCCGATCCCGAACGCCATGGCCGCGGACGACAGTGTCAGCGCCGCCACCTGCCCGATCGGCGTTCCGATCGAGGCCGAGTTCAGGTGGCCCCCGAGGGACACCGCTGCGACCACGCCGACCGCGGCTGCGACGAGCGACAGGAGCACGACGCCGGCCACCAGGCAGGCGCAGGCCGCGGCTCGCGCTCCGTAGATCGCGCCGCGAGGGAGCCCGGTGAGGATCCCGTCGCGCTCTCCTCCGGCGCGTCCGTCTCCGCCACCGCACACTGCCCCGATGACGGCCGAGACGAGGGCCCCGGGCAAGCTCACCGTGATGATGACCTCCCCGGCATCGAACGAGCCGTTCCGGAGCACGAGCGGAACGCTCGAGATCGCGCACAGGACGACGAAAAGCAGGATGGCGCCGTAGCCGATCATGGCTCCTCGAGTGTCCAAGCGTTTGCGCAGTTCGAGGCGGACGTGCTGGGAAGCGCTGATCAACGACCGACCTCCGCGATGTGCTCTCCCGCTGAGGCTTCTGCGTAGAGCACCTCGAGATCCACGGAGGCCGGGACGATCGAGCGGACGTCGATGTCGTGACCGACCGCCAGTCGCACTCCCTCGGCGACCGCGCAGCCAGCAAGGATCCGGTCGCCGCGGCGTTCCGCCGTCTCTCCGGACGCGGTCAGCGCGTCGATCATCCTCGTCGTGTCGGACACTTCGATGATGCATCCGCTGGACGCCTGGAGGTCCATCGACTGCACGCAAGCGATGCGACCACTGCTCATGACGACGGCGACGTCGATCATGGACTCGAGTTCGGTCAGCAGGTGGCTCGAGATCACCACGACGGCGCCGCGCGCGCGCAGGCGGCGCACGGTCTCACGCACCCAGACGATCCCGTTCGGATCGAGGCCGTTCATCGGCTCGTCGAGCAGCACGACGACTGGATCCCCGAGGAGCGCAACCGCGATCCCGAGGCGCATCTTCATCCCGAGGGACAACGCCCCGACGCGCCTTCGGGCCACCGGTTCGAGCCCGGAGGACTGCAGCGCTGCTGCGACGTCGCTCCGCGGTGCTCCCACGTAGGCGGCCCGCAGACGCAGTGTCTCCCGGACGGTGCGCCCAGGATGGAGCCCGTTCTCGGCAAGGACGGCGCCGATGACCACCGACTGCCCTCCGGCAACGCTGATGGTCCCCGTCGACGGTCTCACGAGCCCCGCGATGGCGGCCATCAGCGACGTCTTCCCCGCACCGTTCGGACCGACGAGGCCGTACGTCATGGCAGGAGCGAACTGGATCGTGATGTCGTCGAGCCGCGGCCGTCCGCGACCGCGCACCCCCACGTTGCACAGACCGATCGTCATGATGCCTTCCTGGAGCTCAGAAGAAGTAGTTCCACAGAGCGTCGAAGAGCTGCTGGATCGTCATCGTCGCGATCGCGTTGATCGCGGCCTTGATCCAACCGGCGACCCCCGCCCACCACCTCTTGAACGCGGCCGAGCCCTTCTTCACGGCGTTCTTCATCGGCGTGATCAACGACGGTGCGTTCCGCTTGACCCAGTTGATGATCGGACCGATCGGGATCCCGTTGGTGGAGGCCCCATCCGTGCCGATGGGCGCGCCGGTCGTCGAGCCACCCACGGGTCCACCTGTCGTGGTGCCCCCGGTCGCGCTGACGAAGCTTGCCGAACTGACACTCGAACTGGACGCCGCCACGGGCGCTGCCGACGCAGCTGTCGCTCCGGCGGTTCCCATCAGCGTGCCGACGACGATCGCCCCGATCACCCTTGCTCTACCGATCCGATTCATTGCCATCCCCTTGTGTGGTGCGGCGCGAGCATCGTTGCCGCGCGGTGCCACTCTGACAGTCAGGATGTCAACGGTCAAATTTCAGTGTGCGATATCAATTCGGCGGACGAGCATGGATCCGCTCACTCGCGTCGCGCCCGGGTCTGCGACGCCCGCGCCGCGAGCTCGTCGTCCGCCGGGTACCCGACCTCGGTCAGGGTGAGGCCCTTGGCCGGCGCAACCTTGAACTCGCTCGTCCGGGCCTCGGCGACCCGCAGTTCCTCGAGCCGGTCGGCGCCGAACCGGCCCTCGCCGACGGCGATCGTCGCCCCCACCATCGCGCGCACCATCGAGTGGCAGAAGGCGTCGGCCTGGAGGCGCGCCACCAGCACGCCGTCCGGCTCGCGGTCCCAGCGGAACTCCTGCAACGTCCGGATGGTCGTCGCCCCCTCGCGCGGCTTGCAGAACGTCGCGAAGTCGTGCAGCCCCAGCAGCCGCAGCGCACCGCGCTCCATCGCCGCCGGGTCCAACCGCGTCGGGTGCCAGACCGTGTGCCCCCGTCGACGTGGATCGCGCAGGGCGTCGGCGTCCGCGATCCGGTACGAGTAGCGGCGCCACAGCGGCGAGAACCGGGCGTCGAACCCCTCCGGCGCGACCGAGGCCCGGGTGACGACGACGTCCCCCTCCGGCGCCGCGATGCCGTTCACGCGCTTGACGAGCCCGTCCAGCGGCGAGCGCCCCGCCCCCCGCTTGGCGGCCAGCGCGTCCCACTGCGCCGGCGTGAGGTCGAGGTGGGCGACCTGCCCGGTGGCGTGCACGCCCGCGTCGGTGCGCCCGGCCACGGTGAGCAGCGGCGGCTCGCCCCACCGGGTGAAGACGGTGGCGAGCGCGGCCTCGAGCGCGCCCTGCACGGTCCGGAGACCCGGCTGCCGGGCCCACCCGGAGAACGCGGCACCGTCGTACGCGATGTCCAACCGCAGCCGCACGCTGCCCCCGCCACCGCCGCCCTGCGGGCCCGCCGTCTCGTCCACCAGGCCACCGTACCGGGGCCGCGCCGCGCCTCCTGGCCCCCGTGCTCACACGCGCCCCGCCCCGGTGTCAGTGCCACGTCAGTGCCGCGTGAGCGGGCCGCGGCACCATCGTCCTCGACATCGACGAACCACGTCGAGTCACCACGAAAGGACCTGCGCGAATGACCACCACACCGCTCGCGGTCGAGGCCACCGGCCTCGTGAAGACCTTCGGGACGAACCGCGCAGTGGACGGTGTCGACCTCCGCGTGGAGGCCGGCACGGTCTACGGCGTGCTCGGCCCCAACGGCGCCGGCAAGACCACCACCATCTCGATGCTCGCGACGCTGCTCAAGGCGGACGCCGGCGAGGCCCGCATCTTCGGACGGGACGTCCGCCGTGAGGCGCAGGCCGTCCGCTCCCTCATCGGGGTGACCGGCCAGTACGCGAGCGTCGACGAGACGCTCAGCGCGACCGAGAACCTCGTCATCTTCTCGCGCCTGCTCGGCCTGGGCCGCGCCGAGTCGAAGCGGAAGGCCGCCGAGCTGCTCGAGCGCTTCGGGCTGACCGAGGCTGCGTCCCGTCCGTTGAAGAACTTCTCCGGGGGCATGCGTCGGCGTCTCGACCTCGCCGCGAGCCTCATCGCACAGCCGCCGCTGCTGTTCCTCGACGAGCCGACGACGGGTCTCGACCCCCGCACCCGCGCCCAGATGTGGGACACGATCCGGGAGCTCGTCGCGACCGGCTCCACCGTCCTGCTGACGACGCAGTACCTCGACGAGGCCGACCAGCTGGCCGACCGCATCGCCGTGATCGACCACGGCCGCGTCGTCGCCGAGGGCACGGGCGACGAGCTGAAGGCGTCGATCGGGTCGAGCTCGCTCCAGCTCCGGCTGGCCGACCCGTTCCGGCTCGACGCCGCCCGCACCATCGTGCGGAACAGCCTCGGCGTCGACGCGGTGGCCAGCCCCGAGGGCTCGCGCCTCACCGCGCCGATGTCCGACCCGGACCGCGTGACCGACCTGCTCGTGTCGTTCCGCGACGCCGGCATCTCCCTCGCCGAGATGAGCGTGCAGAAGCCCACGCTCGACGAAGTGTTCCTGACCATCACGGGTGCCCCGGCCACCACCGACGACGACACCACGCGCGAGCTCGAAGGGAGCATCGCATGACCACCATCGCCCCCACCCCCACCTCGGCGCCGCGGGTCGCCCCACGCCCCGGCATCGGCGGCTCCGGACTCGGCGCGACCGTCCGGCAGTCCTTCACGATGGCGTACCGCGGCCTGGTGAAGGTCCGTCGCACGCCCGAGCAGCTGTTCGACGTGACGCTCATGCCGATCGTCTTCACCGTGATGTTCACGTACATCTTCGGCGGCGCGATCGCCGGCGACGTGTCCAGCTACCTGCCCGTCATCATCCCCGGCATCCTCGTGCAGACGAACATCACGTCCTCGATCGTCACCGGCGTCCAGCTCCGCGAGGACATGGACAAGGGCGTGTTCGACCGCTTCAAGTCCCTGCCGATCGCCCGCATCGCGCCGCTCGCCGGTGCGTTGCTCGCCGACACGGTCCGGTACGCGATCGCCACCGCCATCACGTTCACGGTCGGCATCATCATGGGCCTCCGTCCCGAGGGCGGTGCCGCGGCGGTCGTGCTGGCCGGCGTGCTCGTGATCGTCGTCGCCTGGTCGATCAGCTGGATCTTCGCCTACTTCGGCGTGATCGCCCGCACCGCGTCGAGCGTCTCGGGCATCGCCAACCTGGTGCTCTTCCCGCTGACGTTCCTGTCGAACGCGTTCGTCCCCACGGACACCCTGCCCGGCTGGCTGCGCTGGTTCACCGAGGTCAACCCGATCTCGCACCTCATCACCGCCGTCCGCGAGCTGATCAACCACGGCGCCGTCACCGGTGACCTCTGGATCAGCCTGCTCGGTGCCGCCGTGGTGGTCGCCGTGTTCGCGCCGCTGACGGTCCGCGCCTACATGCGGAAGGCGTAGCGGAGGTCCTCCAGCAGCGTCCTCGCCCGCGCGACGGCCTCGGTCCGGTCCCATCCGGTCGAGGCCGTCTCGGCGTCCGCGACGCGGGCCTCGCCGAGCGCGTCGACGAGGAGCGGTCGGAGCCGTCCGTGGGCGAGCACCGCGAAGTCCTGCCGGGTGCCGAACCGCATCGCGGCACCCCAGCACCGGGCCGCCTCGGCCGGACGGTCGCTGCGCGCCGCCGCGACCGCGAGTCCCGCCAGCGTCGTGCCGATGACGGGCAGGTCGAGCCACCACGGGTGGACGCGGATCATCACGAGTGCGGCCTTCCGGATGCGGCGAGCGACCGCGCGTTCGGCGGCCTGGAGGCGCGGTGCGGCTCCGTCGGGCGCGCCGAGCGCCGCCTCGTCGACCGCTGCGATCCGCGCCGCGCCCGCCATCACGGTCCAGTGCGGTGTCGCCTTCCGGTGCGGCAGCACCCAGTCCCACGCGGCCGTGTACTGCGCGGCAGCGGCATCGAGGTCGCCCTCGAACCGGAGGCACTCCGCGCCGATCGCGACCGCGAGCACGCCGATCTGGGAGCGGTCGCCGTCGAAGCCGCCGCGCCCCGCGACCGGTCGGTGCTGCAGCTCGGCGGCGATCGACCGGGCGGTGTCCACGGCGCCGGTCGCGGCCGAGCAGAGCCCGACGGTCCAGCCGATCTCGTACAGGTCGTCCTCGGCGCCGAAGCGCTCGAGCTGCTCACGGGCGCGGTCGGCGTTCGCGAGGGCGTCCGCGTACCGGCCGGTCTGGGCGAGGAGCTGCGTCATGGTGACGGCCACGGTGCCGATCGTCCACGCGTCGGCGGTGCGCTCCGCGAGCGTCTGCGCCCGGGTGGCGTACCGGAGGGCCGCCGCGAACTCGCCGTCGTTCTCGGCGAGGGGCGCGCTGAGCATGTTGGCGGTGCCGGCCACGCCCTCGTCGGGGTCGTCGCGGAGGCGCGCGAGGAGCGCGGTGCCCGCCGCCGGACGCCCGAGCGTCAGGAGCAGGGCCGCCTGTGCATCGAGCACCGGGAACCCCGTCGTCCCGACGCGGCGGAGGCGCCGGAGCGTGGAGATCGCCCACGCG
Organism: Curtobacterium sp. 320; assembly: GCF_031455235.1. NCBI lineage: Bacteria > Bacillati > Actinomycetota > Actinomycetes > Micrococcales > Microbacteriaceae > Curtobacterium > Curtobacterium sp. 320. The sequence goes on along the minus strand of NZ_JAVDSI010000002.1, from coordinate 178,327 downwards.
GCGGTCCGGCGGTCGTCGAACGCCGAGGAGGCCCCGGCGACGACGAGCCCGACGTGCACCGCGGCGACGTCCTCGGGCGCGGGCGGACCCGAGCGCAGCACCGCGACCACGTCGGACGCGATCGCGGTGACCTCGCCGTGGGCACCCCGGAGCGTCCAGTAGGCCCCGAGGGCGGCGAAGACGTGCGCGGTCGCCGAGGCGTCGTCGGCGCGGAGGCTCCAGCGGAGCAGGGTCACGAGGTTGTCGGCCTCGCGCTGGACCTCGTGGAAGCGGTCGAGCTGCTCCGGGCCGGTGAGCGTGAAGAGGTTCCTGGCGGCGGCGAAGTCACGCCCCCAGTGGATCATCGCCGTATGCACGGCCTCGGTGGCACCACGTTCGTCGAGCCGTGCGGCCCCGAACTCGCGGACGGTCTCGAGCAGGCGGTAGCGGACCGGCTCCCCCTCGACCTCGACGAGCTGCACGAGGGACTGCTCGACGAGTTCGGCGAGGTCGTCGAGCGCGTCGTCCCGGCGGTCCGGCGCGGCCACGGCCTCGACGGCGTCGACCGCCAGGCCGTCCGGGAACAGTGCCAGGCGGGTCAGGAGGTCCTGCGCGCCCGCGTCGAGCAGGCGCCAGCTCCACTCGATGACCGCCAGGAGCGTACGGTGCCGCTCCGGGGCGCTGCGGTCGCCGCCGCGGAGCAGGGCGAACCGGTCGTCGAGCCGGCGCTCGATCTCGTCGACGCTCATCCCCCGGATCCGCGCCGCGGCGAGCTCGATCGCGAGCGGCGACCCGTCGAGCCGCGTACAGATGCGGCGGACGGTGTCCACGGGCAGCACGGCCCCGGGTCGGGCCGCCCGGGCGCGCTCGGTGAACAGCCGGACCGCGGCGCCGTCGGCCTCGACCGGGAGGGGCGCCAGGGGCGCCACGACCTCGCCGGCGATCGCGAGCGGTGCGCGCGAGGTCGTGAGGATCCGGAGGTCGGGGATGCTCGCGAGCAGGTCGGCGGCGAACCCGGCGACGTCGCCGACGAGGTGCTCGCAGTTGTCCAGGACGAGGACCGTCGGGGCTTCTCCGAGCGCCCGCCCCACACGCGCTCGCAGGTCGGCGACGACGACCTCCCGCAGCGCCCGGGCGGAGCGGAACTCGGCCACCCCGAGCAGGGCACCGAGCGCGGGGACGACGTCCTCGGCGGTGGCGATCGGTGCGAGCTCGAACACCACCACGCCGGTGGTCGGCGGCACACCGGCGGCGACCGCCTGCGCGAGGCGGGTCTTGCCGAGCCCACCCGCACCGAGGATCGTGACCAGCCGGTTGCGGGACAGGAGGTCCGTGACGGCGGCGAGGTCCTCGTGCCGCCCGACGAGCGTGTTCGGCGCGGCCCGCAGCCCGACCCGACGAGCACGACCGGAGTCGGCGGCGGACCGGCGGAGCAGGTCGGCGTTCAGCCGCACCAGGTCGGCCGAGGGGTCCGCGCCGAGCTCGTCGGCGAGGCGGTCGCGGTGCGTCGCGAACGCGGCGAGCGCCTCGGCGTTCCGGCCGGCGGCGACCAGCGCGCGCATGCACCCGGCGACGGCGACCTCGTCGAACGGGTTCGCCTCGGACTCGGCGAGCCACAGCGCTGCCGCTTCGGCCGCGTCCCCGCGGTCGAGGAGGAGTTCGCCCAGCCGGCGTCGGAGCGCACGGCGGGCAGTGGCCGCGCGGTCGGCAAGCGCGGCGCCGAGGTCCCCGTCGACGTCCGCGCCGGGGTCGCCCCGCCAGCCGTCGAGTGCTGCCCGGACCACCGCGACGTCCTCGCTGGCAGCCGCGCGCTCGGCGGCCGTCAGGTCGACCGAGCCGGGGTCGACCCCGAGTGCGTACCCGGTGCTGGTCGACACGACGACGCCGTCGGCCGTGCTGCGCCGGAGCCGGGAGACGAGGGTCTGCAGCGCTGCACGGGCGCCGCGCGGCTGGTCGTCGCCCCAGAGCTCGTCGATGAGCGCCTCGGTCGTCACGGCGTGTCCGCGCGCGAGCACCAGCGCGACGAGGAACCCGCGTGCCAGAGCCCCGGGCACCGCGGTCGCGCGCCCCTGCTGGTCCTCGACCTCGACCGGCCCGAGGACGGCGACGCGAGAGTGGACGGGCACGTCCCGAGTCTAGGTCGAGCGTCGAGGGTCAGCCGCGGGCGCTCCGGAAGGCGGACGGCCCCGTGCGGGTGTCGAGGTCGTTCGTCGCCCGGCGCTCGGACTCCACGATGCCGCGCATCGCCACGAGTGCGGCGGACGTGACCGCGACGTGCGACGGGTTCTCGCGCGACGCGTCCAGCGCCCGCTCGACCTCGGCGATCGCGTCGTCGCCCGCCTCTTCGGGGCACTCGCCGCGGACCATGCACGCGAGCTCGCGGAGGGCCTTCGCGAGCGGCTCGGCGAACTCGGGGTCCGGTCGCCCGAGCCCCTCCGACACCGGACCCGACCGGGCGACGAGCTCGGTGAGGTCCGTCGTGTACCAGGCGACCCGCTCGAGGGCACGGAAGCGGGCACCGTCCTGCTCGAGCCGTGCCCGGGACCCACGGAGTGCTCCGCGCGGGTTCAGCCGCCGGCTCTCGTGCGCGATCGACACCCGGGAGCGGACGTCGGCGATGGCACGGTCCAGCCGGTCCTGCTGCCGATCCCACGCCTTCTCGTCCCGCTCGCCCTCCTCGAGGACCGCCGCGAGCCCGTCCAGGTGGTCCGCGAGGACCCCGTTCACGGCGTCGATCCGGTGCTCGGCGTCCCAGAAGCGGAGGGGCGGGAAGACGAGGAAGTTCACCAGGAGGCCCACCACGACACCGACGGCCATCTGCACGAGGTACCCGAGCGAGTACCCCTCGGCGTGGGCGCCTCCGACGAGCAGGACGAAGAGCGCGGCAGTCGACACCCAGGAGCTGCCCTCGCCGAGGACGCGGAACCCGCCGACGAGGACGCCGATGCCGACCGCCAGCGCGATCGCCAGGAAGCCCGGGTCTCCGACCCACATCGTGAACCCGGCGATGACGATGCCGAGCGCGATGCCGACGAGCGTCTGGACCCCACTCCGGATGCCGGCGAACACCGTCGTCTGCATCGCCACGACGGCGCCGAGCGGTGCGTAGTACGGGTACTCCGCCGCGACCCCGGGCATGTGTCGCGCGATGAACCACGCGAGGACCGCCGCGACGGCGGCCTTCGCGGCGTGGAGCAGGCGCGGTTGCGTCCCGGAGGTCCGGCTCCACCGCCAGACCCGGGTCCCCACACCCGCGATGTGCTCGAACTGCATCGGTCCCTCTCGTCGTGTCGGCCGGTCACGATACGGTGCCGCGCCTGTGAGACGGAGCGGGTCCGCGTTCTGCGGCTCTGCCGCCTGTGGGCCAGGAGGAACGGGGCGGGCCCGCACCGCGCCTCCAGGCCGCCGTCCGGTCACCCCCAGGACACGACGAAGCCCCCGCAACGCGTGTTGCGGGGGCTTCGTCGTGGTGGGGCTGTGACTACTTGTCGTCCGACTTCTCGGCGGCGTCGGCCTCGACCTCGGCAGCTGCCTCGGTCTCGGTCTCCTCGGCGACGGGAGCGGACTCCTCGGTGGTCTCGGTCTCCTCGACCGGGGCCTCGTCGGTGGTGTCCTCGGCGGCGGGCTCCTCGACCGGAGCAGCAGCGGCCGGGGCCGCGTCGCGCTTGACCGGGGCCGGCGTGCTCGACACCGGCTCGAGGACGAGCTCGATCGACGCGAGGGGAGCGTTGTCGCCCTTGCGGAAACCGAGCTTCGTGATGCGGGTGTAGCCGCCCTGACGGTCCTCGACCTGCGGGGCGATCTCGGTGAACAGCGTGTGCACGACGGACTTGTCGCGCAGGATGCTGATCACGCGACGACGCGCGTGCAGGTCGCCACGCTTCGCGAACGTGATGAGACGCTCGGCGACGGGACGGAGGCGCTTGGCCTTCGTCTCGGTGGTCGTGATGCGACCGTGCGTGAAGAGGGCGTTGGCGAGGTTGCTCAGGAGCAGGCGCTCGTGGGCGGGGCCGCCACCGAGGCGGGGGCCCTTGGTGGGCTTCGGCATGTCAGTTCTCCAGTGGTGAAAGTGTTGCGCGCTGCGTCAGCGGCGCGCGTGCGCGTCAGCGCGAGGTCAGTTGTTGGACTCGTCCTCGTCGTACCCGCTGTAGAAGTGGGCGCCGTCGAATCCGGGGACGGTGTCCTTGAGGGACAGGCCGAGCTCGGTGAGCTTGTCCTTGACCTCGTCCACCGACTTCTGACCGAAGTTGCGGATGTTCATGAGCTGCGTCTCCGACAGGGCGACGAGCTCGGACACCGTGTTGATGCCCTCCCGCTTGAGGCAGTTGTAGCTGCGGACCGACAGGTCCAGGTCCTCGATCGGGGTCTGCAGCTCGTTCGAGAGCACGGCGTCGACCGGCGCGGGGCCGATCTCGATGCCCTCGGCCGCGGTGTTGAGCTCGCGGGCGAGCCCGAACAGTTCGACGAGCGTCCGACCCGCCGACGCGATGGCGTCGCGCGGCGTGATGGCCGGCTTCGACTCGACGTCGACGACCAGGCGGTCGAAGTCTGTGCGCTCACCGGCACGCGTCGCCTCGACGCGGTAGGTGACCTTGAGGACCGGCGAGTAGATCGAGTCGATCGGGATCTGACCGGCCTCGCTGAACTCCGAACGGTTCTGCGTCGCCGAGACGTAGCCACGGCCACGCTCGATCGTCAGCTCGAGCTCGAAGCGCGCGGTGTCGTTCAGGGTCGCGATGACGAGGTCCGGGTTGTGGATCTCGACGCCGGCCGGAGCGGAGATGTCCGCTGCGGTGACCTGACCGGCACCCTGCTTGCGCAGGTACGCCGTGATCGGCTCGTCGTGCTCGCTGGAGACGACCAGGCTCTTGATGTTGAGGATGATCTCGGTGACGTCTTCCTTGACACCGGGAACGGTGCTGAACTCGTGGAGGACGCCGTCGATGCGGATGCTGGTGACAGCCGCGCCGGGGATCGAGGAGAGGAGCGTGCGGCGCAGCGAGTTGCCGAGGGTGTAACCGAAGCCCGGCTCGAGCGGCTCGATGACGAAGCGCGAGCGGAACTCGGAGATCGTCTCCTCGGTCAGGGTGGGGCGCTGTGCAATGAGCACTGTGGGATTCCTTTCGGCGGAGTGTCCGCTATATGACACTCGGCGGTACGACGGGGCCGACCGGGCCCCGACGGGTCTGTTGAGTTGTGATCACGCGCACGCGCTTGCCAGGACGGCACGGCCTGCGCGATCGAACGACCAGGAATGGCCGCGGGCCCTGCTCGCCCCCGTCAGGGGACGAGCAGGGTGCGGCCGGTTGCTCCTCGCGTCAGACGCGACGGCGCTTGGGCGGGCGGCACCCGTTGTGCGCCTGCGGCGTGACGTCGTTGATCGAACCCACCTCGAGGCCAGCGGCCTGGAGCGAGCGGATCGCGGTCTCGCGGCCCGAACCCGGACCCTTCACGAAGACGTCGACCTTCTTGACGCCGTGCTCCTGCGCCTGACGCGCAGCGGACTCGGCGGCGAGCTGCGCCGCGAACGGCGTCGACTTGCGCGAACCCTTGAAGCCCACGGCACCCGAGGACGCCCAGCTGAGGACGGCACCCGACGGGTCGGTGATGCTGACGATCGTGTTGTTGAACGTGCTCTTGATGTGGGCCTGGCCCACGGCGACGTTCTTCTTCTCCTTGCGGCGCGGCTTGCGCGCGGCAGTCTTGGGGGTAGCCATCGGGGTCTCCTATCGAGCCTTCTTCTTGCCTGCCACGGTGCGCTTCGGTCCCTTGCGGGTACGCGCGTTGGTCTTGGTGCGCTGACCGCGCACCGGGAGACCACGACGGTGGCGAAGACCCTCGTAGCTACCGATCTCGACCTTGCGGCGGATGTCGGCTGCGACCTCACGGCGGAGGTCACCCTCCACCTTGAAGTTGCCCTCGATGAAGTCACGGAGGGCGACGAGCTGGTCGTCGGTCAGGTCCTTGACGCGGATGTCACCGGAGATACCGGTCTCGGCGAGTGCCTGGACCGCGCGGGTACGGCCGACGCCGTAGATGTACGTGAGTGCGATCTCCACGCGCTTCTCGCGCGGGATGTCGACGCCTGCTAGACGTGCCATGTGATGGCTGCTCCTGTTGTCGATGGAGGTGTGGAGCAGTACCGGTGCTCGGGCCTCCGACCCGAGGTGTCCCCGCTCGCGCGGATCTTGGTACTGCGTTCGATGTTGAGTTGTGGATCCTGCTCGCAGCCGCCCGAGGGCGATCGCGTCAGGCAGCCGGGACTAGCCCTGGCGCTGCTTGTGACGCGGGTTGCTCTTGCAGATCACCATGACGCGGCCCTTGCGGCGAATGACACGGCAGTGCTCGCAGATGGGCTTGACGCTGGGGTTGACCTTCATTGTTCTTTCCTCGTGCTCGCTGGCTTCGTGCTCGGCAGGGTTGCCGGGCCGTTCCTTTCCAGCTCGCGGATCACTTGTAGCGGTAGACGATCCGGCCGCGGGTCAGGTCGTACGGGCTCAGCTCCACGATCACGCGGTCCTCGGGGAGGATGCGGATGTAGTGCTGGCGCATCTTCCCGGAGATGTGCGCAAGGACCTTGTGTCCGTTGGTCAGCTCAACGCGGAACATCGCGTTGGGCAGAGCTTCGAGCACCGAGCCCTCGATCTCGATGACGCCGTCTTTCTTGGCCATAGCCTCACTGTCGCTTGGTTGGATTACCGGTGTGATCCCCGAGCCGGTCTGCGGGTCGGGCGCCACGCCCAATGGGCATGACACACCAAAGATCGATCCTATGTGGTAAACCCAGGATTGCCAAGTGGAGACGGCGAAGTCCCCACGTCTGGGGCTTCACAGCGCTGTCTGAGCGTTCCACAGTGGTTTGACGGCGCGCTCCGGGGTCCCGTTGGTCACCGGCCCCTAGCGTGGCCGTCGCCCCCGCCCGTGCAGACCGCGCCGCACGGACCACCGAACGGAGACCACGTGCACGACGCCACCCGACGCCCGTTCGCCCGCCACGGCCGCCTCCCGCGCCGCCGCGGATGGGGCACGCTCGCGTCGATCGTGGCGTCCACCCTCGCCGTCGTCCTCGTGAGCGGGACGAGCGTCGCCGCCATCGCGGGTGCGCAGCTCGCCACGGCGCCGAGGACGGTCAAGCTCAGCACGGACGACCAGAGCACCGCGCAGACGGCCGACATCACGGCCATCAAGGGCGGTGCGAACATCCTGCTCATCGGCAGCGACACCCGCATCGGGCAGTTCGACTCGGACGAGGACGTCGAGGGCGCCCGCAACGACGTCACGATGCTGATCCACATCTCGCAGGACCACACCCAGCTGACCGCGGTGAGCTTCCCGCGCGACCTCATGGTGCCGATCCCGGCGTGCACGAACCCCGAGAGCGGGACCACGTACCCGGCGGCCACGTCCGCGCAGTTCAACACGGCCCTCGGGAACGGCGGGGTCTCGTGCGTCGTCGACACCGTCGAGAACCTCACCGGCCTGAGCATCCCGTACGCCGGGCTCATCACGTTCGACGGCGTCATCGAGATGTCGAACGCCCTCGGCGGCGTGGACGTGTGCGTCGCGGACCCGATCAACGACTCCTACACGAACCTGCACCTGACGGCCGGCTCGCACAAGCTCGAGGGCACGGACGCGCTCGCGTTCCTCCGCACCCGGCACGGTGTCGGCGACGGGAGCGACCTCGCGCGCATCAGCTCGCAGCAGGTGTTCCTGTCGGCCCTGCTGCGCAAGGTCACCTCGGACGGGACGCTCTCGAACCCGATCACGCTCTACAAGCTCGCCGGCGCCGCGCTGTCGAACATGACGCTGTCCGACGGCCTCGCCCAGGCGCGCACGCTCGTCGGACTGGCCGGGGCCCTGCGCGGGATGAGCACGGCGAACATGCTGTTCGTGCAGTACCCGGTCGCGGACGACCCCGAGGACAGCGCGCGCGTGATCGTCGACCAGGACGCCGCCCACACCCTCAACGTCGCGCTGCAGAACGACCAGAAGACCTCGCTGAGCGACTCGAGCACGGGGCGCGCGTCGGAGGAGTCCTCCGGCTCGAGCGGGACGGCGACCGCTGCTCCGTCCACGGGGACCTCGACCGGGACGTCGTCGGCCGGTGGGTCCTCGGCCGGGACGTCCTCGGGTACCGCGGCCGGCAGCGGCACCGGCACGGCGTCCGGATCGGCGTCCGGCACCGCCACGAGCGCCGCGACCGGTTCGGCGACGCCGCTGCCCTCGTCGATCACCGGACAGAGCGCGTCCGAGGAGACCTGCTCAGTCGGCAACGACTGAGGCCGGCGCGCTGCGCCCGTCGCCCGGTGCCCGTTGCGCGTCGCGCGCGGGTGCGCACCCTGACGACGAGTGCACGTGTTCCACACGGTGCAGACGTCGTGGACGTGCGCAGGTTCGGACCGGAGGCGCGTGGCGGGGCCGCACCGCGCCTCCTGGCCGTCCGACAGGACCGGACGCGAGGGCGCTCACGCGCCGGGTCAGGCAGTCCCACCTGCGGGAGACGCGACCGACGGGAGGCGCGCCCTACGGGATCGGGACCGGCGTCACACCCAGCGGGGCCAGGCCCGCGGCGCCGCCGTCGGCCGCCGTCAGCACCCAGATGCCGTCGGCGTGCACCGCGATGCTGTGCTCCCAGTGCGCGGCGTCGGAACCGTCGAGCGTGCGGACGGTCCACTCGTCGTCGTCCGTCGAGCTGTCGATCGTGCCGGCCGTGACCATCGGCTCGATCGCGACCACGAGCCCGGGCTTGATCGCCGGACCGGCGCCACGGACGCGGTAGTTGAAGACGGGCGGGTCCTCGTGCATCGAGCGGCCGATGCCGTGGCCGGTGTAGTCCTCGACGATGCCCCATGCGCCGGTCTCGTCGATGGCGTCCTCGATGACGGCACCGACCTCGTGCAGGTGCTTCGCGTGCGCGAGCGCCGCGATGCCGTGCCAGAGCGCACGCTCGGTGGTGTCCGAGAGCGTCTGCCGGGCCGCACTGACACCGGCGTCGCCACCCGGGACGACGACCGTGAAGGCACTGTCACCGTTCCAGCCGTCGACCTCGGCACCGGCGTCGACCGACACGACGTCACCGGGCTGAATCACACGCTCCCCCGGGATCCCGTGCACGATCTCGTCGTTCACCGACACGCAGAGCGTGTGCCGGTAGCCCGGGACGAGCTGGAAGTTCGGGATGCCGCCGCCGTCACGGATGACCCGCTCGGCGATGGCGTCGAGCTCGCCCGTGGTGATGCCCGGACGGATCGCGTCGCGCACCGCCGCCAGTGCGTCGTGGGTCAGCAGACCCGGACGCACCATGGCGCGGAGCTCGTCCGGCGTCTTGTAGATCGAGGGCTTGCGGAACCGCACCACGCTGGCGTCAGACGCCCGCGGTCAGCCCACGCGAGGACAGCGCGGCCTGGATCCGATCGCCGACCTCGTCGATGCCACCGAGGCCGTCGACGTCGACGACGAGCCCACGCTCGCCGTACGCCGCCACGATCGGAGCGGTCTGCTCGGTGTAGACCTGCTGCCGACGACGGATGGTCTCCTCGTTGTCGTCGCTGCGGCCCTGTTCCTCGGCGCGCTTCAGGAGGCGGCCGACGAGCTCGTCCTGGTCGGCGACGAGCTGCACGACCGCGTCGATGCCGGTGCCCTGCTCGGCGAGGAGCGCGTCGAGGTACTCGACCTGCCCGACCGTGCGGGGGTAGCCGTCGAGCAGGAAGCCGTTCTCGGCGTCGGCCTCGTGCAGGCGCGACTTCACGAGCTCGTTCGTGAGCGAGTCGGGGACGTAGTCGCCCGCGTCCATGATCGCCTTCGCCTGGACGCCGAGCGGGGTGCCCTCTGCGACGTTCTTGCGGAAGATGTCACCCGTCGAGACGGCGGGGATCCCGAACGCGTCGGCGATGCGACCGGCCTGGGTGCCCTTCCCGGCTCCGGGAGGTCCGACGATGATGAGACGTGCGCTCAACGGAGAAGCCCTTCGTAGTGACGCTGCTGCAGCTGCGAGTCGATCTGCTTCACGGTCTCGAGGCCGACACCCACGATGATGAGGATGCTCGCGCCGCCGAACGGGAAGTTCTGGTTCGCACCGAAGAACGCCAGCGCCGCCAGCGGGATCAGGGCGATGAGACCGAGGTACAGGGAGCCGGGCAACGTCACCCGGGTGAGAACGTAGTCGAGGTACTCGGCCGTCGGACGACCGGCCCGGATGCCCGGGATGAAGCCGCCGTACTTCTTCATGTTGTCGGCGACCTCTTCGGGGTTGAAGGTGATCGCGACGTAGAAGTACGTGAATCCGACGATGAGCAGGAAGTACAGGACCATGTAGAACCAGTTGTCACCCGAGGTCAGGTTGTTCTGGATCCAGGTCACCCACGCCGCCGGCTCGCTGCCGTCGGAGGGCTGGTTGAACTGCGCGACCAGGGCCGGCAGGTACAGCAGCGACGAGGCGAAGATGACGGGCACGACGCCGGCCATGTTCACCTTGATCGGGATGTACGTGTTGTTGCCGCCGTAGGTGCGGCGACCGACCATGCGCTTGGCGTACTGCACGGGGATGCGCCGCTGCGACTGCTCGACGAACACGACGGCCATCATGATGACCAGGCCGACGAGGATGACGAACAGGAACAGCTCGAAGCCGTTCGACTGCTCGATCGCCCAGAGCGCCGAGGGGAACTGCGCCGCGATGGACGTGAAGATGAGGAGCGACATGCCGTTGCCGATGCCGCGCTCGGTGACGAGCTCGCCCATCCACATGATGAGTCCGGTACCGGCGGTCAGGGTGACGACCATGAGCATGATCGCGTACCAGCTGTCGTTCGAGATGATCGACGAGCAGGAGGCCGAGGCGTTGGTGCCGAACAGGGCGCCGGAGCGGGCGACCGTGATCAGGGTGGTGGACTGCAGCACGCCGAGCGCGATGGTGAGGTAGCGCGTGTACTGCGTCAGCTTCGCCTGACCGGACTGCCCCTCCTTGTAGAGGGCGTCGAAGTGCGGGATGACCACGCGGAGCAGCTGCACGATGATCGACGACGTGATGTACGGCATGATGCCGAGCGCGAAGACCGAGAGCTTCAGCAGCGCGCCGCCGGAGAAGAGGTTGATCAGGTCGTACAGACCCTGCTGCGACGAAGCGCTGGCGAGACAGGTCTGCACGGATGCGTAGTCGACGAACGGCGCGGGGATGTACGACCCCAGGCGGAACAGCGCGATGATCGCGAGGGTGAAGCCGATCTTCTTGCGAAGATCTGGGGTGCGCATGATGCGCGCGACCGCTCTGAACACGAGGACTCCGAACTTCTGGGACCGGCGGCCCGTCGAGGGCCGTCACCGGTGTGGTCGGCAGGACCGACCTGGCCGGCGGACGCCGACCACTGTCAAGGAAACCGTAACGGCGGCCCGTGCGCAAACGCACGGGCCGCCGACGGGGTTACTGGGAGACGGTGCCGCCAGCAGCCGCGATCTTCTCGGCGGCGGACGCCGAGACCTTGTCGACCGAGACCGTGAGCTTCACGCTGATGTCACCCTGACCGAGAACCTTGACCTTCTCGTTCTTGCGGACGGCGCCCTTGGCGACCAGGTCCGCGACGGTGACGTCGCCACCGTTGGGGTAGAGCTCCGCGATCTTGTCCAGGTTCACGACCTGGTACTCGACGCGGAACGGGTTCTTGAACCCGCGGAGCTTCGGGGTGCGCATGTGCAGCGGCATCTGCCCACCCTCGAAGCCGACCTTGACCTGGTAACGAGCCTTCTGGCCCTTGGTACCACGGCCGGCGGTCTTGCCCTTGGAGCCCTCACCACGACCGACGCGGGTGCGAGCCTTCTTGGCGCCCTCTGCCGGACGGAGGTGGTGCAGCTTCAGGACCTGCACGCGCTCGTTCTTCTCGTCGCTCATGCGTCGACCTCCTCGACCTTCACGAGGTGCGCGACCGTCGCGACGTACCCGCGGTTCTGGGCGTTGTCCTCACGCAGGACCGTACGGCCGATGCGCTTGAGACCCAGGCTGCGGAGCGTGTCGCGCTGGTACTGCTTCTCGCTGATAACGGACTTCGTCTGCGTGATCTTCAGCATCGCCATCACGCACCTGCCTTCTCGGACGCGGCACGCAGAGCAGCGGCCTCGGCCTGGAGCAGACGGTCCGGGACGACCCGGTCGACGGGGAGACCGCGACGGCTTGCGACCGCACGGGGCTCCTCGAGCTGCTGCAGCGCCGTGACGGTCGCGTGCACGATGTTGATGGTGTTCGACGAACCGAGCGACTTGCTCAGGACGTCGTGGATACCGGCGCACTCGAGGACGGCGCGGACCGGACCACCGGCGATGACACCGGTACCGGCAGCGGCCGGACGGAGGAGCACGACGCCGGCAGCGGCCTCGCCCTGCACCGGGTGCGGGATCGTGTTGCCGACGCGCGGGACGCGGAAGAAGTTCTTCTTCGCTTCCTCGACGCCCTTCGAGATGGCGGTCGGGACCTCGCGGGCCTTGCCGTAGCCGACACCCACGAGACCGTTGCCGTCACCGACGACGACGAGCGCGGTGAAGCTGAAGCGACGACCACCCTTGACGACCTTGGAGACGCGGTTGATGGTCACGACGCGCTCGAGGAACTGGCTGTCGCCACCCCGACCGTTGCGGTCGTTGCCACGGCCGCCACCCTGCTGACGGTCGCGACCGCCACCACGGCGGCCACGGTTGTCGGCGGAGTCGCGGTTGTTCGATGCCGAACCGGCTGCGGTCTCGACGGGGCGCTCGACGACGGGGACCTCGGGCTCCTTGGCCGCGGGGGCCGTGGTGCTCGTGGCCTCGGCCTCGGTCGCCTCAGCGGCCTCGGTCGTTTCGACGTTGGCGTCTTCGTTCGTGTTCGCGATGTCGCTCACAGGTTCAGCCCTCCTTCACGGGCACCATCGGCGATCGCGGCGACGCGACCGGCGTACTTGCTACCACCGCGGTCGAAGACCACGGCCTCGACGCCAGCGGCCTTCGCGCGCTCGGCGAGGAGTTCGCCGACACGACGGGCCTTGGCGGTCTTGTCGCCGTCGAACGTACGGAGGTCGGCCTCCATCGTCGACGCGCTGGCCAGCGTGTGGCCCTTGGCGTCGTCGATGACCTGGACGAACACGTGACGCGCCGAACGGGTGACAGCGAGACGCGGACGGGCCTCGGTGCCGGTGATCTTCTTGCGGAGGCGGTTGTGACGGCGCGCCTTGGCGGCCGACTTGCTCTTGCCTCGTGTCTTGAGGAGACCCATGATCACTTACCTGACTTTCCGGCCTTGCGGCGCACGATCTCGCCGGCGTAGCGGACACCCTTGCCCTTGTAGGGCTCGGGCTTGCGCAGCTTGCGGATGTTTGCAGCGACCTCGCCGACGGACTGCTTGTCGATGCCGTTGACGGTCAGCTTGTTGTTGCCCTCGACGGCGAAGCTGATGCCCGCGGGCGGCTCGACCGTGATCGGGTGGGAGTAGCCGAGCGCGAACTCGACGTTGTTGCCCTTCGCCTGCACGCGGTAACCGGTGCCGACGACCTCGAGGCCCTTGGAGTAGCCCTGGGTCACGCCGACGATGTTGTTCGCGATGAGGGTGCGGGTCAGGCCGTGCAACGCACGCGAGCTGCGCTCGTCGTCCGGACGGGTGACGAGGACCTGGTTCTCCTCGACCTTGGCCTGGATGGGCTCGGCGACGACGAGCGCGAGCTCGCCCTTCGGGCCCTTGACCGCGACGTTCTGACCATCGATGGAGACGGTCACACCAGCGGGGATGTCAATGGGAAGACGTCCGATACGAGACATTGTCGATCACCACACGTAGGCGAGGACTTCCCCACCCACGCCCTTCTGCTCGGCTTCACGGTCGGTGAGCAGTCCCGACGAGGTCGAGAGGATCGCCACGCCGAGGCCACCGAGGACCTGGGGGATCTCCGTCGACTTCGCGTAGACCCGGAGACCGGGCTTCGAGACGCGCTTGATGCCGGCGATCGAACGCTCGCGCTCGGGGCCGTACTTCAGGTCGATCGTGAGGGTCTCGCCCACGCGGGCGTCCTCGATCTTCCACTCGCTGATGTAACCCTCGCGCTTGAGGATCTCAGCGATGTTCTTCTTCAGCTTGGAGCTGGGAAGCGAGACGGCGTCGTGGTGCGCCGAGTTCGCGTTCCGCAATCTGGTCAGCATGTCTGCGACCGGATCGGTCATCGTCATGATGGTCGTCCATTCTTCGCCTGGTTTCGACACCCGTTCCACGAATGCCGACCTGAGCGATCGGGTGATCCCGGGGCGATTCCCCTGGATCGGTGTGTTCGTGCGTGCGGGCCGGAGGACGTGAATCCTCCGGCCCGCACCGCCCGAAGTATCTTAGACCGTCTGCTCGGCAGAACGGAACGGGAACCCGAGCTGGCGGAGCAGCGCGCGGCCCTCGTCGTCCGACTTCGCGGTGGTCACGACGGTGATGTCGAAGCCACGCACGCGGTCGATGCGGTCCTGGTCGATCTCGTGGAACACGGACTGCTCCGTGAGACCGAACGTGTAGTTGCCGTTGCCGTCGAACTGCTTGTCGCTGAGACCGCGGAAGTCGCGGATGCGGGGCAGTGCGAGGGTCACGAGACGGTCGATGAACTCCCACGCGCGGTCACCACGGAGGGTGACGTGCGCGCCGATGGCCTGGCCCTCACGCAGCTTGAACTGCGCGATGGACTTGCGGGCCTTCGTGACCTGGGGCTTCTGACCCGTGATCGCCGTGAGGTCCTTGATGGCCCCCTCGATGATCTTCGAGTCGCGAGCGGCCTCACCGACACCGGTGTTCACGACGACCTTGACCAGGCCGGGGACCTGGTTGACGTTCGCGTACCCGAACTGCTCGGTGAGGGCAGCCTTGATCTCGTTCTTGTACTTCTGCTTGAGGCGCGGCTCGACCTTGGTCGCCGGCGCGGCAGTCGTGTCGGTCATCAGAGCTTCTCACCCGACTTCTTGGCGTAGCGGACTCGGACGGTCTTCTTGACGCCGTCCTTCTCCACCTCTTCGTTGCGGAAACCGACGCGGGTCGGCTTCTTGGTCTTCGGGTCGACGATGGCGACGTTCGACACGTGGATCGGAGCCTCGTGCTGCTCGATGCCACCGGTCTTCGAGCCGCGCTGCGTCTGGCCGACGCGGACGTGCTTCGTGACGAAGTTCACGCCCTCGACGACGACGCGGTTCTTGTCCTTGAGGACCTCGATGACCTTGCCCTGCTTGCCACGGTCACCGCCGCGCTCCTGCTTGGCACCCGTGATGACCTGGACCAGGTCACCCTTCTTGATGTTCGCCATGGCTTACAGCACCTCCGGCGCGAGCGAGATGATCTTCATGAACTTCTTGTCACGGAGCTCGCGACCGACCGGACCGAAGATGCGCGTGCCGCGCGGGTCGCCGTCAGCCTTGAGGATCACTGCCGCGTTCTCGTCGAACTTGATGTAGGAGCCGTCCTGACGACGGGTCTCCTTCTTGGTGCGAACGATGACCGCCTTGACGACGTCACCCTTCTTCACGTTGCCGCCGGGGATGGCGTCCTTCACCGTGGCGACGATGACGTCACCGAGACCGGCGTAGCGACGACCCGAGCCACCGAGCACGCGGATGGTCAAGATCTCCTTGGCACCCGTGTTGTCGGCGACCTTGAGGCGGGATTCCTGCTGAATCACTGCTGTCTCCTATTCCGAAGCAGGCCGGGGCCTACTTGGCCTTCTCGAGGATCTCGACCAGGCGCCAGCGCTTGGAAGCGCTGAGGGGACGGGTCTCGCTGATCACGACGAGGTCGCCGACACCAGCGGTGCCGAGCTCGTCGTGGGCCTTCACCTTGGACGTGCGACGGATGATCTTGCCGTAGAGCGCGTGCTTCACGCGGTCCTCGACCTCGACCACGATGGTCTTGTCCATCTTGTCGCTCGTGACGTAGCCACGACGCGTCTTGCGGTAGCCGCGAGCGGAGGCGGCGGAGGTCTTCTCTTCGTTCGCCATTACTTCTCCTCGGCGGTCTCGGCCTCGGCCGACTCAGCCGGCTTCTCAGCCTTCTTGGTCGTCTTCTTGGCCTTGGGGGCGGTCTCGACGGGCGCGGGAGTGGCACGGATGCCGAGCTCGCGCTCGCGGAGGACGGTGTAGATGCGAGCGATGTCGCGCTTGACGGCACGGAGACGACCGTGGCTCTCCAGCTGGCCGGTGGCCGACTGGAAGCGGAGGTTGAAGAGCTCCTCCTTGGCCTTCTTCAGTTCGTCAGCAAGACGCTCGTTCTCGAACGTGTCGAGCTCCGTCGGACGGAGCTCCTTGGAACCGATCGCCATTATGCGTCGCCCTCCTCGCGCTTGATGATGCGTGCCTTGAGGGGCAGCTTGTGGATTGCACGGGTCAGCGCCTCACGGGCGATGTCCTCGTTGACGCCGGAGAGCTCGAAGAGCACACGGCCCGGCTTGACGTTGGCGACCCACCACTCGGGGGAACCCTTACCGGAACCCATGCGGGTCTCGGCGGGCTTCTTCGTGAGCGGACGGTCCGGGTAGATGTTGATCCACACCTTGCCGCCACGCTTGATGTGACGCGTCATGGCGATACGAGCGGACTCGATCTGACGGTTGGTCACGTAAGCGGGCGTCAGCGCCTGGATGCCGTAGTCACCGAACGACACCTTGGTGCCACCGGTGGCCTGGCCCGAACGCTTCGGGTGGTGCTGCTTGCGGTGCTTGACTCGACGGGGAATAAGCATGGTTACGCCTCAACTCCTGCGCCGGCCGGCGCGTCCTGCGGGGCCTGCTGCTGACGGCCGCCACGGTCGCCGCCACGGCGGTCGCCGCGCTCGCCACGGGGGCCGCCACGACGCTCCGGGCGCGACGAACGCTGGTTCGCCTGCTCGCGAGCGAGCTCCTTGTTCGTGATGTCGCCCTTGTAGATCCAGACCTTCACGCCGATGCGGCCGAACGTGGTCCGGGCCTCGTAGAAGCCGTAGTCGATGTTCGCGCGGAGCGTGTGCAGGGGCACGCGGCCCTCGCGGTAGAACTCCGAGCGCGACATCTCGGCGCCGCCGAGACGACCCGACACCTGGATGCGGACACCCTTGGCGCCGGCGCGCTGTGCACCCTGCAGGCCCTTGCGCATGGCGCGACGGAACGCGACACGAGCGGAGAGCTGCTCGGCGATGCCCTGCGCGACGAGCTGGGCCTCGGTCTCGGGGTTCTTGACCTCGAGGATGTTGAGCTGGATCTGCTTCTTGGTGAGCTTCTCGAGCTCGCCACGGACGCGCTCCGCCTCGGCGCCACGGCGACCGATGACGATGCCCGGACGCGCGGTGTGGATGTCCACGCGGACGCGGTCACGGGTGCGCTCGAGCTCGATGCGGGCGACGCCGGCGCGGTCGAGGGTCTTCTTCAGGTACTCGCGCACCTTGATGTCCTCGGCCACGTAGTCGGCGTAGCGCTGACCCGGCTTCGTGCTGTCGGTGAACCAGTGCGAGACGTGGTCCGTCGTGATCCCGAGACGGAAGCCGTACGGGTTGACCTTCTGGCCCATTACTTGCTCGCCTTCTTGCTCGTCGCGGCAGCCTCGACCTCATCCGGCGTCGCGAGGACGACCGTGATGTGGCTGGTGCGCTTGTTGATGCGGAAGGCGCGGCCCTGGGCGCGCGGCTGGAACCGCTTCAGGGTCGTACCTTCGTCGACGAAGACGCGGCTCACGTAGAGGTCGCGCTCGTCGAGGAAGCTGTTCGTCGAGTCCGCCTTGACCCGTGCGTTCGCGATCGCCGAGGCGACCAGCTTGTACACGGGCTCCGAAGCGCCCTGGGGGGCGAACTTCAGGATGGCGAGGGCCTCGTGGGCCTGCTTGCCGCGGATCAGCTCGATGACGCGACGGGCCTTCTGAGGCGTGACGCGGATGTGTCGCACGCGTGCGATCGACTCCACCATTTCGTTCCTCCTCTGCGTCGCCGCCTTAGCGGCGACGGCCCTTCTTGTCGTCCTTCACGTGACCACGGAAGGTGCGGGTCGGCGCGAACTCGCCGAGCTTGTGACCGACCATCGACTCGGTGACGAACACCGGGATGTGCTTGCGGCCGTCGTGCACGGCGATCGTGTGCCCGAGCATGTTCGGGATGATCATCGAGCGACGCGACCAGGTGCGGATCACGTTCTTGGTGTTGGCCTCGTTCTGCGTGACGACCTTGCGGAGCAGGTGCTCGTCGACGAAGGGGCCCTTCTTCAGACTGCGTGGCATCTTCTGAACTCCTACTTGCGCTTCTTGCCGGCGTTACGGCGACGGACGATGAGCTTGTCGCTCGGCTTGTTCGGCTTGCGCGTGCGGCCCTCGGCCTGACCCCACGGGCTGACCGGGTGACGGCCACCGGAGGTCTTGCCCTCGCCACCACCGTGCGGGTGGTCGACCGGGTTCATCGCGACACCACGCACGGTCGGGCGGACGCCCTTCCAGCGCATGCGGCCGGCCTTGCCCCAGTTGATGTTCGACTGCTCGGCGTTGCCGACCTCGCCGATCGTGGCGCGGCAGCGTGCGTCGACGTTGCGGACCTCGCCCGACGGCAGACGGAGCTGCGCGTAGGGGCCGTCCTTGGCGACGAGACGCACCGAGGCGCCGGCCGAACGCGCGAGCTTGGCGCCGCCACCGGGGCGGAGCTCGATCGCGTGCACGACGGTACCCACGGGGATGTTGCGCAGCGGCAGGTTGTTGCCCGGCTTGATGTCCGCGCCGGCCCCCTGCTCGATGACGTCGCCCTGCTTGAGCTTGTTCGGCGCGATGATGTAGCGCTTCGTGCCGTCCACGTAGTGCAGGAGCGCGATGCGCGCCGTGCGGTTCGGGTCGTACTCGATGTGCGCGACCTTGGCGTCGATGCCGTCCTTGTCGTGACGACGGAAGTCGATCACGCGGTACTGACGCTTGTGGCCACCACCGATGTGACGGGTGGTGATGCGGCCGGAGCTGTTGCGGCCACCGGTCTTCGGCAGCGGACGAAGCAGCGACTTCTCCGGCGTCGAACGGGTGATCTCAGCGAAGTCGGCGACCGACGAGCCGCGACGACCGGGGGTCGTCGGCTTGTAGTTACGAATAGCCATGATTTATCCCTCTGGTCCTCAGCCGACAGCCGTGAAGATGTCGATCGAACCGGACTTGAGCGTCACGATGGCACGCTTGGTGTCCTTGCGCTTGCCCATGCCGAAGCGCGTGCGACGGGTCTTGCCCGGACGGTTCAGCGTGTTGATGCTCGCGACCTTGACGTCGAAGATCTTCTCGATGGCGAGCTTGATCTCGGTCTTGTTCGAACGGGGGTCCACGATGAACGTGTACTTGCCCTGGTCGATCAGGCCGTAGCTCTTCTCCGAGACGACCGGCGAGATGATGATGTCGCGCGGGTCCTTGTTGAAGCCGCTCATGCGGAGATCTCCTTCGCGGTCTTCGACGCGATGAAGGCGTCGAGTGCGCTCTTGCTGAAGACGAGCGCGTCGGCCTTGAGCACGTCGTAGGCGTTGAGCTGGCCGTACGAGAGCGCGTGGACGTTCGGCAGGTTGCGGATCGACTTGAGCGTGAGCTCGTCGTCCTGCTCGAGCACGACGAGCACGTGCTTGACGGGCGCGACCTTCTCGATGAGCGTGCGGGCGGTCTTGGTCGACGGCACCTCGGCCGCGACGAAGCCCTCCACAGCGGAGATGCGGCCACCGCGGGCGCGGTCCGAGAGCGAGCCGAGCAGAGCAGCGGCGATCATCTTCTTCGGGGTGCGCTGCGAGTAGTCGCGCGGGGTCGGTCCGTGGACGACGCCACCGCCGGTGTGCTCCGGAGCGCGGACCGAACCCTGACGGGAGCGGCCGGTGCCCTTCTGCTTGAACGGCTTGCGACCAGCACCGCGGACCTCGCCGCGGTTCTTGGTCTTGTGGGTGCCCTGACGCGCGGCTGCGAGCTGCGCGGTGACCACCTGGTGGATCAGCGGGACGTTGGTCTCGACGTCGAAGAGCTCGGCGGGGAGCTCGACGGTGCCGGACTTGACACCCGATGCGTCGAGGACGTCGATCGTGGTTGCGGTCGTGGTGGCCATGATCACTTACCCTTCACGGCGGTGCGGACGAAGACGGAGCGACCGCGAGCACCGGGGATCGCGCCCTTGACGAGCAGCAGACCCTTCTCGGCGTCGACGGCGTGCACCGTGAGGTTGAGGACGGTCACACGCTCGCCACCCATGCGACCGGCCATGCGCATGCCCTTGAAGACACGCGACGGGGTCGACGAAGCACCGATCGAACCGGGCTTGCGGTGGTTGCGGTGGGCACCGTGCGAAGCGGACACACCGGCGAAGCCGTGGCGCTTCATGACACCGGCGAAGCCCTTGCCCTTGGAGGTGCCGACGACGTCGACCTTCTGGCCCGCCTCGAACGTGTCGACGGTGAGCTCCTGGCCGAGCGTGTACTCAGCGGAGTCGTTGGTGCGGATCTCCGTGAGGGTGCGGCGCGGGGTGACCCCGGCTGCCTCGAAGTGGCCGGCGGCCGGCTTGTTGACCTTGCGCGGGTCGATGGCGCCGGCGGCGATCTGGATCGCCTCGTAGCCGTCGCGCTCGACGTTGCGGATCTGGGTGACCACGTTCGGGCCGACCTCGATCACGGTGACGGGGATGAACTTGTTGTTCTCGTCCCACACCTGGGTCATCCCGAGCTTCTTGCCGAGGAGGCCCTTGACGGTCTTGGTTGAGTTCGCCATCAGTCCAGCCCCCTTACAGCTTGATCTCGATGTTGACGTCGGCCGGGAGGTCGAGTCGCATGAGCGAGTCGACGGCCTTCGGCGTCGGGTCGACGATGTCGATGACCCGCTTGTGCGTGCGCTTCTCGAAGTGCTCGCGCGAGTCCTTGTACTTGTGGGGAGAACGGATCACGGTGACCACGTTCTTCTCGGTGGGGAGCGGCACCGGGCCGACCACGGTCGCACCGGCACGGGTCACCGTGTCGACGATCTTCCGGGCCGACGTGTCGATGACCTCGTGGTCGTACGACTTGAGCCGGATGCGGATCTTCTGTCCCGCCATGTGTCTCTTTGTCCTCTCTGCGCCGCGCACCCTCGGGCCGCCTGACGCCGCCGCCACCGTGCATTCCTGCAGGGCTTGGCTGTTTTCTGTGAACCAACCGGCCGCATCCGCTGGGGATGACCGCTGTTCTCGTGTCAACCGCGCGGAGCGACCTGGGCCGTTCAGCGTGGGCATGTCGACTCCCGCACGCTCTGGGCACAGCAGTGCCCGTCACGCTTGGTGGGGAGTCGATCGTGTTCTGCTGCCTGCGGCCCAACCCAGCCCTGCTGGACAGGGGGGTTGTGCACTGCCAGAGCAGTGATCCTGCGCACGCGAACGCGCGCGGAATTTCGGAACCGGACAAGTCTCGCATAGGCACGGCATCCGTGCAACCCGGGCGTGTCGCGAATCACGGGCGTGTCGGGATCGGCCCGCTTCCCCGGATCCACGCGGATCGAGGGCCAAGAGGCGCGGGTCGCCCCCGACGCGCGACGTGCCCTCCGGAGCCGGTCCGGAGGGCACGTCGCAGGGGTCGGTCGGGACTACTCCGCGACGACCGGGGGGACGAACCACGGGGGGAAGACCGCGACCCGGGGAGCGTGTCCGCCGTGGTCCTTGAGCACGGCCTTGACCGTCTGGCGGACGCGGTCGTTGGGGACGCCGATGACCGCGACGGCGGAGAACGGCACGCTCGGGCCGGCGAGCAGCTCGAGGCCGAGCATCTCCGGGTCGGTGAAGTCGGTACGGCGGATGAGGTTCGTCGCGGCCTCGGGCCCGACGGCGAACCGGACGTCCTCGGCGTCGGCGTCCTGGTCGGCGACGATGACCGACGCCCCGAAGGCCGACACCGGCACGACGAGCATGATGTACTCCGTCGCCCGGGTCCGGCGGGCCGCGTCGGACCACCGCTCGCCCTCGGCGCCGGTGCGCAGCTCGTCCCAGCGGGTCGCGTCGGGCGACAGCGTGAACGGCACGTGCGCGGCGACCGGGGAGCCGTCGGGGGCGTGTGCCTCGGCGCGGGCGGCCCGGGCAGCGGCGGAGGCGACGTCGACGACCGGCGTCACGGCGTCCGACGCGAGGATCGCACCGGACCCCACGATGTCGTCGAGGTTGTCCACGTGCGTCACGTGGTGCGCGCGGAGCGAGGCGAAGTCACGCGCCTCGGGCAGGTCGGGCACCGGGGACCGCAGCGAGGACGCCGGGGTCGCCGCCTGGCCGGGGACGGTCCGGAGCGAGGTGGTGATCCGGGTGCGGCGCGGGGTCGGGGTGGTGGGGAGTTCTGCGGCCTCGCGCTGCCGTGGCGCGCAGATGTCGCAGAGTTCGGTGGGGAATCCGTGGATGCACTCGTCAGTCACGACTGGTGGGGTCCTTCCGTGCCCGGGTGGGGGTGTTCGGGCACGAGGTCCAACGGTACGTCATCCCGGCCCCTTCCCGGTCACTGTCGGTAGAGCAGTGCGCGGACCTCCGACTCGGCCGCGTGCGTGCGGTCGGGGTCGATGGTCTCGCCGTGGTCGTAGGCGTCGAGCAGGCGCGGGTCGATGTAGCTCTGCCGGCACACCGTCGGGGTGTTGCCGAGTTCCTCGCTCGCGACCTTCACCGCGTGCGACACCGCCTTCTTCCGTTTCGTCACGGACGACTGCGGTCCGGTCGCCGCGAGGTCGACCGCGGCGGCGACGGTGCCGTGCAGGGTGCGGAAGTCCTTCGCGGTGAACTCGTCACCGGCACGTTCCTTCACGTACTCGTTGATGTCCTCGGCTGAGAGGGGCTCCCACTCGGCGCCGCGGCGTGCACGGAACGAGAGCAGCCGGGCGTTCGGTCCACGCCGCTTCATGCCCGCGATGACGGTCGCGAGGTCGGGGTCGTGGATCGAGGACGACCACTCCTGGCCGCTCTTGCCCGGGAAGTCGAGCTCGATGTCGTCGCCGGAGACGTGTGCGTGCGCGCACAGCAGGGTAGAAAGGCCACGGCTGCCGTGCTCGGTGGCGTACCGCTCCGACCCGACCCGCAGGGACCCCTGGTCGAGCATCCGGAAGGCCGCCGCGAGGGCACGCTGCCGGTCGGGCTCCGGCCGCCGGAGGTCCATGGTGACCCCGCGTCGTGCGACCGGCAGGGATTCAGCGAGCGCCAGCGCACGGTCGTACTTGATGCGGTCCATCCGCTCGCGCCAGGACGGGTGGTACATGTACTGCCGACGGCCGGCGCCGTCGATGCCGGTCGCCAGGATGTGGCCGTTCTCGTACGGGGAGATCCAGACGTCGTCCCACGCGGGCGGGATGACGAGGTCCTCGAGACGCTGCCGGACCGCGGCGTCGGTGACGGTGGTGCCGTCCGGGTCGCGGTAGGAGAAGCCACGTCCGCTGCGGACGCGGTGGTAGCCGCGACCGTTGGTCGCGGAGCGGCGGAGACGGGTCACACTCTCGATGCAACTCGCCACCGCCTGTGACCCGGCCCGGCGACGGACTGGAGGTGGGCCCCACCCGCCGGTTCCGGCGCACCGCGCCAGCGGGGTGACGGCCGAGACGGGAGGGACGGTGCCAGCCGGCACCGTGCCTCCCGTCCGCCGCTGGGTCGGGTCCGACCGGACTACCCGTTCGCCTGCTTCCGGCGACGCAGGAACAGGATCGTGCCGCCGGCCGCGAGGAGCAGGAGCGCCGCGATGGACCCCTGCCACGCGATGTCGGTGCCGGTGAACGCGAGCTGGCCGGTACCCGGGCCCGTCGTGACCACACCGGCGCCCGCTGCGGGGTCGGCTGCGACCGCCGGCGCAGCCGGGTACGTGATCGTCAGGGTCGCGGTTGTGCGGCTCCCGTCGTCACCCGCGACCGAGTACGGGACCGTCACGGTGCCGCTGAAGCCGGGAACCGGCGTGAACGTGATCGTCCCGTCGGGGTCCACCGTGAACGTGCCCTGCTCCGGGATCGTCACGGTGGTGACGAGCTCGCCCGTCTCCGGGTCGACCAGGCGCACGGACTCGGGGTCGATCGGGGTCGAGCCGGCCGCGTCGTTGCCGAGCACGTCGACGGTCAGCGGCTCGCCGGGGGTACCGGTCCGGGTGTCGTTCGCTGCCGTCGGCGCTGCACCGACGGTCACGGTGACCGTGGAGGAGGCCGTCCCGCCGTCGACGTCGGCGATCGCGTACGGCACCTCGAGCGTTCCCGTGAAGCCCTTCGCCGGGGTGAAGGTGACCGCACCGGTCGTGGTGTCGACCGTGAAGACGCCCTTCCCGGGCACCGTGCGCGTCGTGACCGGTTCGCCGTCAGCGCCCAGGAGCCGGACCGACCCGGGCACGATCGACGTGCGGGCGTTGCCGGCCGTGTCGTTGCCGAGCACCGGGATCGTCACGGGGATGTCCTGAGCGGTCCGGGCGGTGTCCGGAGCAGCGGTGGGCGCCACCGGGATGACGGTGACGGTGATGGTCGCGGTCGCCGCCACCTCACCCGTGTCACCGATCTGGTACGTGACGGTCGACGCGGTACCGGACCAGCCCTGCGCCGGGGCGAAGAGCACCGAACCGGTCGTCGGGTCGGCGGTGTAGACGCCCTGGCCGGCGACGGTCAGGGTGCGTCCGTCCTCGGACACGACCGCGCCCGCGGGCTGGCCGGTGGTCGGGAACACGACCGTCGTCGGGTCGATCGGGGTCCCGCCCCGGATCCCGGGCCGGTCGTTCGCCGGGGGGGCGATCGACACGGGGGTGTTCTGCCCGGTGGTGGTGACGTCGTCCTCCGCGACCGGGCCGACCGGTGCGACGGTGATCGTGATCGTGGACGAGGTCGTGGTCCCGTCGACGTCGGCGACCCGGTAGGTCACCGCCGAGCCGACTCCACGGAACGTCGGCTCCGGGGTGAACGTCACCTTCCCGCTGTCCGGGTCGACGACGTAGGCACCCTCACCGGGGACGGTGACCTTCCGGCCGTCCTCCGAGACCGTCGAGCCGTTGGGCTGGCCAGCGGTCGGGAACACCACCGTGGAGGGGTCGAAGGGTGTGCCCGCGTTGCCCGCGGTGTCGTCACCGAGGACGTCGACGGTGGTCGGTTCGCCCTGCGCGACCTTCGCGGTGTCCGGGTTCGCCTTCGGGGAGACCGGGGTGACGGTCACCACGATGGTGCCGGTGCCCGATTCGCCGCCGGTGTCGCCGACCTGGTAGGTCACCGGCGTGGTGGTGCCGGTGTACCCCTGCGCGGGCGTGAAGGTCACCTTCCCGCTGTCCGGGTCGATCGTGGAGACGCCCTGTCCGGGCACGGTGATCTGCTTGCCGTCGTCCGACACGATCGCGCCGTCGGGCTGGCCGGACCGCGGGAACACCACGGACGTCGGGTCGATCGGCGTGCCGCGGTCGACGCCGGCAGCGGTGCCACCGGCGACGTCGACCGTGACCGGGGTGTTCTGCTGCGTGGTCGCCGTGTCGTCGGCCGCCTTCGGGCCCACGGGCTTCGCGGTGACCACGATCTGCGCCGTGGACGTGCCGCCGTCGGCGTCCGCCACACGGTAGGTCACCGGCGACGCGTCTCCGCGGAACGTCGGCTCAGGGGTGAACGTGACCGCACCCGTCGTCGCGTCCACGGTGTAGACGCCCGTTCCGGGCACCGTCAGCGTCCGACCATCGTCGGAGACGGCCGCGCCGGACGGCTGCCCCGCGGACGGGAACACGACCGACGCAGCGACCGTCCCGCCCTCGTCGTTGCGGAGGACGTCGATGGTGACCGCCTCGCCCTGGTCCGTGGTCGCCGCGTCGTCCTGCGCCGTGCCCCGGTAGCTGACGGACACCTGCCCCTGGGTCTGGTTCCCGCGGGTGTCCTCGACGGTGTAGGTGACCGGGGTCGGGTTCCGGGTGAAGCCGGACTCGGGGGTGAAGGTCACGGCACCGCTGCTCCGGTCGACGGTCCAGACGCCCTGACCGGGGACGGTGAGGGTCTTGCCGCCGTCGGTCACCGTGGCGCCGGCGACGTCGGGAGCCGTCAGCTGCACGGTGGTGGCGTCGATGTCACCCGTCGCGCCCTGCAGCACGTCGACGGTCGCGGGCTGGCCGGGGGTGTTCGCGGTGGAGGAGCTGTTCTCGACCTTCGGCTTCAGCGGGTTCGAGAACGCGCAGCTCACGTCTCCGCCGGCCGTCGGGACCGTGAACGGTGCCGAGGTCCCCTTGCCGGAGGACACGACGGCGTTGCTCGTTAGGTCGGTGCAGACGTACGACGTGTCGTAGTCACCGGGGTTCGTCGCCTGGTTCCCGGGCGACTGCGTGACGGTGTAGGACTGGCCCGGCAGCAGGATGATCGGGCCCGCGGTGACGGTGTCGTTGCCGTCGGACGTGGTGGCGGTCGCCGGCTTCGGCACGTCGCCGCCGCCGACACCGATCGTCAGCTGGTCGCCGGGCTTGGCCTTCCCGTCGGTGAAGCCGCCCGACGCGGAACCGGTCGACGGCACCGCGCGCGAGCCGAGGTCCGTGACGTTCAGCGCGGTGCCACCCTGGTTGACGCTGCGCTTGGCGACGGTGCCACCGGTGACCGGGTTCACCTGCAGGAACGTGTTGGCCGACGAGCCGGCGATGTAGATGTAGCCGTCGTCGCCGAACGCCAGCGACGTCAGCGCGGCCGCCGGCGTGATGGCCGGGCCGACCGCGGTCGCGGTGGTGGCGCCCCCACCGAGGTCCTCGGCGTTGACGCGGTACAGCTGCGCCGTGCTCGCACTGCTCGAGATGAAGTACAGGTTGCCCTGCCGGTCGAAGGCGAGGTCGCCGTTGGTGCCGGGCGGGTTCGGCGCCGTCACTGAGGTGACGTTCGACGAGACGGTGTTCGTGTCCGGGTCGTACGACGTGAAGGTGAACGTCGAGCCGCTCGAGAGACCACCGAAGAAGAACTTGCCGCTCTTTGGGTCGACGCCGCCCATCTGGTTCGCGACCGACGGCGAGTTCGGACGGGTGGCGGTCTCCCACGTCTCCGTCGACGCGGTGTACTCGAACACGGTCGTGCTGTTCGTCATGAACAGCTTGTCACCGTCGCCCGAGATGCCGATCTGGTTGAGACCGGTCGCGTTGTTCGGCGCCGTCACGGCGGGGGTCGCAGCGCCGCTCGCCCGGTCCACGGCGTACACCGTGGACGAGCCCGAGACGGTCGCGTAGAGCTGCGTCGTCGGGAACGGGGACGCGGCCGATGCCAGCTGCGGCGTCAGGAGGACTGCGCTCCCCGCGACCAGCGCGGTGACGGCAGCTCCTGCGAGCAGTCGGGCGGGGCGGCGGCGCACGGGGGCACGGTGCAGTGCAGACACGCTTGTCCTTCGGGTCGAGGATCGGCGACCCGCAGAGCGCGCGCGACAGTGTCCGCGCAGGCAGGGCCCTGCGTCGGGAGACGGCGGGTGTTCGGGTCACCACGCGTGACCGGTGCGGTCCCGCGACTCCACGGTATCGAGTCGCGGGAAACCGCAACAACACCCCGAGCGGGGTACATCGCGTCCCACCTTGTGGGGACAACTGCGCCGGCTTCCGGAAGGCCGACGGCACGTCTACGCTGCCGCCATGGCGTCGTACACCGTCCGTCCTCTCGACGCGTCCACGTGGAACGCCTTCGACGAGCTCTGCCGCACGAGCGACGGCTTCCCGAGCGGCTGCTTCTGCATCGGCTTCCACGACGAGGGGCCGTCACGGGACGCCGCGTGCAACCGGGAGCGCAAGCACGCCCGCGTCCTCGCCGGCACCACCCACGCCGCGCTCGTCCTCGACGGGTATCGGTGCGTCGGCTGGTGCCAGTACGGGCCGGTCTCCGAAGTCGTCCGCATCAAGAACCGTCGCGTGTACGACCGGACGCAGGTCGGCCCGGATCCCGCCTGGCGCATCGGCTGCACCTACGTCCGCGCCGGCTACCGCCGACAGGGGGTAGCCACCGAGGCGCTCGGCGGTGCGCTCGCCCTCATCGCCGCCGCCGGCGGTGGGACCGTCGAGGGCTACCCGGAACCCGCCGGGACGGTGCCGGCCGGCTTCCTCTTCCACGGCGCGCTCTCGACGTTCGAGCGGTTCGGGTTCGCGCGCCAGCGCGCGATCGGCAAGCACCGCTGGGTCGTCACCACGACGGTCGAACCGGCCTGACGATCGAACCGGGCCCGAGACGGCACTGGAGGCGCTGCGCACGTCGTGCGCAGCGCCTCCAGTTCACCGTCGGCGTCGGACCTACTCGCCGTTGTTGCCGATCTTGTCGTCCAGGTCCTGCGCGGTCTTGTCGATCTGCTCGTCGAACTTCCCGCCCGTGACCTTCTTGATGCCGTCGGCCAGGCCGTGGATGATCTTGTCGGAGACGTCCTCCGCCTTGTCGCTCCGCAGCGCGTCCTCGATCTTGTCCTTGTTCTCGTCCACGAACGCCTTCGCGCGGTCGGTGACCTCCTCCGCCTTGGCGGAGACGTTCTTCTGGATGTCGTCGAAGCCGGCCATGCTGCCTCCCTGCCGGCCGGAGGTGACCCGGCCGCTCGATGGCCGGTCGATCCGGCCGCTTGGCCCACATCGTGCTCCGATCCCCGCGATCTGTCCGCCGAACGCGAGCGAACTCCCGAGAAACGGAAAGCGGGGCCGGACCCGAAGGTCCGACCCCGCTGACGCGTGGTAACCGGAGTTACTTGACGATCTCCTCGACCGTACCGGCGCCGACCGTACGACCACCCTCACGGATGGCGAAACGGAGACCCGGCTCCATGGCGATCGGCTGGATCAGCTCGACGGCCATCGACACGGTGTCGCCGGGCATGACCATCTCGGTGCCCTCGGGCAGCGTGATGACGCCGGTGACGTCCGTGGTGCGGAAGTAGAACTGCGGACGGTAGTTCGCGTAGAACGGGTTGTGACGCCCGCCCTCTTCCTTGGTCAGGATGTAGGCGTTCGCCTTGAACTCGGTGTGCGGCGTGACCGAACCCGGCTTCACGACGACCTGGCCGCGCTCCACGTCCTCGCGCTTGAGGCCACGGATGAGCAGACCGGTGTTGTCACCAGCCTCGGCCTTGTCGAGCAGCTTGCGGAACATCTCGATGCCCGTGACCGTGGTCTTCTGCGTCGGGCGGATGCCGACGATCTCGACCTCGGAGTTGAGGTCGAGCGTGCCACGCTCGACACGACCGGTGACGACCGTGCCACGACCGGTGATCGTGAAGACGTCCTCGATCGGCATCAGGAACGGCTGGTCGGTGGCGCGCACCGGGTCCGGCACGTGCTCGTCGACCTGGGCCATGAGGTCCTGGACGGACTTGACCCACTTCTCGTCGCCCTCGAGCGCCTTGAGCGCCGAGACCTGCACGACGGGGGCGTCCTCGTCGAACTCCTGCGAGCCGAGGAGCTCACGGACCTCGAGCTCGACGAGCTCCAGGATCTCCTCGTCGTCCACCATGTCGGACTTGTTCAGCGCGACGACGATGTAGGGGACGCCGACCTGGCGGGCGAGCAGCACGTGCTCACGCGTCTGGGGCATCGGACCGTCGGTGGCGGCGACCACGAGGATCGCGCCGTCCATCTGCGCCGCACCCGTGATCATGTTCTTCACGTAGTCAGCGTGACCAGGAGCGTCGACGTGCGCGTAGTGGCGCTTCTCGGTCTGGTACTCGACGTGCGAGATGTTGATCGTGATGCCGCGCTCGCGCTCCTCGGGAGCGTTGTCGATCTGAGCGAAGTCACGGGCCTCGTTGAGGTCCGGGTACTGGTCGTGCAGAACCTTGGTGATCGCCGCCGTGAGCGTGGTCTTGCCGTGGTCGACGTGACCGATGGTTCCGATGTTGACGTGCGGCTTGGTCCGCTCGAACTTGGCCTTGGCCACTGTGGGTCCTCCTCAGGACTCGGAGAGCATGCCCCCGGTTCGTGAACCGTTGGCGTGCAGTGTGTGTCTTTACTGTACTTGGTGGCGAGGGGCCCGTCGCCGGGCGCCCCCGCCTGTGGAGAGACGCTGGAGCGTCACTCCCCCGCGTTCTTCGCGATGATCTCCTCGGCGACCTTGGCCGGGACCTGGCTGTAGGTCTCGAAGGTCATCGAGTAGACCGCACGACCAGAGGTCTTCGACCGCAGGTCGCCGACGTAGCCGAACATCTCGGACAGCGGCACGCTCGCGCGGACCACCTTGACGCCCGAGGCGTCCTCCATCGAGGCGATCTGGCCACGACGGGAGTTCAGGTCACCGATGACGTCGCCCATGTACTCCTCCGGAGTACGGACCTCGACGGCCATGATCGGCTCGAGGATCGCCGGACCGGCCTTGCGGGCCGCTTCCTTGTAGGCGATCGAACCGGCGATCTTGAACGCCATCTCGGACGAGTCGACGTCGTGCGCCGCGCCGTCCTTGAGGATGGCCTTCACGCCGACGGTCGGGTACCCGGCCAGGATGCCGACCTGCATGGCGTCCTGGATACCGGCGTCGACCGACGGGATGTACTCACGCGGGACGCGACCACCGGTGACGGCGTTCTCGAACTCGTAGACCTTCTCGGCCGTGACTTCCATCGGCTCGAGGGCGATCTGCACCTTCGCGAACTGGCCGGAACCACCGGTCTGCTTCTTGTGCGTGTAGTCGTAGCGCTCGACGACCTTGGTCAGGGTCTCGCGGTAAGCCACCTGGGGCTTGCCGACCGATGCCTCGACCTTGAACTCGCGCTTCATGCGGTCGACGAGGATGTCGAGGTGGAGCTCGCCCATGCCCTTGATCGTCGTCTGACCGGTCTCGGCGTTGAGCTCGACGCGGAACGTCGGGTCCTCTTCGGCGAGCTTCTGGATGGCCGTGGAGAGCTTCTCCTGGTCGGCCTTCGTGTTCGGCTCGATGGCGACCTCGATGACCGGCTCCGGGAACGTCATCGACTCGAGGACGACCTGGTTGGTCGGGTCGCACAGGGTGTCACCGGTGGTGGTGTCCTTGAGACCGATGACCGCGTAGATGTGGCCGGCGGTCACGTTGTCGACCGGGTTCTCCTTGTTGGAGTGCATCTGGAAGATCTTCCCGATGCGCTCCTTCTTGCCCTTGGTCGAGTTGATGACCTGGGCACCCGACTCGATCGAACCCGAGTAGACGCGGACGTAGGTGAGACGACCGAAGAAGGGGTGCACCGCGACCTTGAACGCGAGGGCCGAGAACGGCTCCGACGCGTCGGGCTTGCGGATGATCTCCTTCTCCTCGTCCTTGACGTCGTGGCCGATCATCGGCGGCACGTCGAGCGGGGACGGGAGGTAGTCGATGACGGCGTCGAGCATCGGCTGGACACCGCGGTTCTTGAAGGCCGAGCCGCACAGGACGGGGTAGACCTCGGACGCGATCGTGAGCTTGCGGATCGCAGCCTTGATCTCGTCCTTGGTGAGCTCCTCGCCGCCGAAGTACTTCTCGAGCAGGGCGTCGTCGGTCTCGGCGACGCGCTCGATCAGCTTGGCGCGGTACTCGTCCGCACGGTCCTTGAGGTCCGCGGGGATCTCCTGGACCTCGTACTGGGCGCCCATGGTGACATCACCCTTGGCGTCGCCCGGCCAGACCTTGGCGTGCATCTCGATGAGGTCGACGATCCCGACGAAGTCGTTCTCGGCGCCGATCGGGAGCTGGAGCACGAGGGGCTCCGCGCCGAGGCGGTTGATGATGGTGTCGACCGTGAAGTAGAAGTCGGCGCCCAGCTTGTCCATCTTGTTGACGAAGCAGATGCGCGGGACGTCGTACTTGTCGGCCTGACGCCACACGGTCTCGGACTGGGGCTCGACGCCCTCCTTGCCGTCGAAGACGGCGACCGCACCGTCGAGCACGCGGAGCGAACGCTCCACCTCGACCGTGAAGTCCACGTGACCGGGGGTGTCGATGATGTTGATCTGGTTGTTGTCCCAGAAGCAGGTCGTCGCGGCCGACGTGATCGTGATGCCGCGCTCCTGCTCCTGCGCCATCCAGTCCATCGTGGCAGCGCCGTCGTGGACCTCACCGATCTTGTGCGTGATGCCCGTGTAGAACAGGATGCGCTCGGTCGTCGTGGTCTTGCCGGCATCGATGTGCGCCATGATGCCGATGTTGCGGACCTTGTTCAGGTCGGTGAGCACGTCCTGTGCCACAGGGTTCCTCCGGAAGAGTTGTAGGAGAGGTTGGCGTCCGTGCGGGCGCCGGGGTTCATGACCACCGGCGCCCGGACGGTGCCGGGACTACCAGCGGTAGTGGGCGAAGGCCTTGTTCGACTCGGCCATCTTGTGCGTGTCCTCACGGCGCTTGACCGCGGCACCGAGACCGTTCGACGCGTCGAGGATCTCGTTCATGAGACGCTCGGTCATCGTCTTCTCGCGACGGGCCTTGGCGTACGAGGTCAGCCAGCGGAGCGCGAGGGTGTTCGCGCGGTGCGGCTTGACCTCGACCGGGACCTGGTAGGTCGAGCCACCGACGCGGCGGCTGCGGACCTCGAGGGTGGGACGGACGTTGTCGAGCGCCTTCTTGAGCGTCGCGACGGCGTCCTGCTGGTTCTTGGCGGAAACGCCTTCGAGGGCACCGTAGACGATGCGCTCAGCGAGGCCCTTCTTGCCGTCGAGCAGGATCTTGTTCACGAGCTGCGAGACGATCGGTGCGCCGTAGACCGGGTCTGCGACGACGGGACGCTTGGGGGCGGGACCCTTACGAGGCATTGGCTCAACCCTTCTTCGCGCCGTAGCGGCTACGTGCCTGCTTACGGTTCTTCACGGCCTGCGTGTCGAGCGCACCGCGGATGATCTTGTAGCGGACACCGGGGAGGTCCTTCACACGACCGCCGCGCACGAGCACCATCGAGTGCTCCTGGAGGTTGTGGCCCTCACCGGGGATGTAGGCCGTGACCTCGGTGCCGTTCGAGAGCTTGACACGAGCGACCTTGCGCAGTGCCGAGTTCGGCTTCTTCGGGGTGGTGGTGTAGACGCGGGTGCACACACCACGCTGCTGGGGGTTCGCCTTCAGGGCGGGCGCCTTGGTCTTGGTGACCTTCGGCGTACGACCCTTGCGAACCAGCTGCTGAATAGTAGGCAACTGTTCTCCTGGTTCTTCGCTCGTGTTCTCCGGCCGGCGCGGTCCGCCGACTTCCTCGTCCCACGCTGATCACCGCCTGACGGCGGATGACGAGTGGGGGACGGAGTGTTCCGGCCGACCGTTGGTCGGACCGGACTTTTCGGGCACGCCCGAAGGCACACACCCGGAAGAGATTACCCGCGTAACCCGGCGAAATCAATCCGGGCGCGTCGCCCTGGAGGCGCGTGACGAGTGCCCTGGGCGAACGGGCGTCGCGTGGGTGATCACGCGGGGCGCGGGGCGCTCCGCCCGGCCGGGCGCGGTGGACCGGACCCACGGCCGCCGGCCGGGCGCGGTGGACCGGACCCACGGCCGCCGGACGGACGTGGCGGGCCGGCACCGCGCCTCCTGGACGCACCGGGGCGCCGTCGTGCGCGGGGTCAGGAGCCCGTGTCGGACGAGCCGTTGCCCACCGCCGAGCGGAACGTCGCCCCCGCGTCCGTGAACTCCGTGACGTACCCGCTGGCGTTGACGTTCATCGGTCCGGCGGACGCCGTGCCCACCCCGCCCGGGCCGGAGATGTCCGCCGTGAACGTGGCCCGGCCGAAGGACGTCGTCGTGACGAGCCAGCCGTTCGACACCCACCCGCCGATCGACACGGTGGGGCGGGTGTCCAGCGTCCACTTCTGGTTCGTGTACGTGTACGCGGCGTCCTGACCATAGGCGTAGAAGCTGCACCCGGCCGGTGCTGCCTCGGTCGAGGCGATGCAGCCGTCGACCCACGCGTCCACCGCCGCCTGGGCGGACCGCTTGCCCGCTGCCGTGAGCTCCGTCGTCATCGAGACGGGGCTCGAGGCGGCGCCCCCGAACCCGGTGACCGTCGCCGTCGTGGCCTTAGCGGAGTACCACTCGCCACCGTCCACCGCGACGTCGTACGTGCCGGGGAGGGCCGTGAGCGTCGCCGTGCCGTCCTTCGACGTGACCACGGACTGCCCGGCCACCGACACCTTCGTGCCCGTGGGGCCGCGCAGGCTGACGTCCACCGCACCGAGCCGCGGTGCCTCGAGCTGCCAGACCGGGAACACCCCCCAGTCGGTGCCCGTCTTGTCGAGCGTGAAGGTGGACGAGACGTCGCGCCCCGCCTGCCGCAGGTACGCCGTCACCGTGGCGGTGTCGCCGTCCGCACGCGTGGCGGCGATCCGGTACCCCGTGACGCGGTCCTTCGCCTTCGCGTAGGCGGCCTTGGTGAGGAGCAGGTCACGTTCGTCGTGCTCGATGCCCGCCACGTCGAGCGCGGCGCCCACCCGACCCGCCGTGAGGTCGTCGAGGAAGGCACGGACCGGACGGTCGGCGGCGTGCGTCGACGTGCCGACCGAGTAGCCGACCACGCCCGCGACCAGGAGCAGCACGACGGCCGCGCCACCCGCGACGATGCTGACGAGCCGACCGCGACCGAGTCGACGACGGGGCCGGGGCTGCGCTCCGGACGCCCCCGCCGGTGGTGCGTCCCGCGTGCCACGGATCGAGTCCACGGCCGGGACGGATCCCCATCCGTCGGCCTGGTGCTGGTCGGTCATCGGTCCCCCGTCGTCCTGTGGTGCTGCAGGAAGACTACCGGCGGGCACCGTCATCGCCGGGCTCCGGGCGCACCCCCGACGCGCGCGACTGGTGCCGTGCCGCGGCGATCCCGCCGACGACGCACAGGAGTGCCACGACCACCGAACCGACGACGAACGGCCCGAGTGCGTAGCCGGCCGGGAACACGAGCAGCTCGGTGAGGTCGCTCCGGACCAGGCTGTAGCCGACCGCCCCGACGCCGAGCATCACCAGGTAGCAGGTCGCCGCGGCGACGAGGCCGGTGACGCCGGGGTTGCCCTCGCGGGAGCCGACTGCGGTCGCGAGGAACACCACCACGGCACCGCCGAGCACCATCGCGGGGCCGAGGTACGGGGTGGCGTCAGGCTGGGAGATGACCTCGACGTCGGCGAGGAGGGCCTCGAAGCCGGTCACCGCGATGACGAGCGCGATGAACAGGATCGACGTCATCGTCGCGATCAACCACCGGGACATGCGGTGATCGTATCGCTGGCGGGGCTCAGGCGGGGGTGGCGTCTGCGCGCTGCGGCTCGTCGGTGTGCGTCTGCTGGTCGGCGTGGGTCGGGTCGGCGTGGGTCGCCTGGTCAGCGTGCTCCTGCGCTGCGGCGACGAGCGCGAGGGCGATCGTGGCCGTGATCACCGGGATGGACTCGGTCATCGGCGCGGCTGCGGTCGGGGCGTCGGTCGTGCTGGTCGCGTCGGGCGTGCTTGTCGCGTGCGTCGCGTCCGTCGTGTGCATTGCGTCGGGCGTGGTGGTCGCGTCGCCGTCCGCGTCCGGGCCCTGGAGGCGCGGCTCGGGTGCCAGGGCGAGCGTTGCCTCCGCCCCGTGGTCGCGCAGCGCCGGTCCGACGATCGGCAGGACCGCCGTGGTCGCCGGGGGCTCGGCGTGGAGCAGCGGCGTCTCGGTCGACGGGGCACCCCGCTTCGCCGCACGACGGGCCTTCGCCATCTTGACGAGCACGACGACCGCGACGATCGCCCAGATGCCGTTCACGATCGTCGACGGGACGGCGTGGTGCGCCGCGACGTTGATCGCCACGGCGAGCCCGCCCACGAGGTTGAACAGCTGGTACACCGGGCCGTTCGGGAGCTTGCCCATCGAGAAGTGCAGGTAACCAGCAAGGACGGTTACCGCTCCGAACCAACCGGGGAACTCCACGATTCCAGCCAACACGCGCGACTCCGGGCACGACGAGGAACGGCCGTTTCGAGCGACCGTTCGAGAGAGGGACGAGCAGCCGCGAGCGCGGGCTCAGGAGCATCGTAAGCACAGCGGGAGGCCGTGCGGAAGAGGGTGCGGCGTGGCGCGTCGGACCCCAGTTGGTGGGGGTCGGATCAGCCGTTCGTGGCGGGGTCCGCGAGCACGTAGACGTACCCGGAGAGCGACCACGATTGGTCGGCCATCGGGTCGCCGCCCGAGTCGGAACTCGTCGCTGCGACCCCGTTCACGAGGAACAGCCGCTGACCGTTCTGCACGTTCTTCGTGAAGGCGAGTGCCTGGTCGTACGACCCCTTGACGGCCGCCGTCACCGGCACGACCACGAAGTTCGCGCTCGTGATCTGGGCGTCGCTGTGCGGGGCCGGCGCCTCGGGCGTCGCTGCGGCTGTCGGCGCTGCCGACGCGGACGCCGTCGACGACGGTGACGCACTCGCGGACGGGGTCGGTTCCGCCGCCGCCACTGGTGCGTACGCCTTGGGGTCACCGATGGTGATCGACGTGACCGTGACGCCGCTGGCAGCGCCGGCGCCGTTCAGCTGGTTCAGCAGCGAGGCGGTGTCGGTCGAGGACGGGACCGAGGCCCGCAGGGAAGCCAGCTCGGCCTTCGTCGCGTCGAGCGACGTGTACGCCTCCTCGAGTCGGTGGAGTTCGGCGCGGTTCCGGGCGTTCGTCGCGTCGATGTCGGACTGCTGGGCGCTGTTGTCGGACGCCTGTGCGAGCTGCGGCTGTGCGCCGAGGAACCACCCGCCCGCGAGGACGGCCAGCGTCGCGGCCAACGCGATGATGAGGGAGAGACGGTTCTTGTTCACTTCGATCCGTCCTTCGTGTACTTACCGTCGAACGCCTTCGCGCCGAGGTGCGCCTGGATGGTCGCCGAGTACTGCCCCGTGTCCTCCTCGAGCGCGACCGACGTGATCGTCGAGTCGACGTAGCCACGGAGCTGCGAGAGGCGTGCGGTCCAGTCCGGGACCGAGGGGATGCTCGGGCTCTGGATCGTCAGCTGCATCGTCGCTGCGCGTGACCCCTGCAACGGGACGGTCGACTGCGCGAAGGACTCCGTGGAGTCCGCCGAGTCGATCGTCATCGCGGTGATGGAGACGCCGGCGGGGAGCACCGACTTCAGCTGCGCGAGTGTCGAGCTCCAGTCGATCTCGGTGGAGCCGCCGACGGACTGGGCGGCCTCGAGCAGGGCCGTGTCGTTCTCCGCCGAGCGGACCTCCGAGTAGCGCTGCTGCTGCTGCAGGAGCGAGGTGGTCTCGTTCTGCGCGGACAGGTACGACTGCGCCGTGTCGAGCTGGTGCACGTACGCGCCGCCGGAGCCCAGGGCCGCGACCGCGGCGGCGACGATCACGCCGAGCCAGGCGCGCCGCGCGATGGCCCGTTCGCGGCGCTCCGTGTGGACCTCGGGCGGGAGGAGGTCGACCCGCGGCTCACGCCCCGCGATCGAGGTGGACGCCGTCGTGCGCGGGCCGCGCGGAGCGCGACCCCGTCCGGGTCCGGTGGTGTCCTCGGGCGCTGCGGCCCGGACGTCGGTGGCGGTCATGCTGCTCGACTCCCCACTGCCAGCCCGTAGGCGACGGCGATCGCGTCCTCGTGGTCCGTCACGTCCTGCACCGGGATCGACCGCGCGAGGTCGACCCCCGCGAAGGCCGAGCCGCGCTGCACCGGGAGGTGGGTGTGCGCGGCGAGCGCCTCGGGGAGGCCGACGAGACGAGCGCCACCGCCCACGAGGACGATGCGCTCGACGTGGTCGCCCGGGCGCGTGTTGACGAAGTAGCTGATCGTGTTCCGGAGGCTCGCGATGAGCTCCGTGACGGCGTCGGCGATGACCGACACGGCGCGCGCGTCGTCCGGCGTGCGAGCGCCCGTACCGATGCCGAGGTGCCGCTTCACGACCTCGGCCTGTCCGAACTCGATGTCGAGCGCTGCCGCGAGCGTCTTGGTGACGTCGTTCCCGCCCGTCGGGATGATGCGGACGAACTGGGGGACGCCGTCGCTCACGAGGACGACGGTCGTCGTGTCGGCGCCGAGCTGGACCAGCGCCGTGGTGCCGTGCAGCCCCGGCCTGCCCACGAGGACGCGGGTGAGGGCGAACGGGATGAGGTCGACGCCGACCGGGTTGAGGCCAGCGAGCTGCGCGGCCTTGACGTTCGCGAGCACCGCGTCCTTGATCGCCGCGACGAGCAGGCCGTGCACGACGGGACCGTTGTCGCTGATCGCCTCGGCGGTCGGGTAGAAGTCGAGGATCGCGTCGCCGACGGGAACGGGGAGCATGTCCTGCACCTGGAACGGCAGGCTCTCGCGGATCTGCGCCAACGGTGCGGCCGGGACGGTCAGGTCGCGGGAGAGCACGCGTTGGTTGCCCATGCCGAGCACGACGTCCTTCGAGCGGAACCGGCCGATGGACCACAGGGAACGCAGTGCCGACGCGACCGTGTTGGGCTCGAGCACCTCGCCACGGCTGACGGCGTCCGGCGGGGTCGGGACCTCGGCGAACCGCAGGACGGTCGGGCGTGCGCGGTCGGCGTTCGCGACCTCGACCGCGCGGATCGAGGATCCCGCGATGTCGATGCCCACGATGCTCTTGCCCATGTTGCTGCTTTCGTCGAGGAGTGGTCGGTGGAGGAGGCGTCAGGCGAGTCCGAGGACCCCGAGGTAGGCGGTCCAGAGAGCGTGTCCGAAGACGATCCCGATCCACGCGCCGATCAGCATCGACGGCCCGAACGGCACGCCACCGCGCCATCGCGCACGTCGTGTGGTGACCAGCGCGATCGCGACGGTACCTCCGACCACGAAGGCGCCGAAAGCACCCACTGCGAGGGGTCCCCATCCGAGGTACGCGAGGACGAGCCCGAGGACGACGGCGAGTTTCACGTCGCCGAGCCCCATCCCGCCCGGGACCGCGACGGCCAGCGCGAGGTAGGCGCCGCCCAGGACCACCGCCCCGATCCCGGCCCGGCCGAGGGCCGCGAGGTCTCCGCTCAGCACCGAGACGACGACCAGGAGGACGGCGAGGACCACGGCGGACGGGTAGACGATCGCGTTCGGCAGGGTGTGCGTCTCGAGGTCGATCAGCGCGAGCGCGACGGAGATCGCCATGAGGTAGAGCAGGGCCGCGAGGAGGATCGCCTGGGCCGCAGGGACACGGACGGGTCCGATCACCACGGGTCCGGAGACCGCGATGGCCGCGACCGCGACGAACAGCAGTGCGGTCGACAGCTCGACGATCGGGTACCGAGGCGAGATCGGCTCGGCGCAGTCCCGGCACCGTCCGCGCAGGAGCACCCAGGAGAGCACCGGCACGTTGTCCCGACGCCGGATGGCGTGCCCGCAGCCGGGGCAGGAGCTCGGCGGCGACACCACCGAGAGGCCGGCGGGGACGCGGTGGACCACGACGTTCAGGAAGGAGCCGACGAGCAGGCCGAGCACGCCGGCGAGGACGACGACGATCGGCAGGACCTCGCCCACGCCGATCACCTGCACGCCCCCGTGCTGGTCGTCGCGCACGAGCCGTCCGCCTTGAAGGCCGCCTGCACCTCCACCTGCGTGGTCACGCCGTAGGAGGTCGACACGGGCTGGAGGAACTTCGGCGGCGCCGTGGTCAGCAGGCGCTGGTCGTAGACGTAGTTCTTCGAGAACCCCGTGCTGCCCGTGGTCGCGACGGGTCCACGCCAGTTCTGCGCGATGGAGCCGATGACCTTGAGCACACCCAGCTTCGACCCGATGTCGTAGTTCTGGTTCCAGAACGTCCCCGCGTTGCTCGCGATCGCCGCGCTGATGGTCAGGGACTCGCCGCCGGAGCGGTTGAGGAGTCGGACGCCGCTCTGGTTGCAGCGTGTGGTGTCGGTGACGTTGCCGACGCCCCACTGGTAGACGGTCGGGTAGGAGGTGCAGCGTGCGGGGTTGTAGACCTCGACGGCGTTCTGCCCGACCAGTCCGAGGATGTCGTTCGTCGCGCTGACGTAGGTGATGTCGTCCGTCACCCAGATGGTGCCGGACGACGCGATGGTCATGGCACCGGCGAACGCGCCGCTGACGAACACGTCCCCCGCCGAGCAGCTGTACGTGTCCGACGCCGACCCGGTCTGTGCGTACGAACCCGACGTGCCGCCGTTGATCCACTCGCCGGCGGCCGGGAAGCCCTGCCCGTTGCTGAAGGGCTGGTTCGTCGTGGTCGTCGTGGTCCCGTTCGATCGCACGGTGACCGTCGTCGTGCAGTACGTGTTCGTGTACTTCGAGGGGAACGTGTTCGCCGCCCAGGAGTTGACGTTGTTCGAGGCGGTCGGCACGTCCTGGACGTACATGAGGTTCGCCGGGAGGGTCGTGATGGTGGCACCGGCAGCGCTCTGCAGGTCCGAGATGGTCCCGCACAGTGCGGCGGACTTCGCGAGGTCGGCCCCCGCCTTGACCTCACCGGTCGACGCGACCACCTGGATCTGCGTCGCCTTGGACCACGGCGACCAGACGGTCATCTTGCCGTTGCCGAGGAACGACACCCGCGTCGGCCCGGTGTAGAGGCAGCCGGGACGAGGGACCGTGGTCGGGGTGTCCGTGCGGGTCTCCTGCGACATGTTCGAGTTCAGCGCGGGGAGCCCGAGGTAGGGCACCGCGGTCGCGGCGCCGCCGTTGAACACGCCGCTGCACGTCCCGCTGGACGGGCGGACGCTCGTGTCGTGCTGCTCGACGGTGCCGTTGAACACCGTCGAGCAGGCCGCGGTGAACACGTCGTTCGTCCGGATGGGACCGTTCAGGACGTCGGTCCCGGCGAACTGCACCGCCTGGCACTTCGTCCCGCTCTGCCACTGGTACATGGTGGTGCAGGAGCTGCCCGAGATCGCCGGGTTCGACGATTCGTAGTTCGTGAAGTAGAGGTAGTTGATGAAGCCGTCGCCCTTGAGGTTGGCGACCAGGGACCGCACGCTGCCGCCTGACTTGCCGGTCACGCGGACCTTCAGGACGCCCTTCGACGAGTAGTTCGAGTTGTCGACCTCGTACCGGTACCACTGATCCGTCGACCCGACGACCCCGGCCCACTTCGAGAAGGCGTCGTTGCCGTTCTGTCCGCTGAAGGTCGATCCGCTGTCCCTGCTGAACTGCGCGTCGGCGTTGCCGTAGAGGGCGTACCCGTTGTCGTTCGAGAGCTTCGACTGGTAGTCGGCGAGCCCCGCGTACGCGGCGGCGATCGCGTTCTGGAAGTTGCGGTCGGTCGCCGACTTCACGGCGCCGGACGTCGACACGGCGATCATGGTCGCGACGAGCAGCATCATGACGGTGCCGAAGATGAGCACGTTGCCGAGGATCATGCCCCGCTCGTCGCGCTGGGCCCGGTCCAGGAGTGCGTGGATCCGCCTCACGGGGTCCCTCCGGTGTTCGTCCCGTAGACCACGTTGAAGAGGTACAGGGTGTTCTGGATGTGGGTGTTCCCGGACAGGCCGGCCGTCGACGAGCCGAGCTCGAGGTTCACGCGCACGGCACGAACGTTCCCGAGCTGGGTCGCGGCGAGCGTGCCGTCCGACTGCGTCGGGACGGTGGTGCCGTTGGCCCCGAGGTACTCGAACAGCGGGTCGCCGTCGACCGTGGGGGACGCGACGGGTCCACCCACGACGACGCTGCGCGTCGGGGTCTGCGTGGTCGCGGGGAACGTCCAGAAGCCGTTGTTGGCGGTGCCGTCCCACTGGTCCAGGACGATCCGCTTCGCAGCGTTGACCGAGTACCGGATCTGGACGGGCTTGTCGGTGCTGTTGCCGTCCAGGTTGATGTAGGCGTAGAAGGTCGTCCGCGTCGGCGCGGCTTCGGTCAGCGCCGCGGCGTAGCTGCCGTCCGCCTTCGGCAACAGGCTCGCCGCGTGGACGTACCGGGTCAGCGAGTTCATCACGATCGACGCCGACCGTGCGTTCTGGTCGGACGTCGTGTTCGTCGAACCGGCCCGGAGCGTGGCGGTGAAGAAGCCGCCGACGGCGACGAGGATGACCATCGCCACGCTCACCGCGACCAGCAGCTCGGAGAGCGTGACGCCCGACTGGTCGGCGTGCAGCCGACGGAGAGCCCCGGTCACGACGTCTGCCCTCGTGGGTCGAGCGTGAGCGTGTTGTCGTAGCTGATGACCACGAGCGCGCTCTTCTGGTTCACGCGGCCGCTCGTGACCGCGTTCACGTTCGAGGCGTTCGAGGCGATCTCGTTCTTGGTCGTCGCGCCGAAGGACGTCCCCGAGTAGAGGGTCCAGGTCCCGAAGGGCAGGGCGATCGTCGCCGTGTCCGCTGACGAGAGCGGGAACTTCATCGTCATGCCGGCGGAGCACCCCGGGTCGCCGGCCGCCGGGTTCGAGGACGACACCGCGGTCACGTAGCGGCTCTTGACCCCCCTCACGGTCGCGACGCCCATCATCACGGACGCCGAGGACGGCACCCCCGGTGACGTCTCGATCGTCCCCGGTGCCGAGCCGACTGCCCCCGAGGGATTCGGTGTCGACCATGCCGACGGGTTCGGGCTGAGACAGCTCGAGGACGACGCCGAACTGTTCGAGTACGGACCCGCGTAGACGGTGTAGCCCGAGGTGAACGGGAACACCGGCAGGCTCGGCGTCGAGGCAGACGTGACGGCGAGCGAGGTGCTGGTGACGTCCCACGGCTTGACCGTGTCGAGGCCGCCGACCGTCGAGGAGAGCACCGTCACCATGTTCGTGGGGAGCGTCGCGTTGTAGCCCTTCGCGTACTGCAGCGTCAGCTGGCTCGCGCGGTCGTACACGAACGGCACCGGTGAGCTCGCACCGGCGGAGACGGTGATCGGCGACTGGGAGGACGGCTGCGCCTGGTTCGTGTCGATGCCACCGGTGGTGTTCGCGGTGACCGTGTAGTCGCCGGGTGCCACGTTGACCGCGTAGGAGCAGCCCTGTGCGTCGGTCGGCTGGACCGCCGTGGTGAGCGCGGAGCCACCGCCGCCGGAGACCGGCGTGACCGTGATGCCGACGCCCGCGTACGGGGCACCGGACGCGGTCGCCACCGAGAGGATGAGCGTGCCGTAGCCGGGGTCGGTCACGGCGTCGCTCGGGGCGATCGCCGAGGTGACCGAGGTCGAGCTCGTACCGCCGCCGCGCGGGTTCGGCCAGCTCACGGTCTCGACGACGCTCTTGTAGGCCAGCTTGCCGGTCGATGTGCCGCACGCACCGGTCGCGCCGTCGCTCTGCACCCAGGA
Organism: Curtobacterium sp. 320; assembly: GCF_031455235.1. NCBI lineage: Bacteria > Bacillati > Actinomycetota > Actinomycetes > Micrococcales > Microbacteriaceae > Curtobacterium > Curtobacterium sp. 320. The sequence goes on along the minus strand of NZ_JAVDSI010000002.1, from coordinate 135,411 downwards.
CACCGCGCGGTCGATCCGGTACTCGACGTTGCCGACCGTCTTCCGGTTGTCGGTCCCCGCCTTGCCGACGACCTTGAAGATCCCGGCGGTCGACGCCGCGGCGGTCTGCCGGAGCGTGTCGATGTCCTGCGAGGCCAGCGCCACCGCGGTCTCTCGGCCACGGGTCGTCTGGGTGAGCTGCAGGGTGTTCGCGATGCCGTAGGCGATGCCCACCGACATCACCGCGAACACCATCATCGCGACCATGACCTCGATGATCGAGAAGCCGGCTTCGGCGTCGCGCTCGTCGCGCGGGCTGAGGACGTTCCGCAGTCGTTGGATCATGGTCACCTCCTGGTCGGTGTTCGGGTGAGCGAAAGGGCGGTCCGTCCTTCGACGGACCGCCCTTCAGGCGATCAGCTAGCTCAGCAGGTGCCCTTGTCGGCCGAAGTGCTGTCGGTGATCTTGAAGTCCGTCTGCGTGCCACCCTTGCCGCCGATGCAGAACCCGGCGGTCGCGCCGGTCCCCGTCGTCTTGTAGGTGAGGACGTTGCCGGTACTCTGCGTCCAGCCGTACTGGCCGAGCGTCGACGAGTTGAAGTCGGTCGCGGCCGGCAGCGCACCGTTCTTGTCGGTCTGGTACGCGATCACCGCGGTCTTCGCGTTGGCGAGGTCCGACTTCACGGAGGCGTCCTTCGCGTTGTTCTGCACGTTGAGGTACACCGGGATGGCGATCGCGGCGAGGATGCCGATGATGATCACGACGACGAGGAGCTCGATGAGCGTGAAGCCCTTCTCGTCCTCTTCGAGGAGTCCCTTGCGGCGAGCCTCGAGCTTGCCCATGAGAGCGAAGTACATGGTGTTTCCATTCTTTCGGGAATACGATGGGAAGATTGTTCGGGGCGTGCTCGCCGCCGCTGACAAGAGTATTCAGGGCCAATTCCGGGCGGAATCCCGAGAACGGGGGGCAAGTGGGGAACGAAATACCCCCACTCCCGGGGGCAGTGGGGGTAATTCCTCCCCCGCACGAGGGGTAGCGGAAAGTCGCTCCTACTTGACGAGCGACGTGATCTGGAAGATCGGCAGGTACAGCGCAACGATCATCCCGCCGACCACCACGCCCAGGAACGCGATGAGCAACGGCTCGATGAGGGCAGTCAGGGACTCTGTGGTCGCCTCGACCTCGGCGTCGTAGAAGATCGCGATCTTCTCGAGCATGACCTCGAGCGAACCCGCGTCCTCACCGACCGCCATCATCTGCGAGACCATGCTCGGGAATACTTTCTCATTTGCGAGCGGCGCGGATATCGACTCGCCTTTCCGAACACTTTCCGCAACCCGTTCGAGTGCTTTCTGCACGACGAAGTTGTTCGACACTTCACCGACGATCTGCAATGCCTGCAGAATGGGGACGCCGGCCCCGATCATGTTCGAGAAATTGCGTGCGAACCGCGCGATGACGATCTTCTTCGTCAGCGGGCCGAACACCGGCAGACGCATCATCAGCGGGTCGCGGACGGCGCGGAAACGATCGGTGTTCTTGTTGGCGCGGAACCAGAGCCACCCGACGACGACCGCGACGGCCAGCACGGGTCCGAGCCACCGCATCGCGTGGGACATCGTCACGAGGATCTGCGTCGGCACCGGCAGCTGCCCGCCGAGGCTCGAGAACATGTCCTGGAAGATCGGCACGATGAAGATGAGCATGATGACGACCGCGAGCAGCGACATCACCAGCACGACGACCGGGTAGGTCATCGCCGACTTGATGGTCGACCGGAGCTTGTGCTCCTTCTCGAAGTTCGTCGCGATGGAGTCCATCGCCTGGTCGAGGAAGCCGCCCGTCTCACCGGCCCGGATCATGTTGATCATGATCGGCGGGAAGTCGACCGGGTACTTCGCCACGGCATCGGAGAAGGAGACACCGCGCTCGACGTCGTCCCGGACCTTGCCGAGGATCACCTTGAGCTTCTTGTTCTCCGTCTGGTCGGCGAGGATCGACAGCGCGCGGAGCAGGGAGAGCCCCGACGTGAGCATGGTCGACGCCTGGCGCGACATGATCGCCAGGTCCTTGAGCCCCACACCCTTCTCGAACCCCGGGATCTTGATCTCGGTCTGCAGTCCGGTGCCGGGCTTCGCCTCGGTGATGGCGATCGGCGAGACGCCCATGCCCCGTAGACGCTGGACGACCGCTCCTTCGGAGGACGCGTCGAGCCGTCCCTTGACGAGCTTCCCGGCGCCGTCGCGCCCCCGGTAGTCGTAGGCGAGCGACATCAGTGGCCTCCTGAGTACTTGTCGCCGAAGTCGATCTCGGACGCGGCGATCGCGGCGGCCGAGGAGTCGGACGGGGACTCGACGCGCTGCACGAGCCGGTCGAAGCCCTCGTGGTCGTGCACCTTCTCCATAGCGGCAGCCCGCGTGACGGTACCGACGTTGACGAGCTCGGCGAGGTCCTGGTCCATCGTGTGCATCCCCATGTCACGCCCGGCCTGCATGGCGGAGGTGATCTGGTACGTCTTGCCCTCGCGCACGAGGTTCCCGATGGCCGGGGTGGTCCTCATGATCTCGGTGGCGACGACCCGGCCGGCACCGTTGGCCTTCGGCACGAGCGTCTGGCAGACGACACCCTCGAGCGTCGAGGCGAGCTGCGTCCGGATCTGCCCCTGCTGGTGCGGCGGGAAGACGTCGATGACGCGGTCGATCGTGCCGGGAGCGCTCTGGGTGTGCAGCGTGGCGAACACGAGGTGGCCGGTCTCGGCCGCGGTGAGGGCGACGGAGATCGTCTCGAGGTCGCGGAGCTCGCCGATCAGGATGACGTCCGGGTCCTGGCGCAGCACGTGCTTCAGGGCAGCGGCGAACGAGTGCGTGTCTGCCCCGACCTCGCGCTGGTTGATGATCGCCTTCTTGTGGTCGTGCATGAACTCGATCGGGTCCTCGACCGTCACGATGTGGTCGGCCCGGGTCTCGTTGACGAGGTCGATGAGGGCGGCGAGCGTGGTCGACTTGCCGGAACCGGTCGGCCCGGTCACGAGCACGAGTCCGCGCGGCAGCTTGGCGAACTCCCCCACGTGCTCGGGGATGCCGAGCTGCTTGAGGGTCTTGATCTTGGTCGGGATGATGCGGAAGGCCGCGCCCCAGTTCCCGCGCTGCTGGTAGTAGTTCACGCGGAAGCGGTACTCGGGCGACAGCGAGTACGCGAAGTCGAGTTCCTGCTCGTGGTCGAACTGCCCGGCCTGCTCCACTGAGAGCAGGGTCTTGAGGGCGGCGATCACCTTGTTCCGCGCCCACGGCCCGCCGGGGACCGCCGGCCGCAGGGATCCGTCGACGCGCACGGTCGGGGCCGCGTCCGCGGTGAGGTGGAGGTCCGACGCACCCTGGTAGACGACCTGGGCGAGCGCGGTGATGAGGTCGGGGTCGGCGACCTCACGCGCGTGGCGGGTGAAGTTGATCTCGTCGTGGCCGGCGGGCGCGGGCACGTGGGTTGCCGCGACGTGGGCGACGGTCGGGAGGATCGTGGTCGGTTCCGCAGGCACGACCGGCAGGTGCTGGGCCACCGCGTCGGCGTAGCCGTAGGACGCGGTCGACGGCGGGACGGCGGCGGACGGCGTCGCGGGCCGGGCGTGCGGCTGCGCGACCGGCACGGCGACGGGGTCGCCGGACGGCGCCGGCCAGGACCCGCTCGGGACGGACGCGGAGGACGCGGCAGCACCGGGGACGGGCGCAGCCGGAGCCGGCCACGCGGTGTCACCCGACAGGTCGTAGACCGGCGCGGCCGAGGCGGGGGCGATCTGCGCCTGCACGGCCGGCGACGTCGGCTGCTGCGCCGCTGCGGCCGCGAGCCGGGCGGCGCGGCGACCACCGACCTCGTTGCCGGGGCGTCCAGGGTGCCACCCCGCGACCGGCTCGTCGCCGGGCACGGAGATGTCGTAGACGGAATCGGTCATCGTTCCACTCCCACGCCTACGCGACCACGCGCAGGATCTCGTCGATGCTCGTCATGCCGAGCTTGACCTTCTCCCACCCGTCCTGGCGGAGGGTGAGCATGCCCTGCTGCTGGGCGACGCGGCCGATCTCCGCGCTCGAGGCACGCGAGACGGCGAGGCGCTCGATCTCCTCGGTCACGGTCATGACCTCGTGCAGGGCGATGCGGCCGCGGTACCCGGTGTTCGAGCACACGGCGCAGCCGACCGGGCCGAAGAACTCCGGCACGGCGGTGTCCTCGGTGCCCACGAAGCCGAGCGCCACGAGCTGCGCCGGCGTGTACTGCGCCGGGGCCTTGCAGCGGTCGCAGAGCCGTCGTGCCAGACGCTGGGCGACCACGGAGTCGAGTGCCGACCCGACGAGGAACGGCTCGATGTCCATCTCGGTCAGTCGCGTCACGGCCGACGGGGCGTCGTTCGTGTGCAGCGTGGACAGCACGAGGTGACCGGTGAGCGATGCCTCGATCGCGATCTGCGCGGTCTCGTGGTCGCGGATCTCGCCGAGGAGCACGACGTCGGGGTCGGACCGGAGGATCGACCGCAGCGCCGACGCGAACGTGAGTCCGGCCTTCGGGTTGACCTGCACCTGGTTGATGCCGGCCATCCGGTACTCGACCGGGTCCTCGACGGTGATGACGTTGATCTCGGGACGGGCGACCGCGTTGAGGGTCGTGTAGAGCGTCGTCGACTTGCCGGACCCGGTGGGACCGGTGACGAGGATCATGCCGTACGGCTTCGAGTAGGAGCGCTGGTACGCCTGGAAGTTCTGCTCGAGCAGGTTGAGGTCCTTGAGGGACATCGACGTGTTCGTGTTGTCGAGGATCCGCATGACGACCTTCTCGCCCCACACGGTGGGGAGCGTCGCGACGCGGAGGTCGATCTGCCGGCCACCGTGGCGCACCGACATGCGGCCGTCCTGCGGCTTCCGACGCTCGGCGATGTCGATGTCGCTCATGATCTTGAGCCGGCTGATGACGCCGTTCTGGATGTTCTTCGGCGCCGGGGCCATCTCGTGCAGCACGCCGTCGATGCGGTAGCGCACCCGGACCTCGTGCTCGCCGGGCTCGATGTGGATGTCGGACGCGTGGTCCTGGATGGCCTGGGACACGAGCAGGTTGACGAACCGGACGATCGGGACGTCGTCGAGCGCGCCGTCCGTGAGGTCGACCTGCTGCTGGGTCTGCGCCGATGCCTCTTCCTCGAGCGAGGAGGTCAGGTCGTTCAGCTCGTCGTCGGCACGCAGGTAGCGGTCGAGCGCTGCGGCGAGGTCACGCTCGTCGACCTGCAGCGGCTTCACGGGGCGTCCGGAGGCGGTCCGGGCGTCGTCGATCGCCAGCACGTTCGTCGGGTTCACCATCGCGAGGACGAGGACGTCGCCCTCGAACCCGACGCCGAGCACGCCGTGCCGACGGCACAGGGCCGCCGGGAGCATCGACACCGCGGTGCCGTCGACCGGGTAGTCCGTGAGCGGGACGGTCTTGGAGTTGTTCGACGCAGCGCGCGCGGTGATGTACTGCGCCTCGCTGACGAGGCCCTGGTCGACGAGCGAGCGGATCGAACGGTCGTCGATCTCCTCGTCGCCGGTCATCGAGTCGAGGTGCTCGATCGGCAGGGCTCCGTTGAGGATGAGGATCTCGGACAGCGTGGCCATGAGCTGCGGAGCCTCCTTCGGGTCGCGCGCGGTTCGTGGGGACGAGCGCCGCAGGGGTTCGACGCCCGACCACGCTACGTCCGCACGGAACGGCCACCGCAGTCCCACAACGAGGGGGCGAGGGGGTGTTCGGTGGCCCCAGTGCAGGGGTACCCACGGGTATCGACACCGCCGACGGCGTGCGCGCCGAGGGCCGCGACGACCCCCGTCAGAGGGTCGTCGACGCGGTGACGTGCACCGGCCCCGGGACGAACCCGAGCCGCTCGTAGATGCGTCCGGCGCCGGTCGGGTTCTCGGCGTCGACGTGCAGGACCGCGGCGGACAGCCCCTCGGCACGCATCCCCTGCAGCGCGGCGTCGAGGACGATCGGCGCGAGTCCCGTCCCACGTGCCGCCCGCACGACACCGACCCAGTGCACGTACCCGAACGACCGGCCGCGAGCGGCGAAGCCGTCCGGGTCCACCTCGACGAGCGCGAAGGCCACGATCCGGCCCGACGGGTCGACGACGACGCGGCCGAGGTCGAGCCGGGCCGTCGCCGCGGTGAGGAACCCGCGCCAGTCGGACTCGACCATCGGTTGCGATCCCCAGTGGTCGCGGAAGGCGTCGTTCTTCGCGATCCGCAGCGGCTCGATGTCGTCGAGGGTCGCCGCACGCACGCTGTACCCGTCCGGCAACTGCGGGACCGCGGCACCGGCGGGCTCGTCGAGCACCGCCTGCATGTCCACCCAGTGCCGGACGGGCTCGAGTCCGGCACGGGCTGCCAGCCGGAGGGCGCCGGATCCCTGCGGCGCACCGAGCGAGATCGTCGCCGGCAGGTCGAGGTCGAGCGCGGCGAGTCGCTGCCGCGCGCGCCCGATGAGCCACGCGAGCACACGACGGCCGATCCCCCGGCCGCGCAGCGCGGGGTGGACCGCCCCCTCGAGCACCACGCGAGCAGCGGTGACCCGGGAGGGGACGTCGATGACGATGCCGTACGCCTGCACATGCCCATCAGCATCGACGCCGACGAGGGTGTCCCGGGCGAGATCGAGCCCTTCGGTGGACAACGTCCGCTCCAGGCTCGCTGTGGAGGGACGAGCGTGTGGGTCGTCGACCGCGGCAGCCGCCACGGCGAGGGCGTGCACGGCCTCCAGGTCGTCCCGGGTCGCCGCCCGGAAGGTCAGGCCGGCGATCGGGACCGGGAGCTCGAGGTGGGCCGGGGCGGTGATCCGTTCGCGCAGCGTTGCCATCCGCCCAGCCTGCCAGCCGGCACGGGCGCGACGGCGGAAAGTGCTCGACGCGCAGCCCTGCTCCGGGACATGATGAGTCATGGACATCACGAGCGTGACCGTGGGGCTGCCCGTCACCGACATCGAGGCGTCCTGCCTCTGGTACGGCGCCGTGTTCGAACGTGCCGAACCGGACCTCGAGCCCGACGAGGGCATCGCCGAGTACGAGGTCGGCGGCATCTGGATCCAGCTCTACGAGGACGCCGACGCCGAGGAGAACCCCGTGAGCGTCCGCTTCGGCGTCGACGACGTCGCCGCCCAACACGCACGCATCGGCGCACTCGGGATCGACATCGGCCCGGTCGAGTGCGTCGACGGAGCCGTCGACTGGTTCGACGTCCGCGATCCCGACGGCAACGTCCTGAGCCTGTTCTCCCTCGTCGACGAGACCGGCCGGGGCTCCGGACGCGACAACGGGGCGGACCGCGCGGTCTGAGCCGTCGCGCCACCAACGGGAACGGCCCCCGCATCCGAGGATGCGGGGGCCGTTCCGGTGGAGCTCAGGCTCAGTTGTAGGTGCCCGGCGTGAAGTCGTCCGACGAGAAGCTGTCGAAGTCGACGAAGCTCAGGTCGGCGTCCGAGAACGACGAGTCGTCCGCGAAGATGCGGTTCGGGTACCGCTCCGCCTTCGCTTCTTCCGTCGCGTTCACGTCCACGTCGCGGTACCGGCTGAGGCCCGTCCCGGCGGGGATGAGCTTACCGATGATGACGTTCTCCTTGAGGCCGACGAGGTGGTCCTGCTTGCCCTCCATGGCCGCCTGCGTGAGCACGCGGGTGGTCTCCTGGAAGGACGCGGCGGACAGCCACGACTCGGTCGCGAGGGACGCCTTCGTGATGCCCATGACCTCCTGGCGAGCGGAAGCGGTCTTGCGACCCTCCTGCAGCGCCGCACGGTTGAGCTCGTTGTACCGCGAACGGTCCACGAGCTCGCCCGGGAGCAGGTCGGTGTCGCCGTGGTCGACGACGGTGACCTTGCGGAGCATCTGGCGCACGATGACCTCGATGTGCTTGTCGTGGATCGGCACGCCCTGCGAGCCGTACACGTCCTGCACACCGTTGACGAGGTGCTTCTGGACCTCACGGACACCCTTGACGCGGAGGACTTCCTTCGGGTCGACGGTGCCGGCGATGAACTGCTCGCCGAGCTCGACGTGCTGGCCGTCCTCGATGAGGAGCGTCGCACGCTTCAGCACCGGGTAGATGAACGGCTCGTCACCGTTGTCCGGCGTGAGGATGATGCGACGACCCTTGTCGGTGTCCTCGATCGTGGCGCGGCCGGGGGCCTCGGCGATCGGGGACGCGCCCTTGGGGGTACGCGCCTCGAAGAGCTCCGTGACACGCGGCAGACCCTGGGTGATGTCGTCGGCCGAGGCCGAACCACCCGTGTGGAAGGTACGCATCGTCAGCTGGGTACCGGGCTCACCGATGGACTGGGCGGCGATGATGCCGACCGCCTCGCCGATGTCGACGAGGTTGCCCGTGGCGAGCGAACGGCCGTAGCACTTCGCGCAGACACCGACGCTCGACTCGCAGGTCAGGACCGAGCGCACCTTGATGCTCTCGACACCGGCCGCGAGCAGCTTGTCGATGAGGACGTCACCGACGTCCTCGCCGGCCTCGGCGACGACCGTGCCCTTCGCGTCCACGGCCGGGGTGGCCAGGGTGCGGGAGTACACGGTGTTCTCGACGCGCGGGTCGCGCACGAGCTTGCCGTCGGCGCCCACGGTCGCGATCGGGAGCTCGAGGCCCCGGGTCGTGCCGCAGTCGTCCTCGCGGATGATGACGTCCTGCGAGACGTCCACGAGACGACGGGTGAGGTACCCGGAGTCCGCGGTACGGAGCGCGGTGTCGGCAAGACCCTTGCGAGCACCGTGCGTGGCGATGAAGTACTCCGCCACGGTCAGGCCCTCGCGGTACGAGTTGATGATCGGGCGGGCGATGATCTCGCCCTTCGGGTTGTTCACCAGACCACGCATACCGGCGATGTTGCGGACCTGGAGCCAGTTACCACGAGCACCGGACGACACCATGCGGTTGATGGTGTTGTCGACCGGGAAGTTGTCGCGCATCTCCTGCGCGATCTCGTTCGTGGCCTCGGTCCAGATCTTGATCAGGTCGGCGCGACGCTCGGCGTCGGTGATCAGACCCTTGTCGAACTCGCCCTGCACCTTGGCGGCCTGGACCTCGTAGCCCGCGATGATCTCCTTCTTGCGAGGAGGCGTCACGACGTCGGAGAGCGCCACGGTCACACCGGAGCGCGTGCCCCAGTAGAAGCCCGCGTCCTTGATCCGGTCCAGCGCGGCGGCCGTCTCGGTCTTGGAGTAGCGCTCGGCGAGGTCGTTGACGATCGCGGAGAGCACGCCCTTGTCGGTGACCTTCTGGACGAACGGGTAGTTCGCCGGGAGGGTCTCGTTGAAGAGCGCACGGCCCAGGGTCGTCTCGAGCAGCACGGTGTCGCCCTGCTCGTAGCCCTCGGGAGCTTCACCCTCGGCGAAGTGGACGTCCGCCATGCGGATCTTCACGAGCGCGTTGAGGTGCAGCGTGCCCTGGTCCTTCGCGAGGATGGCCTCGGCGACGGAGGAGAACGCACGGCCTTCACCCACGGCGCCCTCGCGGACGGTCGTGAGGTGGTGCAGACCGATGATCATGTCCTGTGCGGGCAGGGTCACCGGACGGCCGTCGGACGGCTTCAGGATGTTGTTCGAGGCGAGCATCAGGATGCGGGCCTCGGCCTGGGCCTCGACCGACAGCGGCAGGTGCACGGCCATCTGGTCACCGTCGAAGTCCGCGTTGAACGCAGCACACACGAGCGGGTGGAGCTGGATGGCCTTGCCCTCGACGAGCTGCGGCTCGAACGCCTGGATGCCCAGACGGTGCAGCGTCGGCGCACGGTTCAGCAGCACGGGGCGCTCGCGGATGATCTCCTCGAGCACGTCCCACACCTGCGGACGCGAACGCTCGACCATGCGCTTGGCCGACTTGATGTTCTGCGCGTGCGACAGGTCGATCAGGCGCTTGATCACGAACGGCTTGAAGAGCTCGAGCGCCATCTGCTTGGGCAGACCGCACTGGTGCAGCTTCAGCTGCGGGCCGACGATGATGACCGAACGGCCCGAGTAGTCGACGCGCTTGCCGAGCAGGTTCTGGCGGAAACGACCCTGCTTGCCCTTGAGCATGTCGCTCAGGGACTTCAGGGCGCGGTTGCCGGTACCCGTGACCGGACGACCACGACGACCGTTGTCGAACAGCGCGTCGACCGCTTCCTGCAGCATGCGCTTCTCGTTGTTCACGATGATCTCGGGGGCACCGAGGTCGAGCAGGCGGCGGAGACGGTTGTTGCGGTTGATCACACGACGGTAGAGGTCGTTGAGGTCACTCGTGGCGAAGCGGCCACCGTCGAGCTGCACCATCGGGCGCAGCTCCGGCGGGATGACCGGCACGACGTCGAGCACCATCGCGGCCGGCGAGTTGCCGGTGGCGAGGAAGGAGCTGACGACGCGCAGACGCTTGATCGCGCGGATCTTCTTCTGGCCCTTGCCCTCGGCGATCTGCAGGCGCAGCGCCTCGGCCTCGGCGGCCAGGTCGAACGCCTCGAGCCGCAGCTTGATCGCCTCGGCGCCCATGTAGGCGTCGAAGTAGATCCCGAAGCGGTCCTGGAGCTCGTGGAAGACGGCGTCCTCGGGCTTGAGGTCGCCCACCTTGAGGTTGCGGAAGTCCTCCCACACGCGCTCGAGGCGGGTGATGTCCTCGTCGAACGACTTGCGGACCTGTGACATCTCCTTCTCGGCGGTGTCCTTGGTGCGGCGCTTGACGTCGGCCTTGGCGCCCTCTTCCTCGAGCGCTGCGAGGTCGTCCTCGAGCTTCTTGAGGCGGTCGGCGATGATCGAGTCGCGCTGCCCCTCGAGGTTCTTGATCTCGAGGCGCATCTCGTTCTCGAGACCCGGCATGTCGGCGTGACGGCCCTCTTCATCGATGTCGATGATCATGTACGCCGCGAAGTAGATGACCTTCTCGAGGTCCTTCGGCGCCATGTCGAGGAGGTAGCCGAGGCGCGACGGGACGCCCTTGAAGTACCAGATGTGCGTGACGGGCGCGGCGAGCTCGATGTGGCCCATGCGCTCACGGCGGACCGAGGACTTGGTGACCTCGACGCCGCAGCGCTCGCAGACGATGCCCTTGAACCGGACACGCTTGTACTTGCCGCAGGCGCACTCCCAGTCGCGGGACGGACCGAAGATCTGCTCGCCGAACAGACCGTCCTTCTCGGGCTTGAGTGTGCGGTAGTTGATGGTCTCCGGCTTCTTGACCTCGCCGTACGACCACTGGCGGATGTCCTCGGCCGTGGCGAGACCGATCCGCAGTGCGTCAAATGAAGTTGCTTCGAGCAATGTTCTTCTCTCTAGCTGGATTCGTTACGAGTACGGGCGGGATCAGATGTCGTCGACGGACGACGACTCGAACCGCGAGGAGATGTTGATGCCGAGCTCTTCAGCGGCACGGAAGACCTCGTCGTCCGTGTCGCGGAGGCTGACCGCCTGGCCGTCGGCCGAGAGGACCTCGACGTTCAGGCAGAGCGACTGCATCTCCTTCATGAGGACCTTGAACGACTCCGGGATACCCGGCTCCTGGATGTTCTCGCCCTTGACGATCGCCTCGTAGACCTTCACGCGGCCGAGGATGTCGTCGGACTTGATCGTCAGGAGCTCCTGGAGGGCGTAGGCGGCGCCGTACGCCTCGAGCGCCCACACCTCCATCTCGCCGAAGCGCTGTCCACCGAACTGCGCCTTACCACCCAGCGGCTGCTGCGTGATCATCGAGTACGGACCGGTCGAACGGGCGTGGATCTTGTCGTCGACCAGGTGGTGCAGCTTGAGGATGTACATGTAGCCGACCGACACGGGCTCCGGGAACGGCTCGCCGGAGCGGCCGTCGAAGAGCTGCGCCTTGCCGGACGAACCGATCAGGCGCTCGCCGTCGCGGTTCGGGAGGGTCGAGTCGAGGAGGCCCTCGATCTCGCGCTCGTAGGCACCGTCGAACACCGGGGTGGCGACCTTCGTGCCGGGCTCCGCGCTGCGGGCTGCCTCGGGGAGGGCAGAAGCCCACTCCTGGATGCCCTCGACGTTCCAGCCCTGCTTCGCGAGCCACCCGAGGTGGATCTCGAGGACCTGGCCGAAGTTCATGCGGCCGGGGACGCCGAGCGGGTTGAGCACGATGTCGACGGGGGTGCCGTCGGCGAGGAACGGCATGTCCTCGACCGGGAGGATGGTCGAGATGACGCCCTTGTTGCCGTGACGACCGGCGAGCTTGTCACCCGCGGTGATCTTGCGCTTCTGGGCGATGTACACGACCACGCGCTGGTTGACGCCCGAGCCGAGCTCGTCGTCGCCGTCCTGCGAGTCGAACACCTTGACGCCGATGATCGTGCCCTCTTCACCGTGGGGCACCTTGAGCGAGGTGTCGCGGACTTCGCGCGACTTCTCGTTGAAGATGGCGCGGAGGAGGCGCTCTTCGGCGCTGAGCTCGGTCTCGCCCTTCGGCGTGACCTTGCCGACCAGGATGTCGCCGGGGCGGACCTCGGCACCGATGCGGATGATGCCGCGCTCGTCGAGGTCGGCCAGGAGGTCCGGGCTGACGTTCGGGAGGTCGCGGGTGATCTCTTCCTTGCCGAGCTTCGTGTCGCGGGCGTCGACCTCGTACTCCTCGATGTGGATCGAGGAGAGCGTGTCGTCCTTCACGAGGTTCTGCGACAGGATCATCGCGTCCTCGTAGTTGTAGCCCTCCCACGGCATGAACGCGACGAGGAGGTTCTTGCCGAGCGCGAGCTCGCCGTTCTCCGTCGCGGGGCCGTCGGCGATGACCTCGCCCTGCTCCACACGCTCACCGGCCGAGACGACCACGCGGTGGTTGTAGCTCGTGCCCTGGTTCGAGCGGTCGAACTTGCGCAGGTAGTAGGTCTGCGTGCCGCCCTCGTCGAGCTGCAGGGTCACGGCGTCGGCCGAGACCTCGGAGACGACACCGGCCTTGTCGGCGGTGACGACGTCGCCGGCGTCGATGGCGGTGTAGCCCTCCATGCCGGTGCCGACGAGCGGCGACTCGGAGCGGAGCAGCGGGACTGCCTGACGCTGCATGTTCGCACCCATGAGGGCGCGGTTCGCGTCGTCGTGCTCGAGGAACGGGATGAGCGACGTCGCGACCGACACCATCTGGCGCGGGGAGACGTCCATGTAGTCGACCTCGTCCTTGCCGACGAGCTCGACCTCGCCGCCCTTCTTCCGGACGAGCACCTTGTCGTCCTGGAAGTGGAAGGAGTCGGTGAGCGGGGCGTTCGCCTGCGCGACGACGAAGTCGTCCTCTTCCGAGGCCGTGAGGTAGTCGATGGTCGTGGTGACCTGACCGTTCACGACGCGACGGTACGGCGTCTCGATGAAGCCGAAGGAGTTGATCCGACCGAACGACGCGAGCGAGCCGATCAGGCCGATGTTCGGGCCTTCCGGGGTCTCGATCGGGCACATGCGGCCGTAGTGCGACGGGTGGACGTCACGGACCTCGACGCCGGCACGCTCACGGGACAGACCACCCGGGCCGAGGGCCGAGAGGCGACGCTTGTGCGTCAGGCCCGCGAGCGGGTTGTTCTGGTCCATGAACTGCGACAGCTGGGACGTCCCGAAGAACTCCTTGATCGCGGCGACGACCGGGCGCACGTTGATCAGGGTCTGGGGCGTGATCGCCTCGATGTCCTGCGTGGTCATGCGCTCGCGGACGACGCGCTCCATGCGGGACAGACCGGTGCGGACCTGGTTCTGGATGAGCTCACCGACGGCGCGGATGCGACGGTTGCCGAAGTGGTCGATGTCGTCCACGTCGAGGCGCAGCTGCACCGGCTCGCCGTCACGGACACCGTCGAGCGTGGTCTTCTCGGCGTGCAGCGAGACCAGGTACTTGATCGTGCGGACGATGTCCTGCACGGTCAGGACCGAGTCGCTGAGCGGCGCGTCGATGCCGAGCTTGCGGTTGACCTTGTAGCGGCCGACCTTCGCGAGGTCGTAGCGCTTCGGGTTGAAGTAGAAGTTGTCGAGGAGCGCACGCGCGGCCTCGGCGGCGACCTGCTCGCCCGGACGCAGCTTGCGGTAGATGTCCTTGAGCGCCTCTTCCTTGGTGAGGATGGCGTCCTTCTCGAGGGTCGACTCGATCGAGGCGAAGCCCTGGAACTCGTCCATGATCTCTTCGCTCGTCATGCCGAGCGCCTTGAGGAACACGGTGACCGACTGCTTGCGCTTGCGGTCGATGCGCACGCCCACCTGGTCGCGCTTGTCGATCTCGAACTCGAGCCAGGCACCACGCGACGGGATCACGCGGGCGGAGTAGATGTCCTTGTCGGAGGTCTTCTCCTGCTGACGCTCGAAGTACACGCCCGGCGAGCGGACGAGCTGCGAGACCACGACACGCTCGGTGCCGTTGATGATGAACGTGCCGCGCTCGGTCATGAGCGGGAAGTCGCCCATGAAGACGGTCTGCGTCTTGATCTCACCGGTCATGTGGTTCATGAACTCGGCGTTGACGTAGAGCGGGGCAGCGTAGGTCTTACCACGCTCCTTGCACTCGTCGATCGAGTACTTCGGGTCCTCGAGCTCGGGCGACGTGAAGCCGAGCTGCATGGTCTCGCCGAGGTCCTCGATCGGGGAGATCTCCTCGAAGATCTCCTCGAGCCCGGAGTGCAGTGCGAGGTCGGTGCGACCCTGCTCCTGGCCTTCGGCGAGGCGGGCCTTCCAGACGTCGTTGCCGACGAGCCAGTCGAAGCTCTCCGTCTGGAGTGCGAGCAGATCAGGAACCGTGAGGGTGTCCGTGATCTTGGCGAACGAGAGTCGCGAGTGGTTGCGACCGTTCTTGGGGTTGGTGGATGCGTTGGGCGCAGCAGCCAAGGGTTTGACCTCCGGTAGGCCCCGTCGGGCCGGTACTGACGAGCAGCACGTAGGTGAGTGGATTGACGCTTCAGCGCACCCCTCGAAGACACGCGATCACGCGACGGCCGGTGAGCTGTGCACGTGTGCGATGATCTGGGTGGACGGGACCCGCCGACATATACGGGACCGGCACCACCAGGGCACGTTCTGGAAGAACGCTGCGTCGACCGCAATATGACGACACGGATGCCAGGGAGCGCGAACTGCCATCATAGGTCGGGCCCGTCGCGGATGTCCAGTCCTGGCTTGACCGAATTCGGCAGTGCCGTGTATAAGCCGGTGGACAGCGCGGGTATTCCCCCGCACTGCGCCCGGGAACGCGCCCGTCAGCGCAGGGCGCGGAAGGCCGCCTCGGGCTGCCGCGTCCGCACGAACGTGACACGTCCGCGGTCGTCGGTGAACTCGATCCCGAGCCCCGGCGTGAGGATGAGCGCGCGGACGCCGCGTCCGATCCGGAGCCCGATGCCGCCGTACGTCGACGCGTCCGCCTCGACGAGTCGCACGTCGGTGATCCGGTCGCGGGCGATCCGTCGCGCGGGCAGCGGCCGGAAGTGCAGGACGACGTGGGTGTCCGTCACCGTCCACCCCGATCGGGCGACGAGGAGCAGGAACCCGACCGCGACGCCGACGAGCGCCGGCACCAGCAGCGCCGTCTCCGGAGCGTCGCCCGGCCATCCGAGCACCGCTGCGGTCAGCCCGAGCCCGCCCACCAGCAGGACCGCACCCACCGCACGCATCCAGGTCGGCGCGTGCTCGCGCTCGGTGTGGGTGGACGGACGGGAGGCGCGGGTGGCGACCGCGGGACGGCTCGCGGTGGCGCGGCGGTACGTGGGCACGCTCATGGTGTCGGTCATGCGGGTCGACTCCTCGTGGGATCGGGTCCGTTCGTGCGCATATTTTACATAGCGCACGCAATGTGTTCGATGGTCGCGGCGGGCGGACCACGGGCGGCGCGCAGGAGAGCGGGGAGCCCGGCGCACGCCGACGGCGCGCACACGAGGGGCAGTGGGGGTGCCGGACGGTCGCGCCGCGGTCACGAGCGGGGTGCGGAAGCGCGCGAGGTGTGGGGCACTGCGCGGATCGACGCACCGAGGTGACGACCCGGTGAACGGTAGGCGACGACCCTTGGCGTCCGCTGGTGGTGCATGTGCACGCATTCACCTGCGCCGGGTTGACCGGTCGGGACCGCGGACCCGGGTCAGCGCAGGACGAGGGCGACGGCCTCCGCGCGGGTGCGGACGCCGAGCTTCGTGAACACCTGGTTCACGTAGGACTTCACGGTGGGCACGGTGAGGAAGAGCTCGGCGGCGATCTGCGGGTTCGACCGACCCTCGGCGATGCGCTCGAGCACGTCCGCCTCGCGCGGGGTGAGCGTCGGGAAGCGCGCACGGAGCGACTCGGTCGGGTCGGGCGTCGCGACGGGCGCGGGCCCGGTGCCGTCGGCCAGCTGGGCGACGAGCCGGGCGCCCACGGTGGCGTCGAACGTCGACTGCCCCGACGCCACCGCACGGATCGCCGTCGCGATCTCGCCGCGACCGGCGTCCTTGGTGAGGTACCCGCGCGCACCGGCCCGCAGCGCGGCCAGGATCGACTCGTCGTCGGCGAACGTGGTGAGGACGAGCACGGCGACCCCGGGGTGCCCCTCGGTGATGCGTGCCGTCGCCGTCGGGCCGTCGACGCCGGGCATCCGGAGGTCCATGAGCACGACGTCCGGGGACTCCCGCTCGACCGCGGCGACCGCCTCGGCGCCGTCCGACGCCTCGCCGACGACCTCGAGGTCGTCCACGAGCGAGAGCACCGTCACCAGCCCGTCGCGCACGATGGCCTGGTCGTCGACGACGAGGACGCGGATGGTCACGGGCGGTCCCCCTCGGCGGCCAGCTCGTCGACCGGCAGGTGCATCGCCACGACGAACTCGTCGTCCGACCGGTCCGCCTCGACCGCGGCGCCGCTGCCGAGCTCCGCGAAGCGTTCGCGCATCCCGAGCAGGCCGTGGCCGCCGCCGGACAGCGGGTTCGCGACCACGACGTCCACGGCGTCGCCGTCCCGGATGACGGACAGGGACACGGGACGGCCGGGGGCGTGCCTGCGGGCGTTGCTGAGCGCCTCCCGGACCACCTGGACCACGGCGGCGCGGTGGGCCGCATCGAGGTCGGTGAGCGCCGTGTCGCCCTGCGTCACGATCTCGCCGCCGAACGACCGGTGCGCGTCGATGAGGGCCGCCAGGCCCGTCGCGGGGTCGGTGGTCGGACGGGAGGCACGGTGCGGGACCTCGGGCGAGCCCGCGTCCGCCTCGGTGTCCGTCTCCGCGTCGTCGCGCAGGGCGTGCACCGCACGTCGCGCCTCGGCCAGGCCGTCCGCGGCGAGCGCGCGGGCCTCGGCGGCGCGCTTCGTGGCGTCGTCGACCCGGCCGGCCTCGAGCAGGGCCTCGACCGCGTCGAGCTGGAGCACCAGTCCGCCGAGGGAGTGCGCGAGCACGTCGTGGATGTCCCGGGCGGCGCGGGACCGGTCCGCGAGGAGTTCGGCGCGCTGCTGGTCCCGCTCGGCCTCGCGCGCCCGTTCCGCCGCGATGCGGAACTGCCGACGGCTGAAGCCGATGAGGACGCCCAGGAGCATGCCGCCGCTCGTCCCGAGGACGAACTGGACCGAGGCGTGCTCGATCGAGGCGGACACCGCGACGACCACGATCGCGGCGAGTGCGGCGACGGATGCCGCCCAGACCGGGACGCGGAGGTTCGCGCCGAGCAGGACGATCCCGACGATCACGGGGACGATCATGAGCGAGTCCGTCGGCACCACCGTCAGGGTGCCCGCGGCGATCATCAGGACCCCGGCGACGACGAGGAGCCGGGGTGTGCGACCGAACTCGCGGAGCGCCCACGCGGCGAGCGCCACCGCGCCGAGCACCCACACCCACGCGGGGTGCTGCAGGGCGATGCCGTTCTTCACGAACCAGAACGCGACGATCGCGATGCCGAGGGCGTTGAGCCCCCAGGCGGCGCCCGGACGGGACCGGCCTCCGGGGAGGTCGGTCTCGTCCTGGCCGGTCAGCAGGGTCACCGGACCATCATGCCGCGCGGCTGGCGGTCGCCGCGGGGGATGCGGCCGTCGATGACGACGGCGCGTGCGGCGCGGTTCAGTGCGAGGACGAGCAGGATCGTGCCGGTCGACGTGAGCAGGTGCGCGCCGAGGTGGCCGCCGAGCACGTCGAGGCCGACGCGGACGGCGATGAGGACGATCCACAGCACCGCGCCGAGCGCACCCGTACGGGACTGGATCGTGCGGCCCTTGGCGTCCGGAGTGCCGACCGTGCGGAAGCGGGTGATGCTGCCCATGGTCAGTCCGACCCCGATCGTGATGAGCGCTTCGATCCCGAGGAACACCACGTCGGTCGTCGTGATCGTCGCCTTCGTCTGGGCGAGGACGACCACGCCGACGATCGCCATGATGAGCGGCGTGCGCCAGATGCGCGCCGGGTCGAGGTACTGCCAGGTCGCCTGGCGGTACCCGAGGAACGCGACCAGGGCGATGCCGACGAGGATGTTCACGAGGAGCTGGACCGACATGGTGTCCGCCTTCCGAGGAGGTCCGGCGGGCGTCTCCCGGCCGGTGGTACCAGCCTCGATCGACGGCGTCGGCGGGCACACCAACCAGGGGTGGGGACGCGGGTGGTGATCGCGGTGGTGTTCGATTGGTGCCATGGCTGATGCGTTCGACGGGTTCCGGATCGGTGCGGGGTACGCGGTGGTCGAGCCGGACCGGCACCGCCCGGGGTCCTTCACGCTCGTCGTCGACGGGACGCCGCAGTCGCACGTCGACCTCGAGGACCCGACGCACCTGGCGTTCGAGTACATCCGGCGGATCGGGCACGCCATCGACCTGCTCCCGGACGGCCCGGTCACGGCGCTGCACCTCGGCGCCGGGGCCCTGACGCTCCCCCGGTACGTCGCGGTCACGCGGCCGGGCTCCCGGCAGCAGGTCATCGAGCTGGAGCGGGACCTGGTCGACCACGTGCGGGACGCGCTGCCCTTCCCCCGCGGGGCCTCGATCCGGGTGCGGTACGGCGACGCCCGGGAGGTCCTCGGCAAGCTCCCCGCCGGACTGCGCGGCACGGTGGACCTGGCCGTGGTGGACGTGTTCGGCGGCTCGCAGATCCCCGCGCACGTGACGAGCATCGAGTTCTACCGCGAGGTCGCGGAGTTCCTGTCGCCCACCGGCATCGTGGCCGTGAACGTGGCGGACGGAGCCGGGCTCGCGTTCGCCCGGGGGCAGGCGTCGACGCTGCAGGCGGTGCTGCCGTCGGTGGCGGCCGTCGCGGACACCGGGATGCTCAAGGGCCGGCGGTTCGGGAACATCGTGCTGCTCGGGTCGCCGACGGACCTGCCCGTGGCGGAGATGCCTCGTCGGTACTCCTCCGACCCGATGCCGGCGAAGGTCGTGCACGGGGCGGAGCTGCGGGCGTTCATCGCCGGGGCGCCGATCGTCACCGACCAGACCGCGGTGGCGTCGCCGGAGCCGAACCGGAGCGTCTTCGGCGGCTGACGCGCGACCGCGGGTCGGGCCGACGGTCGCCGTGCGATCGGGCGGAAGCCGCGCACGCGGAGGGTCCGCCTGCCAGGATGGGTCTGAACGACCGCGCAGGTGCGCGACCGAGCAAGGGGATCCCTGATGACGAACGACGACCGGAGCAACGAGGACCGGACGGGCGACGGCCAGGCGCCGAGCTGGGGCGGAGCGCCGCAGCAGCCCGCTCCCTCGGCCGACGAGCCGCGCTACGGCGAGCGGGTCGACCCCGCTCCCACCTCCACGCCGCAGTACGGCGAGCCGGCCCCGCAGGCCGACGCGCCGCGCTGGGGCGAACAGGCCCAGCAGTACCAGGCACCGCAGGGCGAGACCCCGCAGTACGGGTCGACCCAGTACGCCGAGCAGCAGGGCCAGTACGGGCAGCCGCAGCACGGGCAGCCCCAGTACGGGCAGCAGCCCTACGCGGCGGCTCCGGCGAGCGCCGGTGCCCCCTCGTGGCAGGGCTACGAGGAGCCGAAGGCCAAGAAGAAGACCGTCGGTGTGGTGGCGTTCGTCCTCGGGCTCGCGTCGCTCGTGGTCGGCGTCATCGGTGGCTGGCTTATGGGGGCTGCGCTCGCGAGCAGCGACGCCCTCCGGAGCGTCGTACCGACGGACGGGTCGACGCCCGACCAGAGCCAGTTGCAGCAGCAGCTCATGAACGACCCCAACGTCGTGTCACAGCTCGGGGTCGGGGCGATCGTCGCCGGGATCGCTGCGCTCCTCGGCCTCTGGGCGCTCGTGCAGGGCATCGTCGCGATCGTCACGAAGCGCGGCCGGGGCTGGGGTGTGTTCGCGATCATCCTCGCGGTCGTCGCCACGATCGCGACCTTCGCCACCTACATCGGCGTCGCGGCCGCGGCGGTGGTGAACGGCGGCAGCTGAGCTCCGGAGACCGTCCCGGACGGCCCGTCGTGCACCCGCACGGCGGGCCGTCCTCGTCCCCGCGGTCGACACGAGCGTGACCCCCGTGCGCGTGGCACCGCTCGCTCTCGGGGCGGCGCGGCTACCCTCGAACCGATGTCCCTCCCGCCCGACGACCGCCAGCAGCCCGACCGCACCGACCGCGCCCGGGAACCGCGTCATGCGGCGCCCGTGACGGCCGGCGTGAGCCCCGGCAGCACCTTCGCTCCGATCAGCCTGCGCCCCGCGGTCGACGCCGACGCCGTCCAGCAGCGGCTGCGCGACCTCGGACAGAGCCGCAGCACCGAGGCGCTCGCGGAGCGTGCCGAGCTCCTCCGCCTGCTCGGTCGGCTCGACGAGTCGCTCGTCATCGCCGAGGAGGTCTTCCGCCTGACGATGTTCACGGGGGAGCGCTCGGACAAGGTCTCCGCACGGATCCGTCGCGCCCACGTCCTGCACGACCTGGGGCGGTACGAGCGTGCCGCGACCGAGTCGGCCCTGGCACGGGACACCGCCCGGACCGAGGAGTGGCCGGAGCTCGAGGGCGCAGCGGCCGAGCTCGAGGGCTGGTCGCTGTTCGAACTCTCCCGCTTCGACGAGGCCCGTGCCGCGCTGTCCCGGGCGTACCAGGCGTTCCGCCAGGCCGGTGCGCCGTCGGAGCGCACCGAGGCGCTCCGCACGGCGGTCGAGGCAGCGCTCCGGGCCTCGGTCGCGCAGCCCCCGGCCGAGGACAAGCCGCGCACCGCCCGCGACGTCGCCGCACGCCGTGCGGACGAGGACGAACCGGCCGCACCCCGCGCTCCGGAGCCCGTGCAGCAGACCCCGACGGTGCGCCGCCGGGTCCTCGGTGCGCCGGACGCCGCCCGGACCGAGGCGGACGAACTCTGGGGCCGCATCGCCGCACGTGCCGCGCAGAAGGGCCAGGCCGGGCGCGACGAACCCGGCGACGACGAACGGTGACGACGCTCGAGGCCGTCCGGTCCCGCGCCGAACACCTGATGACGGCACACCTCGGGGCGGGCAGCTGGTCGTTCGGGTTCGACCACGCGAAGACCCGGGCGGGCCAGTGCGACTTCGCCCGCAAGCGCATCACGGTGAGCCGCCACCTCGCCGTGCGGTTCTCCGAGGACGACGTCGACCAGGTGCTCCTGCACGAGATCGCGCACGCGGTGGCCGGGGCCCGCGCCGGCCACGGACCCACGTGGCGCCGGACGGCGAAGGCACTCGGCTACACGGGCTCGCGCCTGTACGACGGCCCCGTGGCGAGCGAACTCGCACCGTGGATCGGCACCTGTCCGGCCGGGCACGAGCACTTCCGCTACCGCACCCCGACCCGGCCGCTGGCGTGCGCGAAGTGCTCCCGCCGGTTCGACGCCCGGAACGTCATCGCGTGGGAGCGCCGGGCGGCGGAGGCCAGCCGAGCTACCGCATGATGCCGATCGCATGCGGAGGCGCGCCGGTAACCCGTTAGCCTGGGCGGATGCACACGGGGCAGCACATCCGCACGGACACCGGTTCCACGTGGTTCTTCGACGCCGGACGGATCGCCCTCGACTTCGCGCACACCGGCGGGTTCGCCGACGACGCGGACGGCCGACGTCCGCGAGCGCAGCTCGGCGAACTGCTCGCGACACCGGCCGACCTCGACGAGTGGCTGAGCGACCACACCGAGCCGATCGACGTCGGCGCGACCGCCCGCGAGCTGCAGGACGCCCGGGCCCTCCGTGCAGCGATCGCCCGGCTGGCCGTCGCCGCGGCTCCGGGTCCGGCCTCGACCGCGGCGGAACGGACCGCGGTGGCTGCCGGCCTCCGCGCCGGGACGGGTCGCACGCGCCCGGCACCGGACGACATCGACACGGTCAACCTGTTCGCCGCGCTGCCGGACGTGCCGCCGAGCCTCCCCGGTGGTCGTCGTCGTGCGGGCGCGAACCGGGTGCGGCTCGCCCAGGCGCTGTCGAGCGTCGCACGGGACGCCGTGGCCCTGTTCACCGAGGTCGGCTTCGACGACGTCGCCGCGGACGGACAGCCGACGCGCTTGAGCCGGTGCTCGGCGGACGACTGCGGCCTCGTCTTCTACGACTCGTCGCGCGGGGGCACACGCCGGTGGTGCTCGATGCAGCGGTGCGGCAACCGGGCGAAGGTGCGGGCGCACCGGGCCCGACGCGCGGCGGTCTGAGCCGACCCGCGCCTCCTGGCCTGCTCGTGGCTCCGGCCCGGGCCGATTCGCGTGCCACACGAAAACAAGGATTCGGCGCGCCGAATCCTCTGGCATGCTGTCTGCATGACCGACACCGCTGCCCGTCCTGCCGAGACGACCACGCCTCGGAAGCGCGCGGCCGGCCTGACCCTGCTCGGCCCCGCGTTCGTGGCCGCCATCGCCTACGTCGACCCCGGCAACGTCGCCGCGAACCTCACCGCGGGCGCGAAGTACGGCTACCTGCTGCTCTGGGTCCTCGTCGCCGCGAACGCCAGCGCGGTCGTCGTGCAGTACCTCTCCGCCAAGCTCGGCGTCGTCACCGGCAAGTCCCTGCCGGAGCACCTCGGCCTGCGGATGAAGCGCACTCCCCGACTGCTGTTCTGGGCGCAGGCCGAGGTCGTGGCCGCCGCGACCGACATCGCCGAGGTCATCGGCGGCGCACTCGCGCTGCACCTGCTGTTCGGGCTGCCGCTCGTCGCCGGCGGGGTGATCACCGGCGTGGTCTCGATGGCGATCCTCACCCTGCAGAGCCACCGCGGCACCCGGACGTTCGAGGCGGTCGTGACGGCGATGCTCGCGATCCTCACGGTGGGGTTCTGCGCCGGGCTGCTGTTCGCGCAGGTGTCACCGGGCGAGCTCGTCTCCGGACTCGTCCCGCGGTTCGAGGGGTCCGAGTCGGTGATGCTCGCCGCCTCGATGCTCGGCGCGACGGTGATGCCGCACGCGGTCTACCTGCACTCCGCCCTGGCGCGCGACCGGCACGGCGACGTCCCGGCGGGCCCGGAGCGTCGTCGGGTGCTCGTCGCGACGCGCTGGGACGTCGGACTGGCGCTCCTGGTGGCCGGCGGGGTGAACATCTGCATGCTCGTCCTCGCGGCGGCGACGCTGCCCGGGGTCGCCGACACGGACTCGATCCCCGGAGCGCAGCGGGCGATCGCCGAGCACGTCGGCCCCGTCGTGGGCGTGCTGTTCGCGGTGGGGCTGCTGGCGTCGGGACTCGCCTCGACCTCGGTGGGCTGCATGGCCGGCGCCGAGATCATGAAGGGACTGCTGCACGTGCGGATCCCGCTGCTGGCCCGACGGCTGGTCACGCTCGTGCCGGCCATCGTCCTGCTCGCGGTGAACGCCGACGCGACGATGCTGCTCGTGGTGAGCCAGGTCGTGCTGAGCTTCGGGATCGCCTTCGCGATCGTGCCGCTGGTCGTCTACACGTCCCGCCGCAGCGTGATGGGTGCAGACGTCAACGCGATGACCACCCGCGTCGTCGCGGGGGTCATCGCGTTGGTGATCGTCGCGCTCAACGTGGCGCTCATCGTGCTGACGCTGGCCGGTTAGTCGACGACGCGGACGCCCTTCCAGAACGCCACGTAGCCCGAGTAGTCCTTGCCGACACGGTCGAACGACGACGGGATGGGCGTCGGGTACGACCAGGCGTTGTCCTGCAGCGCCTGCCCGTCGACGTTCACCGTGTAGTACTGCGTGTCGCCCTTCCACGGGCAGTGGTACTGGGTGGGGCTCTCGGTGAACAGCTCGCTCTTCACGCTCGACGGCGGGAAGTACCAGTTGCCCTCGATCTGGATGAGGTCCTCCTGCGGGGCCTCGGCGATCACGGTGTCTCCGACGACTGCCTTCACGGCACGCTCCTTCGCTCTGCGTTCCGGCGGGGTACCGGATGTGGAGGTCGAACGCTACGCGCGCGAACTCGATTCCCGCAGGGTCTCCAGCTGGCCGTCCACCGCGAGCGCCGCGTGCACGTCGGCCGGTGCGAGCGCCGCGGCCGCCTCGGAAGCGCTGACCAGGTGCTTCACCGCCCGCCGCAGTCCCGTGTACGCGGCACAGGCGGCCGCCGCCTCGGGCGAGGTGTGGTCGATCCCGACCTCGGCGAGCGCGTCGACGACGGCTCCGGCCGCGAGCAGGTCCTCGACCGCGAAGTCCGGCGCGTCCGGCACGTCCGCGGCCTCGCCCGCCGCTTCCGCGGCGTCGTCACCGGGTGCGTGGTGGCGTCCGGCGGCGACGATCGCGACGACGCAGCGGTCACCGCGTTCGGCCTGGAGGCGCGTCACGCGTTCCGCGACCGCCGTCGCGTTGCCGAGGTGGCCGAGCACGACCTCCGGACCGTCCGGCACCTGCGCGGCGACCGCGCGGAGCGCCCGTCGGCGGGCGGGTCCGTCGTGCGCCGCGGACGCCGGGAGGACGTCGACCCAGACGACCAGGTGCGTCCCCGGAGCGATCCGCGCGGCGCCGCCGGTCCCCCATGCGAAGCGGACCTGGTACTTCTCCTGCGTGCGTGCTGCCACCTGCGACACGATAGCCGTCGGCGGGTCCCTGATCCTTTCCACAGGTGCTCCGCCGTCCGGGGTTCGTCAGGGTCGGCGACCGTAGGATCTGTTGCCATGGAGATCGCCCCCGCACCCACTCTGACCGGCGACCGCGTGACGCTCGAGCCCCTCGGCTCCGAGCACGCGGACGACCTGCGGGCGGCGGTCGCGGACGGCGATCTGTGGCGCACCTGGTACACCTCGATCCCCGCCCCGGCGCAGGTCGACGACGAGATCGACCGGCGGCTCGCCGAGCAGGCAGCGGGACGGATGGTGCCGTTCGCGGTGCGCGACCGCCCGACCGGCCGGGTCGTGGGGTCGACGACGTTCCTCAACCCCGACACGGGCAACCGCCGGGTCGAGATCGGTGCGACGTTCCTGTCGCGGTCGACGCAGCGCACGGGCATCAACACCGAGGCGAAGCTGCTCATGCTCTCGCACGCGTTCGACGTCTGGCAGTGCATCGCGGTCGAGTTCCGGACCCACTGGCACAACCTCCAGTCCCGCACGGCCATCGCGGCACTCGGTGCGAAGCAGGACGGGGTGCTCCGGAACCACTCGATCGGCCGTGACGGCACGCTGCGGGACACCGTGGTGTTCTCCGTCATCGCGTCGGAGTGGCCGACCGTCCGGTTGTCCCTCGCCGAACGGCTCCGTCGGCACGACCGCGCCGAGGGTGCTCGACGCCGAGCCGCCCGTCACGCCTGACGCGGTGCCGTCCGGCACGCCTGCCGCCGGGCCCGCCGCTCGTCCACCGGGTCCGAGTAGCGTTCGCGGCATGCACGTGGGCATCCGGATCACCCTCGACGCACCGGTCGAGGCCGTGCGTGACGCGCTGCTGTCCCCGGCGGTGATGGTCGCCGTGACGAAGCCGTTCCTGGTCTACCGGTCGCGCGATCCGCAGGGGTTCCCGGTGCGCTGGGTGCCGGGCGAGCCGCACCCGATCACCGCGAGCGCCTTCGGCGTGGTCCCGAGCGGCGACACGCACGTCGACCTCGACCTGTACGAGGTGCGCGGTGTGCCCGTGCAACGCGACAACGGCGGTGGCACGAGCGGGCTGTTCGGACGGATGTCGATGCAGCACCGGATGGCGACCGTCGACCTCGGGGACGGTCGGACGCTCCTCGTCGACCGGCTCTCGTACCGGATGCGGCCCGCGGTGCTCGGAGTCCTGCTCTGGCCGGGGATGTGGGTGATCTGGCAGTGGCGCGCGCTGCGGATGCGCGCCCTCGCGCCCGGTTGGCGGCGCGCCCGACGAGCCGCGGCCTGACCGCCGGACCCGCGCCGTTCCTCCAGGCAGGGCGTACGCTCGTACCGTGAGCCAGACGCATGAGCCGGCAACCGACGACCGCGTGCACAGCACGCTCGCCACCGTGGACTGGCGGCGGATGACCTTCGACCTGTACCGACGGGTGCGGGCGACGACCGACCCGGAGACCGCCCACGCACTGTGGCGCGAGACCCGTGACGCGATGTTCGGCGAGCACCCGGCCAGCCCGCTCCTCGACGAGGACGCCCGCGACTTCGAGTCCCTGCCCGTCCCGGACTACGACCCGTCGTGGCGCTTCCGTGCCCGGATCGAGCCGGCGGAGCCCCTCGCGATGGACGTCGAGACGGGTACCGACGGCATCGTGCACTTCGACCGGCTCGGCGTCGTGACCCTGGCCGGCATCGGTTCCCTCGACGTGTGGTCGCACGGCGGCTACGCGGGCGGCGTGTTCATCCCGGTCAAGGACTCCAGCGCCGGCAAGGCCCGCGGGACCTACGGCGGCGGACGTTACCTCGTCGACACGATCAAGGGCGCGGACCTCGGGGGCGACGACGGCGAGCTCGTCCTCGACTTCAACTTCGCCTACAACCCGTCGTGCGCGTACGACCCGGCGTGGGCGTGCCCGCTCGCGCCTCCGGGCAACACCGTCGCCGTCCCGATCCCCGTCGGCGAGCAGTACGACTTCTAGGGTGGAGCACATGTCGGGTCTCGTCGCGATCGACGCCGGAGGGCGCATCCCGCCGTTCGAGCAGGTCCGGTCCCAGATCGCCGCGCAGATCAGCGCCGGGTACCTCGTGGACGGTGAACGACTGCCGAGCGTCCGTGGACTCGCGGATGAACTCGGGCTCGCCGCCGGGACCGTGGCGCGGGCGTACCAGTTGCTGGAAGAGGCCGGGCTCGTGCAGACCGCACGCGGCGCCGGTACGCGGGTGATCCGACCGGCCGAGGTGCCGTCGTCGGTGACCGATGCCGCCCGTGCCCTCGCTGCCGCCGCACGGGCCGCGGGGCTGTCCGCCGACCAGGCAGCTGCCGCGCTGCGGGACGCCTGGCCCGCCTGACGCGGGCGCGGGCGCTGCGTCAGCAGCGCTCGAACACGTAGTCGTCGCTCGACGGCGTCACGAGGTCCCGGTCGCGCAGGATCGTCATCGCCGGCCGCTTCGCCGAGGCACACACCGAAGACCACGGCTGCTCGCTGTTGTCCGAGTACTCGACGTCGATGACCCGCTTGCCGTACGCCTTCGTGTACTCGCCGCACTCCTGGTAGACGAAGCACTCCTCGGCGACCACGAAGTCGAAGCCGGTCTGCTTCCGCCCGGACGCCCCGAGCTGCGGCGTGTTCTTCTGCCCGACCGCGAGCCCCTCGCCGTGCCCGAGACGGACGAGCGCGGCGGCGAGTGCGAGGTTCCCGGACCGCGTCAGCTTCCCCTTCGAGCGCGTCCACGAGTCGAGGTTGTCGAACTCGACGGCGTCGAACCCGCGATCGGCGCACCGGGCGACGGACTTCGTCAGGACCCGTACGATCGTCGCGCGCTTCGCAGCGGTCGTCGTGTCGAGCAACATCTCGTCCGGCCAGCCCGGGTCGGACACCGGCTGGCCCGATCGGTCGCGGAGGATCGCCGTCGGGTGGTCGCGCTTCCACATCGCGGCGTCCTCCGGCTGGGTCTGGAAGCCGTTGACGTAGCAGATCGAGTACTTCCCCGTCGCCGGTCGTGCGGTGCTGTCGCGCTCGACGATCGTGACACCTGCCGGCGGCGTGTACGAGCCGCCCAACTGGTAGTCGGGGACACCCGAGGTGGGCAGGTTCCGGTACGACGCGGCGGGCGCCGCGGCGGCGCAGGACGCCGTGCCCAGGACGGCGACGAGGGCCGTCGCGACGGTCAGCAGGACGGTTCTGGTGCGCACCGGTGCATCCTCGCACGAGCCGGCGGACACCTCGGCCTGGGGGATCCGACCCGCGCACGCTATGCTGGACGTACTCGAGGCGCCGATCGCCTCGTGCGTCGTACGGACGCCCCCGAACTCCCGGTCCACGGACCGATGATCGAGCACCTCCCGAAGGTGCCAGGCTTCTCTGCTGCGGCGACTGCGCCAGCCACACCCGTTGGCGCGCATCCCGCCCGCGCGCTGCCTCGCAAGCGCGACCACAGCCGGAGCACTCCGGTTGGAAAGGTCACCATGACCAACGAAGACATCCGTTTCTCCGACCTCGGCGTCCCCGCGCCGATGGTCGCCGTCCTCGCCGACCAGGGCAAGGAGACCGCGTTCCCCATCCAGGAGGACACGCTCCCCGACTCCCTGCAGGGCAAGGACGTCCTCGGCCGTGGCCGCACCGGCTCCGGCAAGACGATCGCGTTCGCGATCCCGCTCGTCGCCCGCCTCGCCGCCAGTGGCCGCAAGCGCCGCGCCGGCCGGCCCCGTGCCCTGGTGCTCGCCCCCACCCGTGAGCTCGCGACCCAGATCGACGTCGCCCTCGCCCCGCTCGCCAAGGCCATGGGCCTGAACACCACGACCGTCTTCGGCGGCGTCGGGCAGGGTCGCCAGGTCGACGCCCTGCGCGGTGGCGTGGACGTCGTCGTGGCGTGCCCCGGCCGTCTCGCCGACCTCATGCAGCAGGGCCACGTCAACCTCGGTGACATCGAGGTGACCGTCCTCGACGAGGCCGACCACATGGCCGACATGGGCTTCCTGCCCGGTGTGACCAAGATCATGCAAGCCACGCCCGAGCAGGGGCAGCGTCTGCTGTTCTCCGCCACGCTCGACAACGGCGTGGACAAGCTCGTCAAGAAGTTCCTGCACAACCCGGTCATGCACTCGGTCGACGAGGCGAACAGCCCCGTCGAGGCGATGACCCACCACCTGTTCGAGGTCGCCGACGCCGATGCGAAGAAGGACCTCGTCCGGACGCTCGCGAGCGGCACCGGTCGTCGCATCCTCTTCATGCGCACGAAGCACCACGCCAAGCGCCTCGCCAAGCAGCTCAGCAGCCAGGGCATCCCGGCCGTCGACCTGCAGGGCAACCTGTCGCAGGGTGCCCGTGAGCGGAACCTCGCGAAGTTCTCCTCCGGCGAGGCCCTCGTGCTCGTCGCCACCGACGTCGCCGCCCGCGGTGTGCACGTCGACCACGTCGAGCTCGTCGTCCACGTCGACCCGCCGACCGAGCACAAGGCGTACCTGCACCGCTCGGGCCGCACCGCCCGCGCCGGTTCGTCCGGCGACGTCGTCACCGTGACGATGCCCGCCGAGCGTCGCGACGTCGCGCAGATGATGCGTGCGGCCGCGATCAAGGTCACTCCGCAGCAGGTCACGGCGAACTCCCCCGCCGTCACGGAGCTGGTCGGCGAGATCGCTCCGGTCCGCCACGTCGCCCCGGAGCAGCCGGCACAGCAGCAGCGCCAGCCCAAGCCGCGCACCACCGAGTCCGACAACGCGGGCGGCGGCCGTCGCCGTGGTCGCGGCGGTCGTCCCGGAGGCGCGGCGCAGCCCGCGCGCACCGGCTCGGCTTCCGGGTCGTCCGGTGCAGGGCGTCGCGGCGGTCGTCCCGCCGAGGCCGGCGCCGGCGCGTCGACCGGATCCGCCGGTGGGCAGCGCTCGGGTGCCGCGTCCGGCGGTCGCCGCAGTGGTGGCAGCCGTCGCGCGTCGAGCGACACCGTCCGTGGCGGGTCCGCTCCGGTCTGGTCCTCGGAGGGCGGCTACGCCGCCGGTCGTGGGTCCGGCACCGAGTCGGGCGGCAACCGTCGTGGTGGCTCGCGCCGCGCCTCCCGTCCCGCCGGTTCCGCGCGCTGACCTCTCGATCTCAACCTCCACGCCGCCTGAGCACGGACGCACTCCACGGGCGTAGGTTCTCCTTCACCGGATGCCGCGCGAGCGGCTGACGGGGAACTGTCCGCTGTCGGAAGGAGAGCCTATGGCTGGGATCGAAGACGTCAAGAACGCCGCTGCGAAGGCAGCTGGCAAGGCCAAGGAAGCCGTCGGGAACGTGACGGACAACGACCGCCTCAAGGCTGAAGGCAAGACCGATCAGGTCAAGGCCGACACCAAGCAGGCAGGTACGAACGTCAAGGACGCCGCTTCAGGCGTGGCCGACAGCCTCAAGAACGACAACAAGTAAGCCGGTCCAGTACCGCGCTGCGAAGCCCCCGGGTCCGATTCGGATCCGGGGGCTTCGTCGTGTGCGGGTGGCGTCGGCCGCTACATGAGGGCGCCGACCGATGCGAGTCCGGCGCGGAGGAGCGCTCCGCGACCGCCCTCCATCTCGTCGGCGACGGCGTCGGAGGCCGCCTCCATCGGGCTCATCCAGGTCAGCTCGAGGGCGTCCTGCCGGGGCTCGCACGTGCCGGTCACGGGGACGACGTACGCGAGGGAGATCGCGTGCTGCCGTTCGTCCGTGTAGACGGACGCGCCGGGCAGCGGGAAGTACTCGGCCACGGTGAACGGGGTGGGGCTCGACGGCAGCTGCGGGAACGCCATCGGCCCGAGGTCCTTCTCGAGGTGCCGGAACAGTGCGGTCCGGATCGACTCGCCGAACATCACGCGCCCGGAGACGAGCGTGCGGGCGATGGAACCGCTCGGGGCGACGCGCAGCAGCACGCCCACCTCGGTGACGACGCCGAGGCCGTCGGTGCGGACGGGCACCGCCTCGACGTAGCAGATCGGCAGTCGACGGCGGACGTTCGCGAGCTCCTCGTCGGACAGCCAGCCGGAGTCGGGGTCGGGGGTGCGCAGCGAGGCCATGCACCGTGTCTACCAGTCACCGCGGCGAGTTCGGCGGAAGGCGCGGGGGTTGGGGATGGTTGATGCGTCAACTACTGTCGTCCACATGATCGATCGCGATGCCGTGCAGTGGACCCGGAGCCCCTCCGAGCGTGCGGGGACGCCGCTGCTCGTGACGATGCACGGGGTGGGGTCGAACGAGCGCGACCTGCTCGGACTCGCCCCGGCGCTGCCGTCGTCGTGGACCATGGCGTCGTTGCGTGCGCCGATGCCGTTCGGGCAGGGGTACAGCTGGTACCCGCTCGGGACGCCGGGCTCCCCGGCGCTCGGGCCCGTCGACGAGTCCGTCGCCGGAGTCTTCGAGTGGATCGACTCGGTCGCGGCCGATCACCCGCGGATCGGACTGCTCGGGTTCTCGCAGGGCGGGTCGATGGCGCTGCAACTGCTCCGGGCACGGCCCGCTGCGTTCGCGTTCGCGGTGTCGCTGTCCGGGTTCGTCGTGCCGGGCGTGACGGACTCGCGTGACGAAGCAGTCGCCGCCGTCCGGCCCCGGGTGTTCCTCGGGCACGGCGACCTCGACCCGGTGATCCCCGGCGAGGCCACCGCCCGGACGCAGGCGTGGGCGGCGACGAACACCACCGTGACGGATCGCACGTACGAGGGCCTGCCCCACGCGGTGTCCGCAGCGGAGCTGGCGGACGTGGCCGCGTTCGTCGGCGCGTAGGCGCGCTCGGCGCGTCCCGCGGCGCGCTTGGTGAGCAGAAATGGTCGGGTCCGACGTGCGGACTCGACCATTGCTGCTCACGATGCGGACGGGAGGCGCGGTGCCAGCTGGCACCGCGCCTCCCGTCACGGGTTCCGACGTCAGTCGGCGAGGATCTGCAGGAGGTCCTTGCGGAGCTGGTCGATCTTGGCGGTCGCCGCCTTCGCCTGCTCCTCCGTCGCGCTGGTGCGGTACATGTGCAGGACGCCCATGGTCTTCCGGAGCGCCTCGATGAACTCGCGGGACGAGTCCGGGAGACCCGGCGCGTCGAAGGCCGCGGCGATCTCGTCCGCCTTCGCCTCCGCCTCGGCCTTGCCGGCGTCGGTGAGCTCGAAGAGCGTCTTCCGGCCGTCACCCGTGGAGACGACGAGGTCCTCGTCCACGAGCTGCTGGAGCGTCGGGTAGACCGAACCGGGGCTCGGCTTCCAGGCGCCGCCGGTGCGTTCGGCGATGGTCTTGATGACGGCGTAGCCGTTCTGCGGGCCCTCGGCCAGCAGGCCGAGGATCGCGAGGCGGACGTCGCCGCGGCGACGGCGTTCGCGGCCGAAGCCGGGACCGCCGAACCCCGGACCGCCGAAGCCGGGTCCGAAGCCGCGGCCGAAGCCGGGGCCGAAGCCGCCGCGTCCGCCGTGGTCGTGGTCACCGCGGTCGCGGCCGGGGAAGCCGGCGCCGTGGTGCTGCCGCGGGCCGCCGAAGCGGGGGCCGCGCGGGTGCTGGGTGGTGTCGAAGTCGTTGTGCATGGGTCGCATGATGCGTCCTTCCGTCGTGCTGAGTCGGCTCGCGAACGGTCTGACCGGAATCATCTTCGTCGTATCGCGATGTGTTAACGATAGATCGGTAACTATCGCTCTGTCAAGGGGTACGTCCGCACGGGCCGCTGTCGGTGGTGACGGGCAGGATGGGACGGACCATGACGGACGTCCTCGAGCGCTTCTCCCCCGCCACCGCGGAGTGGTTCCGCGGCGCCTTCGCCGCACCGACCCCGGCGCAGGCCGGTGCGTGGGACGCCGTCTCCACCGGGCAGCACGCGCTCGTGATCGCCCCGACGGGGTCCGGCAAGACGCTGGCATCGTTCCTGTGGTCGATCGACCGACTCATCAGCTCGACCGACCGTCCGCCCGCGAAGCAGCGAACCCGGGTGCTCTACGTGTCCCCGCTGAAGGCCCTCGGCGTCGACGTCGAACGGAACCTGCGCAGCCCGCTCGTCGGCATCACCCAGACCGCGCGGCGCCTCGGGCTCGAGCCACCCGACGTCACGGTCGGGGTCCGCAGCGGTGACACCCCGTCGTCCGATCGGCAGAAGCTGCTGCGGCAGCCGCCGGACATCCTCATCACGACGCCGGAGTCGCTGTACCTCATGCTCACCTCGCAGGCGCGCGAGACCCTGGTGAACGTCGACACCGTCATCGTGGACGAGGTGCACGCCGTCGCGTCCACCAAGCGCGGCGCCCACCTGGCGGTCTCGCTCGAACGGCTCGACGACCTGCTCGAGAAGCCCGTGCAGCGCATCGGGCTGTCGGCCACGGTGCGCCCCCCGGAAGAGGTGGCGCGGTTCCTCGGCGGACGCGCACCGGTGTCGATCATCGCCCCGCCGGCGCAGAAGACGTTCGACCTGCGGGTCGTCGTGCCGGTCGACGACATGGCCGAGCTCGGTGCACCGCCCGTCGGTGCGGACGCGACCGAGTCACCGACGAACGGGTCGATCTGGCCCCACGTCGAGGAACGCGTGGTCGACCTGGTCGAGGAACACCGGTCGACCATCGTGTTCGCGAACTCCCGCCGCCTGGCCGAGCGGTTGACGGCACGGCTCAACGAGATCCACGAAGAACGCGTGCTCGCGGCGGCGGGCTCGGTCGGTGACGGGGCGCTGGTGCCGGCCGGGGCCTCCCCCGCCGACGACGGCCTGCCGGTCGCGCGCGGGCGTCCGCAGTCGCCGGCACGGACCTCGGCACACGCCGTCGCACCGCAGGGCACGAAGCGGCCCCCGGCGCAGGTGATCGGCGCGTCCGGGCAGACCGGTGGCGGGGGCTCCGACGCCGCGGTGCCGGTCCTCGCCCGCGCCCACCACGGTTCCGTCTCGAAGGACCAACGCGCCATCATCGAGGACGACCTGAAGTCCGGTCGACTGCGCTGCGTCGTCGCGACGAGTTCGCTCGAGCTCGGCATCGACATGGGCGAGGTCGACCTCGTCGTGCAGGTCGAGGCACCGCCCTCGGTCGCCAGCGGCCTCCAGCGCGTCGGTCGCGCCGGGCACCAGGTCGGCGAGATCTCCCGCGGCGTGCTGTTCCCGAAGCACCGCGCCGACCTGGTGAACAGCGCCGTGACGGTCGAGCGGATGGTCGCCGGGCAGATCGAGTCGATCTCGGTGCCGGCGAACCCGCTCGACGTCCTCGCGCAGCACACCGTGGCAGCGGGGGCGATCGACACGGTCGACGTCGAGCACTGGTTCGAGCTCGTGCGGCGGAGCGCCCCGTTCAGCGGTCTGCCCCGCTCCGCGTTCGAGGCCACGCTCGACCTCGTGACCGGGCGCTACCCGAGCGACGAGTTCGCCGAGCTCCGCCCGCGCCTGGTGTGGGACCGTGTGCACGGCACCCTGACCGGGCGTCCGGGTGCCCAGCGGCTCGCGGTCACCAGCGGCGGGACGATCCCCGACCGCGGCATGTTCGGCGTGTTCATGGTCGGTGAGAAGGCCTCGCGCGTCGGCGAGCTCGACGAGGAGATGGTCTACGAGTCCCGCGTCGGCGACGTCTTCGCGCTGGGTGCGACGAGCTGGCGCATCGAGGAGATCACCCACGACCGGGTGATCGTCAGCCCCGCGTTCGGGCAGCCGGGCCGCGTGCCGTTCTGGAAGGGCGACGGCATCGGTCGCCCGGCGGAACTCGGCCGTGCCACCGGGGCCTTCGTGCGCGAGGTCGAGGGGGCTTCCGACGACGACGCTCGTGCCAGGGTCGCCGCCGGCGGGCTCGACGAGCGGGCCGTGACGAACCTGCTCACCTTCCTCCGTGACCAGCGCGCCGCGACCGGACACGTGCCGAACGACACGACCCTGGTGATCGAGCGCTTCCGTGACGAGCTCGGCGACTGGCGGCTCATCCTGCACTCGCCGTACGGCATGCAGGTGCACGCGCCGTGGGCCCTGGCCGTCGCCGCACGACTCCGTGAGCGCCACGGGATCGACGGCGACGCCATGGCCGCCGACGACGGGATCGTCGTGCGCATCCCCGAGACCGATGCCGAGCCTCCCGGCGCCGACCTGTTCGTGTTCGAGCGGGACGACCTCGAAGCGCTCGTGACGGACGAGGTCGGGGCGTCGGCGCTGTTCGCCGCGCGCTTCCGTGAGTGCGCCGCGCGGGCCCTCCTGCTGCCCCGCCGGAACCCCGGGCAGCGGTCCCCACTCTGGCAGCAGCGGCAGCGGGCCTCGCAGCTGCTCGAGGTCGCCCAGAAGTACCCGTCCTTCCCGATCGTGCTCGAGACCGTGCGCGAGGTCCTCCAGGACGTGTACGACGTGCCCGCCCTGCTGGGGATCGCGGACGACATCGCGGGCCGGCGCATCCGGTTGGTCGAGACCGAGACGGAGACGCCGTCACCGTTCGCGCGCTCGCTGCTCTTCGGGTACGTCGCCGCGTTCATGTACGAGGGGGACTCCCCGCTCGCCGAGCGTCGGGCGGCCGCACTGTCCCTCGACTCGACGCTGCTCGGCGAGCTGCTCGGTCGTGCCGAACTCCGCGAGCTGCTCGACCCGGCGGTCATCGCCTCGGTCGAGCGTGACCTGCAGCGGCTCTCGCCGGACCGCCGGGCGCGCGACGCCGAGGGGATCGTCGACGTCCTGCGGCTCGTGGGCGCGCTCGACCTCGACGAGATCGTGGACCGGAGCTGGCTGGCGGAGGCGGACGACCGCGCCGCAGCCACGACCGAGGTGCAGACCGTGCTCGCCGCGCTCGAGCGAGACCGCCGCGTGCTCGCGTTCTCGCACGCCGGCGCGACCCGCTGGGCCGTGATCGAGGACGCCTCCCGCCTGCGCGACGCCCTCGGGGTGCCCCTGCCGATCGGCGTGCCGACGGCGTTCGTCGAACCGGTGGCCGACCCGCTCGGCGACCTGGTCGGCCGGTACGCCCGGTCGCACGGGCCGTTCTCCGCGCAGGACGCCGCCGGACGGCTGGGGCTCGGGATCGCCGTCGTGCAGGACACCCTGCGCCGCCTCGTCGCCGACCGTCGCGTGGTCGAGGGCGAGTTCCGTCCCGATCGCCAGGGTGCGGAGTGGTGCGACGCCGAGGTGCTCCGCCGCATCCGCACGAAGTCGCTCGCGGCGCTCCGGCACGAGGTCGAGCCCGTCGCCCCGGACGCCCTCGCGCGGTTCCTGCCCGCGTGGCAGCACGTCCGGACCGCCGGTACCCGCGGTGGGCTGCGCGGCGTCGACGGGGTGCTCCAGGTCGTCGACCAGCTCGCCGGGGTGGCACTGCCCGCGAGCGCATGGGAGACCCTCGTGCTGCCGGCACGCGTCGGCGACTACGCGCCGAGCATGCTCGACGAGCTCACCGCCACGGGCGAGGTCCTCTGGTCCGGCGGCGGCACCCTGCCGGGCAACGACGGCTGGATCCGCCTGCACCTCGCCGACACCGCGGCCACGACCCTGGCGGAGCCCTCCGGCGACGAGACGACCGAGCTCCAGCGGGACGTGCTCGGTGCGCTCGCGGGCGGCGGCGCGTACTTCTTCCGGCAGCTCGGTCAGGCCGTGGGCAGCACCGACGACACCGCCCTGTCGACCGCACTGTGGGACCTGGTGTGGGCCGGACAGATCACGAACGACACCTTCGCGCCGTTGCGGGCGATGCTCGGCGGGAAGGCGAAGAGCTCGAGCGCACCCCGCGCACGGGCGTACCGCGGGCGTCGTCGGCCGACGATGCCGACCCAGTCCGGTCCGCCGTCCGTCGGCGGCCGGTGGTCCTTGCTCCCCCTCGCCGAGTCCGACGCGACCGTCCGGGCCGCCGCGACCGCCGAACAGCTGCTCGAGCGGTACGGCGTCGTCACCCGCGGCGCGGTGCAGGTCGAGGGCGTCCGGGGCGGGTTCGCCGGCGTGTACCGGGTGCTCTCCCGCTTCGAGGAGTCCGGCCGGGCGCGCCGGGGTTACTTCGTCGAGGGTCTCGGCGCCGCGCAGTTCGCGACGGGGCCCACCGTCGACCGGCTCCGCACGTACGCGCGCGACATCGACGACGACGAACGGGCCGACCCGGACCGGCCGCGTGATGCCCTGACCCTCGCGGCGACCGACCCGGCGAACGCGTACGGGGCATCGCTGCCGTGGCCGTCCGACACCGCCGCCGGGCCCGACGACGACGGTCCGGGCAGCGCCGACGGTACCGCTGGTCGTTCCGGTGCGCCCGCCGACTCCGCTCCCGCGAAGACGACGGGCCGCGGGCACCGGCCCGGGCGCAAGGCGGGTGCGCTCGTCACGACGGTCGACGGGCACCTCGCGGTGTACGTCGAACGCGGTGGCAAGTCGGTGCTGACCTTCACCGACGACCCGGCGGACCTCGCCGTGGCCGCGGCGTCGATCGCCGCGAGCGTGCGGAGCGGCCTGCGGAAGCTCTCGGTCGAGCGGGTGGACGGCGACTTCGTCCTCGAGACCCCGCTCGGTTCGGCGCTGCGCGAAGCCGGGTTCACCGCCACGCCGCAGGGGCTGCGTCTCCGTGTCTGAGCGCACGACGGGGGCGCCCGGTGCCTGAGGGCGACACCGTCTTCCGCGCCGCCCGTCGGCTCCACGCCGCACTGGCGGGGAAGGTCCTCACCCGCAGCGACTTCCGGGTGCCGGCGTTCGCCACGCTCGACCTCGTCGGCCGCACGGTGGACGAGGTCGTCCCGCGTGGCAAGCACCTGCTCCACCGGATCGGCGACCTGACCGTGCACTCGCACCTCAAGATGGAGGGGCGGTGGGACGTCTACGCACCCGGGGACCGCTGGCGTCGCCCGGCACACCAGGCACGGGTGGTGCTCGACGCTGCGGAGGTCTCGACGGTCGGCTTCGCGCTCGGGGTGCTCGAGGTCGTCCCCCGCGACCAGGAGTCCGAGATCGTCGGGTACCTCGGCCCCGACCTGCTCGGTCCCGACTGGGACGCCGACCTCGCGCTGGCGAACCTGACGCGGGACCCTGATCGTCCGGTCGGCCTCGCACTGCTCGACCAGCGGGTGCTCGCCGGCCTCGGGAACGTGTACCGCAACGAACTGTGCTTCCTGCGCGGTGTCCTGCCGACTCGTCCGGTGCGCGAGGTGCACGACCCGGCGCGGATGATCGCCCTGGCGAGCCGGCTCATCCTCGCCAACCGTGACCGCAGCGCCCGTGTGACCACCGGGGTCGATCGGCCCGGTCGGCGCTTCTGGGTGTACGGCCGGGCGGGGAAGCCGTGCCTGCGCTGCGGGACGCCGATCCGGTACGGGGAGCTCGGTGAGTCGGAGCTGACCCTGCGCGACACCTACTGGTGCCCGCGCTGCCAGACCTGACGAGGCGCGGCGCCGGCGCTACGCGCGCGACATGATCCACGCCAGCATGTACGACCGCGAGTTCGCCGAGTCGACCACCGCGTCCGGCAACGCCCGCGCCTCCCGCAGCGCCGTGGCCGCATCGGCCCGTGATGCCAGCGCCCGGTACATGAGCAGGTAGTCGCCGAACTGCACGTCGTACCTCCCGTCCGGCACGGCCTCGGCCAGCACCCGGCGGATCTGCGCCGCCCCGCCGGCATCGACGTACGAGGCCGCCACGGCCGGCATCGGGATGAGCTCGATCCCCGCGGGCGCGGCCGCCGCGGCGCTGAACCAGGTCGCGTGGTCGCGCTTGCCGCCCCAGGTCAGCGAGACCACCCGGTGCCGGAACTCCGGGAACGCGGACAGGTCCGGGTCGAGCACGTCCCGCGCGGCCGAGGCCGCCTCGTTCGAGAGCAGCCAGGTCCCGACGGACCGGAGCGACGACGACCCCGACGACGACCCCCACGACGAGCCGGACACCGCTCCCCACAGCGCGACGCCGTTCCACGCCGAGACGGCCTCGGACGACGACTCCTGGTTGTTCCCGTCGGCGAACGGCGAGAACCCGGACGCCCACGAGTGCTGCACGTACGGGTCGTAGACGCGGAGCGCCGGGAACGAGGCGGTGGCCTCCGGTGACGCGATGTCCGCCGCGACGAGGTCGGCCACGGTCCGCCACCGGCTCACGAGCGCCGGGTCGTCGGCGGCGAGGACCGCGGCTGCGGACAGCACGTAGCCGTAGTGGAAGTGGTGGTCGTTGAACTCGTCGGAGCCGAACGAGGCCTCCTGCCCGACGAGCCCGTGCAGCGTGGGGTCGTAGGCGAAGCACCGCGCCGTGCGGGTCCCGCACCCGGCGGGGTCGAACCACTGGTCGAGCTCGTCGACGACCGAGGTCTTCAGCGCGTCCGCCACCGACGAGAGGTCGAGCTGCGTCGCGAGCCGGTACAGGTTCGCGACGCGGTACAGGTCCTTCCCGCCGCCGTAGCTGTCCGCGGCGTACGACGAGGCATCCACCGTGGACGCGTCGGCGCGGACCTGGGTGACGAGCGCCGCTCGCTCCGCGGACGACAGCCCCGACAGGTCGAGGGTGTCCGAGGGCCGGACCGTGTCGA
This sequence comes from Curtobacterium sp. 320, assembly GCF_031455235.1. Classification (NCBI taxonomy): domain Bacteria; kingdom Bacillati; phylum Actinomycetota; class Actinomycetes; order Micrococcales; family Microbacteriaceae; genus Curtobacterium; species Curtobacterium sp. 320. The sequence goes on along the minus strand of NZ_JAVDSI010000002.1, from coordinate 96,222 downwards.
CCGCGAACCGCAGGGCGGTGCCGGTGCAGACCGGGGCCGGTCCCTGGACGGTCTCGTAGTGCAGGCCGGTGCACTCCAGGCCGGTCGTGCCCTGCCCCGGCTGCGGGACGAGCACGCCCCGGTCGCCGGAGCCGAAGTCGTACGTCAGCGTCGTGCGCTGCTTTCCCCGCGAGGCGCTGCGGTCGAGCGCGACCCCCGTGAGCGGACGGGCGGCGACGACGAGCCGGGCCGTCTGTGCCGCGGTCGCGCCGTCCGGGACCGGCAGGAGCACGACGCTGCCGCCGGACCGCAGGTCGATCGCGTCGCCGTCGATCGTCCCGTCGCGGACGACGAGCTGCCAGGTCCGGCCGCCGCTGGTGACGGTCCCGGTACCGTCCCCGGTGCCGTCGATCGGCGAGGTCGCGGTGACGGTGCCGGCACGCGCGGCGGTGTACGTCACGAGCGGCGAGCCCTCGGCGACCACCGTGTGCCCGAGGACGGTGGAGCCGTCACGGTGCTCGACGGTCACGGACACCGAGTCGTAGTCCGACACCCGGGTCGAGGTCGCACCGAGGTCGAGTCCGACCTGCTGCGTCGCGCCGCCGGCGATGGTCTTCTCGGTGGCCGTGACGGTGGGGAGCCCGGCCGCGAAGCCGTCGTCGGTCACCTGCCACGAGATCGGGCTGGGGAACACCGGCTGCGGTGCCGCGCCGAAGACGAGTCCCGAGAACCAGCGGTTCGTCGGCGGCAGCAGGCCGTCGGCGAGGCGCATCGCGCCCGCCTTCGACGACGCGACGTCGCCGAGAGCGGCGACCGCGCGCGCCTGTGCCGCACCGTCCGTGGTGGGCGAGGTGGTCTCGCCGGGGTGATCCGTGCCTCCAGGGCCGGTGCACGCGGTCACGAGCATCGCGACGGCCGTCACGACGGTGACGCTGGTGGACAGCCTGGAGGCACGGCGCACGCCGACCCGACGGCGCGCGTCCGGCGCCTGGTCGCGACGGGCAGACCGAGGCAGCCGGAGCATGGGGCTACAGTCCGATCTGCCGCGCGAAGTCACGGACGAGGTCCGTGACACCCGCGAGCCGGCCGTCGTCCCGCAGGTGCAGGGTGGCGTCCACCGGCGTCCCGGGGCTCGTGATGCCGCTCGACGGCGACGCGGAGAGCTCGGGGCTCTCGACGTCGACCGTGGTCTTCGCCTGCCCCTGGTCGTTGGTCTCGACGCTGACGCTCATCACGGTGCCCCGGATCGTCGTGTCGTTCGGGAGCACGAGGTCGACCGCGGCGCCGTTCCGGATCCGCCCGTAGTCCCGGGCCGTCACGATGAAGCTCGAGGTGACGAAGAGGCTGTCCTCCTTGTGGATCGTGCCGAGCTCGGAGCCGGCCTGCACGTATCCGCCGGTCTTCACGTCGACCTTGGCGACGGTGCCGGAGACCTCGGCCTTGAACGTGATGAAGCCGTCGGCGCCGATGTCGTACGCGCTCGTCTGCGTGTTCGCGCCCACGACGCCCTTCCGGATGTCCTGCGCGAGCTGGAGGCTCTGCACCTGCAGGAGCTGGTCGCCCTTCCGGACGGTGTCGCCCTCCTCGACGTACTCCTCGGTGACGGTCCCGCCGTAGTCGGTGCCGACGGCGTACTCCTGCGCGGCGATCGCCGCCGAGGTGCTCGCCACGGCGCTCTGCCGCTGGTTGAAGACGAGCGTGCACGCCGCCGCGACGACGAGCACCACGATGAGTCCCGCGAACAGCCGGAGTCGGTTCGTCCAGGTCATGCCGTCACCCCGTCCAGCATCGCGGTCAGCCGGTCCGTCACACGGTTCCGAGCCTGTTCGCGGAACGCGGCGATGATGAACGCGAGGAACACGAGGGTGTTCGTGGTGTTCCAGGCCGTCGCGAGCGTCAGCTGCCCGTTGTCGAGGTCACGCCAGACCGCCACGACGCTCGTCAACGCCAGGAACACGAACACGAGCACCTGCGGGACGATGAAGTTGAACGGGGAGGGCGTCCGACCACGGGAGGCACCGGTGACGTGCCACGCCTGTTCCTTGCCGCAGACGACGTTCCAGAGCGCGCTCGCGTAGATCGGGAACGAGACCGCGGCGAGCAGGAGCGTCTCGTACCGGAACGACCCGAGGGCGTAGAACGCGAGGAGCACCTGCGCGCCGTAGAAGCCGAGGTAGAACAGCACCCACTCGCCGGCCCCGATCGTCAGGTTCATCGGGCGCAGGTCGAAGTAGATCTCGAGCGGCGGCACGAGCAGGAGGAGCCCGGGGACGATGCCCGTCAGGTAGAAGCTCGCGGTGACGAGGTACTGCAGTCGCTGGTCCATCGTCAGCCGGTGCTTCGGGCGGAACGGGAAGTGGGTGAGCAGGATCTCGAAGCCGCCCGTGGCCCACCGGAGCTGCTGCTTGGTGAAGCCCTCGATGGTCTCCGGGGCGTCGCCGACGGCGAGGGTCATCGGGATGAAGACGGTCTTCCAGCCGCGCTCGTGGAGCATCAGGCTCGTCCAGACGTCCTCGGACTTCGAGTCGGTGTACATGCCGCCGATCTCGTCGATGGCCTCGCGGCGGAAGATGACGTTCGTCCCGACGCAGAACGCCGCGTTGAACCGGTTCCGGCCGGGCTGGATGAACCGGTAGAACACCGTCTGCATGTACCCGGCACCCCGCGAGACGAGGTTGTGGAGGTTGCCGTACGACTGCGGGGTCTGCACGAAGGCGATCCCGTCGTCGGCGAAGAACGGCACGGTCTCGAACAGGAAGTCCGGCTTCGGCACGAAGTCCGCGTCGAAGACCGCGAAGTAGTCGCCCTTGGCGAGCGTCAGCGCGTGGTTGATGTTGCCCGCCTTCGCGCCGTGCGACGAGAGCCGACGGACGTACCGGGCGCCGAGCTCCTCGGCGAGCGCCCGCACCTCGTCGCTCCGCCCGTCGTCGAGCACCCACGTGCGGTGCTCGCCGCGCATGGCCACCGCGGCCTGCACGGTCGCGGCCACCTTGGTGAGCTCCTCGCCGTAGACGGTGATGAAGACGTCGACGTCCACCCGGCGTCCGCGCACGTGCATCGGCCAGCGGTGGGGCTGGTCGGCGGCGCCGCTGCGGGCGATGGTGTCGCGGTCGAACAGGGTGTCCTGGGTGTGGTGGAACGCGAAGTCCCGGGGGTCGGAGCCGCCGGAGAGGATCGTCCACATGGACAGGAGCGCCTGCCCCACGAGCACGCTCTCGGCGACGATCACGAGTCCGTACGGCAGGAAGTCGCCCCGGTTCGCCGGGTCGAGGAGGAACACCGCGTACGCCATCACGCCGAGCGTGGCGACGAGCACGATGAGGACCATCACGGGGCTGTGCGCCCGGCTCTCGGCACGCGGTCGGACGTAGGGCACCGGCTCGGTCTGCCGGCGGCGTCGGGCGCGCTCGCGGTCGCGCGGCGTGAGCGGGGCCGGGAGCTGGAAGTCGAAGGACTGCAGCTCGTCGGTCGCCTCTGGTGCTCGGAGTGGCGTCGGGGTACGACGAACGTCGGGTGGTGCGGACATGGCGTGGTCTCCTGTCGGGTTCGGAGAGGACTCACGCGTGGTCGAGCGCAGGCGCCGACGCATCGTGAGACGGGCGTCGGCGGCTGCGGCGACATGGATCCGGACCCTCGGGAGGTCCGGCCGGCGAGGGACTAGGGATCCTGCGCCGGCGGTGCTCGCGACCGTGGGTGCGGTCGCGGTGTTCGCTGTTTCGTGTCGTGGTGCGGTCGTGCTGTCGACGGCCCGTCGCCGTCGGTGTTGCGAGCGTAGGTCCGACGGTGGTGCTGGTTCGTGACGAACGTGTGAACAAGTCTCGGGGGCGGCGATCGTGCGGTTTCCCGCAAGCGGCCGCCCCCGACGCGACGTCAGGCCGCGGAGCGTCCCGCGGCGGGGCGTCGGCGCAGGGTGGCGTCGAGCACGGCCGGCGGCTGGTACTGCTGGTCGAGCCGTCCGACGTCGGTGCCCGGCGGGACGATCGCGTCGATGCGGTCGAGGACCTCGTCGGAGAGCACCACGTCGGCGCCGGCGAGCAGGTCGTCGAGTTGTTCCACGGAACGCGGGCCGATCAGGGCGCTCGTGACGCCGGGGTGCGCGATCGCGAAGGCCATCGCGAGGTGGGTCATCCGGATGCCGGTCTCCTCGGACAGTGCGACCACCTGTTCCACGGCGTCGATCCGTCGCTCGTCGCGGTTGTGCCGGAACATGGTCGCGCGGGCGAGGTCGGTGTCCTGCCCCTTCCGGAAGCGGCCGGTCAGCATGCCCCCGGCGAGGGGGCTCCACACGAGGGACCCCATGCCGTACCGCTGGACGACCGGGAGGACCTCGCGCTCGATGCCGCGGTTGAGGATCGAGTACGTGGGCTGCTCCGTCCGGAAGCGCTCGAGCCCGCGGCGCTCCGACGTCCACTGCGCCTCGACCTGCATCGACGCGGGGAAGTCCGAGCTGCCGATCGCCCGGACCTTGCCGCTGCGGATCAGGTCGGTCAGGGCGGACAGGGTCTCCTCGAGGTCGACCGTGTCGTCGGGTCGGTGCGCCTGGTACAGGTCGATGTGGTCGGTGCGCAGGCGCCGCAGCGACCCCTCGACGGCCTGCGTGATCCACCGCCGGGAGTTGCCGCGCCGGTTCGGGTCGTCGCCCATCGGGCCGTTGAACTTGGTGGCGATGACGACGTCGTCCCGGCGGCCGGCGAGCGCCTTGCCGAGCAGTTCCTCGGAGCCGCCCTGCGAGTAGCGGTCGGCGGTGTCGATGAAGTTGATGCCCGCGTCGAGTGCGCGGTGGACGATGCGGATCGAGTCCTGCTCGTCGCCGTTGCCGATGCTGCCGTCGGTGCCGAGCATCATGGCGCCGAGGGCGAAGGGGCTGACCTGGATGCCGGTGCGGCCGAGGGTGCGGTACTGCATGTGCGGTTCCTCCTGTCGATGGCGTTCCGGGTGTCGGTGCCGTATCGTGGCCCGAAGTGGAACGCTCTTCCGGAACTATACGGAACGGCTTTCCGTTTACGCAAGAGGAGGACTCCGTGCGCGCCGACGCCCGACGCAATGCCGACGCCCTGACCGACGCCGCCAAGGCCGTCTTCGCGACCGACGGGGTGGACGCCCCCGCGAAGCTGATCGCGGACCGGGCCGGGGTCGGCGTCGGCACGCTGTACCGACGGTTCCCGCAGCGCTCGGACCTCGTCGTCGCGGTGTTCCAGCGGGCGGTCGAGTCGACGGCGTCCGCCGCGGACGAGCTCGCCGCCGCGCACGCTCCCGACGAGGCGCTCGCCCTGTGGCTGCAGCGGTTCACCGAGTTCGTCGCGACGAAGCGCGGGCTCGCCGCCGCCCTGCACTCGGGCGACCCGGCGTTCGAGGCGCTGCCGGACTACTTCCTCGCGCGGCTCGGTGGCGCCCTCGGTGGGCTCCTCGAGGCCGCGGCGGCCGCGGGGACGATCCGCCCCGACGTCGACGCGCAGCAGCTCCTGCACGCGGTGGCCGACCTGTGCCACGGGGCTCCGACGATCGAGCAGAGCCAGCTGCTCGTCGGGCTGCTCGTGGACGGGCTCCGCTACCGCGCGACGGCCTGACCGGCGGGGTGGAGCCGCTCGGCCGCGGTCGCCTGGACGGCCTCGGTCACGCGCTCGAGCAGCGGTGAGGCCAGGTTCCAGCGCTGCCACCAGAGCGACACGTCCGCCCGACGCCCGGGAGTGAGCTCGACGAGGTCGCCCCGGTCGAGGGCATCGAGGCACTGGGCCTCCGGCAGCATCCCCCAGCCGAAGCCGAGCGACACCGCACGGGCGAAGTCCGCCGAGGTCGGGACGAAGTGCCGCGGCCCGGACGGCGCGTGGCCGAGCACCCGCCGCAGGTACCCCTGCTGCAGGTCGTCGTCGCGGTCGTAGTCCACGAGGGGCACCCGGTCGAGGAGCCGTGTCATCCGCTGCTCGCTGTCGACACCCGGCAGGTACCGGGCGACGAACGACGGGGAGGCGACTGCCCGGTACCGGTCGATCCCCAGCGGCACCGAGGAGCACCCCTGCACCGGCTCGGCCTCGGCCGTGACCGCCGCCATCACGGTGCCCGCGCGGAGGAGTTCGGCGGTGCGGTCCTGGTCCTCGCGGTGGAGGTCGAACACGACCTCGGTGTCGGCGCGCACGAGGGCGAGCGCGTCGAGGAACCAGGTGCCCAGCGAGTCGGCGTTCACCGCGAGCGGGATCGACGGGACGACCGAGTCGCCGCCGCCGAGCGCCCGGGTGGTCTCCTCGTCGAGCAACCGGGCCTGCCGTGCGTGGCGGAGGACGACCTCGCCGTCGGGGGTCGGGCGGACCGGCGTCGTCCGCTGCAGGAGCACCCGGCCCACCTGCTGCTCCATCGACTTGATCCGCTGCGACACCGCCGAGGGCGTGATCGACAGCGCTCTGGCCGCGGCGTCGAGCGTCCCGTGGTCGACCGCGGCGAGCAGGGTCTCGAGGTGTTCGCGCTGCAGTCGTGGCATGCAGCTGAGCTTACGCAGCATCAGGAACGTGAGCTGTCCTGAACGTGGCCGTCGCCGTACGGTCGGACCGTGACCACACTCCTCCCCCTGCTCGCCGGCCTCGGTACCGGGCTCGCGCTCATCGTGGCGATCGGTGTGCAGAACACGTACCTGCTCCGGCTCGCAGTGACCTCGTCGGTACGGGTCGTCGCGGCGGCGGTGGTGGTCTGCGCACTCTCGGACGCCGTGCTGATCCTCGCGGGGGTGCTCGGCGTCGGGGTCGTGGTGGAGCGGTTCCCGGTGGCGCTCGTGGTGATCCGCTTCGTCGGTGCGGCGTTCCTGGTGACCTACGGGGTGCTCGCGGCTCGTCGGGCGCTGTGGCCGTCCGGCGCGGCGATGCGGGTGGAGTCGGCGGCGACGGACGACGGCGTGCCGGTGGCGACCGCGGCGGTGGGACCGGCCACCTCGGCGACGGTGGGTGCGGGGCGGACGCGAACCGCGCCTCCTGGACCCCGACGAACCGACCGCGCCGTCGCCCTGCGCACCGCCGTCGTGACGATGCTCCTGTTCACGTGGGCCAACCCGCACGTCTACTTGGACACCCTCGTGTTCCTCGGGTCCGTCGCGAACCAGCAGGGGCCGGCGGAGCGGTGGTGGTGGACGGTGGGGGCGGTCCTCGCGAGTTGCCTGTGGTTCGGCGCGCTCGGGTTCGGCGGACGGCTGCTGCGACCGTTGTTCGCGAAGCCGCTGACGTGGCGCGTCTTCGACGGGCTCGTCGCGCTCGTCATGCTCGGGTTCGGCGCGGCGCTCGCACTGGGCGCCTGACGCGGCGCGCGGCGACTGGCCGCGCCCACGACCGCGTGGAAACACGTTTCCGACACCGAACCAGCCCCCGCGCGTGGTTCGGTGTCGGAAACGCGGTTCGACCCGCCCGCCGCGCCAGAGCCAGCGCGCCCGCCCGCGCTACTGCAGCCCCTTGCCCACCCGGCTGTTGCGACGGCTGTACCCGAAGTAGATCGCGAACCCGACCACGAGCCAGATGACGAACCGGAGCCACGTCTCGACCTCGAGGTTCAACATCAACCAGAAGCACAGCACCGCCGAGACGATCGGCAGCACCGGCGACCACGGCACCCGGAAGGCACGCGGCGCGTCGGGCCGCGAACGACGGAGCACGATGATCCCGATCGACACGAGCACGAACGCGGACAGGGTGCCGATGTTGATCATGCCCTCGAGCTTGTCGACCGCGGTGAAGCCGGCGAGCAGCGCGACGACGACACCCGCGACGACCTGGACGCGCACCGGCGTCTGCGTCTTCTCGTTCGTCTTCGAGAACCAGCGCGGCAGCAGGCCGTCACGGCTCATCGCGAAGACGATGCGGGACAGGCCGAGCAGCAGCACCATGACGACCGTCGTCAGACCGATCAGGGAGCCGATCGCGATGATGCCGGCGGCCCACGGCAGCCCGACGATGTCGAAGGCCGACGCCAGCGACGGCGTCTTCTCCTCGGCCAGGCGCTGGTACGACACCATGCCCGTGATGACGACGCTGACGCCGACGTAGAGCAGCGTCACGATGCCGAGGCCGATGAAGATGCCGCGCGGCAGGGTCTTCTGCGGGTTCTCGGTCTCCTCGGCGCTGGTCGCGACGACGTCGAAGCCGATGAACGCGAAGAACACGAGGGAGGCCGCGGCGAGCAGGCCGAAGACGCCGTACTGGGCGGGCTCCGAGCCCGTGAACCAGGACACGAGCGACTGGGTCCAGACGCTCCCCTCCGAACCGCGGGCGGGCGACGCCGGCGGGATGAAGGGGGTGAAGTTCGCGGCCTTGACGAAGAACGCACCGGCGACGATGACGAACACGACGATGGCGACCTTGATGACCGTGATGACGGCCGAGACCCGCGACGACAGGCGGGTGCCGAACGCGAGCAGCACCGTGAAGATGCCGACGATCAGGACCGGGCCCCAGGTGAACGGGATCGGCCCGAGCTGGATCGTGCTCGGCAGGTCGACGCCGAACACCTCGAACGCGGTGCTGAGGTAGATGCCCCAGTACTTCGCGATGACGGCGCTGGCGGTGAGGGTCTCGAGGATGAGGTCCCACCCGACGATCCAGGCGAGCAGCTCGCCCATCGTGGCGTAGGTGAACGTGTACGCGGAGCCGGCGACGGGGATCGTCGAGGCGAACTCGGCGTAGCACATGATCGCGAGGCCGCAGGTGACGGCGGCGAGCAGGAACGAGATGATGACGCCTGGTCCGGCGAAGTTCGCGGCGGCGTTCGCACCGACCGAGAAGATGCCGGCGCCGACGGCGACCGCGATCCCCATCGCGGCGATGTCGAACGTCTTCAGGGAGCGTTTCAGGGACCGGCCCTGCTCCTCGGAGTCGGCCAGTGAGGCCTCGATCGACTTGATGCGGAGCTTCTGTGCCATGGGGTGGATCCCGTCATCGGCTGGCGGCGGACCCCGCGACATTACTGGTGTACCACCCCGACACGCAAACACCGCGGACGGGTGTGGCCCGGCAGCGCGGCCTGCGACAGCGCGTGGTCCGGGGCCCCGGGAGGCGCGGCTCGGCTCAGACGGACCGGCGCCAGTCCGACAGGAACCGCGCTCCGGCGTCGTCGTGGATCACGCCGTCGGGTGCCGTGAGCACCGGGTAGGGCGTCGCCGGGACCCCGTCGGACGGGCGGACGTCGACGTGCGCCACCTCGTGGCCGTTCGCGTGCAGCCAGTCCGCCATCGCGTAGTCGCTCCGGGAGTCGCCCATCGTCCGCCACGCCAGGGGCAGCTCGCCGTCCTGCGCGAGGAGCTCGAGCGACCGCTCGGCGCCCATGTCCTTGCCGCTGCGGTCGGACTCGACGTCGGTCGAGATGATCGTCGGGTCGATCCGCCACTGCACGGCACCGTCGGCGTCGGGGCGGACGTCGTCGAGCCGGCGGACCCCGAGTCCGCGGCGCTGGAGTGCGGCCATGGCCTTCGCGTCGAACTCCGGCTGGCGGGCGAGGTACGTGGCGTTCGGCACCTCGACGCGCTGCTCGATCGAGACCATCGCGCGCTTCGTCTCGTCGAAGAAGACCAGGTCGGCGTACTCGTCGCGGACGAGCTCGCGCATCTCGTCGGCGTAGTCCCGCGGCAGCGCCAGGTCCTCGGCGACGGTCAGCTCGCCCATGCCGCCCTCGTACTGCGGGCCGATCGAGCACCAGACGGCGCCCTTCTCGCACACGGCGTGCACGCGGCCGCCCGCGGCGAGACCGCCGGCGAGCAGGGGTCCGACGACCTCCTGCCGGATGAAGGCGTCGCTCCGCCCCGTGTTGAACACGACGGGGATGCCCTCGGCCGCGAGCGCGACGAGGTCCTCGATGATGCTCGGGATCGCGATGGTGCGCGAGACGGGGCTGGCGATGGGCCCGTCGACGTCGAGCAGGAGTCCGAGGCGAGGTGCGTTCACGACGACCATCCTTGCAGCCCCGGTGGTCAGCGCCGTGCGGCCGTCCGCGCGGTGAAGCGGTCGAGCAGCTGGCCGAGGGCCTCGGGCGCGGGCACGTGTCCCTGGCCCGGCACCTCGGCGTACTCCGACCCCGGGACGGCCTCGACGACCGCCCGGGCCGCCTGCCGCATCCACTCGAGGCCGTCACCACCGGCCGCGACGAGGACGGGCACGCCCACGGCTGCGGCCACCCGCTCGGGGATCGCGAGACCGTTGAGGACCCGGACGTCACGGCTCAGCACGTGCGCGTCGACGACGAGGGACCGCCACAGCGCACCCTTCAACCGGAGTGCGGTGATCTGGCCCATGGGGACGCCGAGGACGTGCGCGAGGAACGCCCGGACGGCCTGGGCGCGACGCCCGACCGCGACGTGCTCGTCGAGGACGTCCGCGAAGACGACGTCGTCGGCGTGCGGATCAACGGTGGCGCGGTAGGGCGGCTCCCAGAGCACGGCGGCGTCGAGTCGGACCCCGCCCGCGAGGCCGTGCAGCACCACGCCCGCGCCCACGCAGAGGCCGACCGCCGTGACGGGACCCTCGACGTCGGCGACGACGGCCGCGAGGTCCTCGACCTCGCGCTCGATCGCCCACGGGTCGGTGTCGCCGCTCGCGCCGCGGCCGCGTCGGTCGTAGGTGATGACCCGGTAGCGGTCCTGCAGGGCCGCGGTCAGGCCGGTGACGAACGGGGTGCCGTGGTGGTCGAACGCCCCGCCGACGACGACGAGCGCGGGGCCGGTCCCGGCGTCGGACACGGCGAGCACCGTGCCGTCCGCGGAGACGACCGTGCGGTCGACGTGCTGGTCCATGGGGTCCTCGAAGGTGGGTCGACCGCGGTGCGCCGCTGGCGCGCGTGGGGTCCTTCGGGTCTGGTCCTTGGCGGGTCGGTTGTGTCGAGCATGACAGCCCCGTGGCCCCGCGTCGACACCCGCAACCAGGGGGAGAACGCCGGTCCGGCCGCTCTCGACTCAGACGAGTGCCGTCGTGCCCACCGACTCCCGCTCGAGCAGGGACCGCTTCACGTCGAGCCCCCACGCGAAGCCGCCGAGCGTGCCGTCGGTCCGCAGCACGCGGTGGCACGGCACGAACAGCGCCGGGGCGTTCCGCGCACACACGCTCGCCGCGGCCCGGACGGCGTCGGGTCGCCCCATCGCGGCGGCGAACCCGGTGTAGGTCAACGTCCCGCCGGCGGGGATCAGTCGGAGCTGCCGCCAGCCCTCGGCGAAGAGCTCGGTGCCGAACTGGCGCACCGGCACCTGCATCGCGTGCTCGACCTCGCCCGCGTAGAACGCGTCGACGGCGTCCGCCGAGGCCACCCGGCCGTCGACCACGCGTTCCGGTCGGTGCCGGTCGGCGAGGCGCGCGAGGATGCGCTCCGCGTCGTCCGTCCAGCCCGAGGCGAGGACACGACCCTCGGTGTCCTCGAGCACGGTGAAGGGGCCGTCGGGGGTGTCCAGCGTCTGGATCGTCGCATCGGTCATCGTTCGTCCTTCCGGGCGGCCGGAGCCGCGGTCGTGTGGGTCGCACCGGTCGTCGCCGTCGCGCGGTCGATGATCGGTCGCCAGCAGTGCATCGTGAGGTAGCTCCGCCACGGCGCCACCTGCTCCGACCATAGGGAGAGCTCGCGCGCCGAACCGGGCAGACCGAGTTCCTGTGCACCGTTGCGCACCGCGAGGTCGCTGTGGAGGAAGACGTCCGGGTGGTGGCGGACGCGGAGCGCGACGTAGTCGGCGGTCCAGGGCCCGATGCCCTTCACCGCGAGGAGTCCGGCGCGCAGCTCGTCGAGCGACTGCCCGCCGTCGACCACGAGCGACCCGTCGGCGAGCGCGGCGGCCACCCGGAGGATCGTGTCGACGCGGGCAGCCGGGCCACGGAGCACCTCGTGCCCGCGGGCCGCGATGACGGCGGCGGACGGGAACAGCAGGCCGTCCGGCGCGATCGCGGACGGCACGGGCGCACCGAGCGCCGCGACCAACCGCGTCTGCGCCGTCCGGGCCGCGGCGACGGACACCTGCTGGCCGATGAGGGTCCGGAAGACGATCTCGTGCGGGTCCACGGCGCCGGGCAGCCGGATGCCGGGGACCCGGGCGACGGCGTCGGCCAGCTCGGGCACCGCGCCGAGCACGGCGTCGACGGCTTCCGGATCGGCGTCGAGGTCGAAGTACGAGCGCACCCGCGCCACGAGTGTCGGGAGGTCGGAGAGGTCCGTGACCCGCACCCGCAGCTCGATCCCGGTCCCCCGACCGGCCGCCCCGGGGACGGCGGCCGACGCGCTGAACCAGGCCGCGCCTCCTGGCAGGTCGAGCACCCGTCCGTACGACGTGACCCGCCCCGTGTCGTCGACCTCCACCTGCTCAGTGCCCGCCAGGGCGTGCAGCGCGTGCCAGTCGAGGAGCCCCTGCGCGTCGAAGGGCGCCCGCGCCGGCAGGTGCACGTGCAGCGCCCCGTCCGCGACCGGTCGGAGCGTGCGGCGTGCGCGGAGCTCGGTCGGCGTGACCGCGAAGACCTCGCGCACGGTCTCGTTGAACTGGCGGACGCTCGCGAACCCGGCGGCGAACGCGACGTCCGCGACGGGCAGGTCGGACGAGGTGAGCAGCGTCCGCGCGGTCTGTGCGCGGTGCGCCCGGCTGAGCGCCTTGGGTCCGGCGCCGAGCTCGGCGGTCATGATGCGGTTGAGCTGCCGCTCGGAGTACCCGACGCGGGCGGCGAGGCCGGGCACGCCGTCGCGTTCGACGACGCCGTCGAGGACGAGGCGCATGGCGCGTCCGGCGACGTCCTCGCGGAGGTCCCACTCGGGGCTGCCCGGTGTGGCCTCGGGCAGGCAGCGCTTGCAGGCGCGGAAGCCGGCGAGGTGCGCGGCGGCGCTGGTGCGGTAGAAGGTGACGCCGGACTCCCGGGGCGTCCGGGCCGGGCACGACGGGCGGCAGTAGATGCCGGTGGAGTGCACGGCGGTGACGAACTGCCCGTCGAACCGGGCATCGCGGGAGGCGACGACCCGGTAGCGCTCGGCGTGCAGTGTGTCTGGTGCGGTGGACATGCCCACAGCCTGACACGGCGCACCGACATCGACTGGCGGAAATCAGACAGGGCAGCGGACGTCCGTCGGTGCGGGAACGGCGGCCTGGAGGCGCGGCTAGCGTGGGCTGCGTGACCCTGGTGGACGACGTGGCCGGCTCCGGCGACCTGCCCTGCCGGACCGACGTCGAGATCGCGCTGCTGCTGGTGTCCCGGCGGCACCGGTACGAGGGGCGACCGGCGGACGGGGCGCTGCCCGCCGTGGACGGCGAGCCGGACGACCTGCGCGAGCGCGTCGAGCTGCGCGCGGGACTCGGGATCGTCGGCGACCGGTACTTCGCGTCGCGGGCGCACGTGCACGCCTCGGTGACCGTGATCGGTCTCGAGGGGCTCGACGCCGTCGCCGCCGAACTCGGTGCGGCCGTCGACCCGGTCGCGACCCGGCGGAACGTGTTCCTCCGCGGGGTGGACGTCGAGGCGCTCCGGGGCCAGCCGTTCGCGCTCGACTCCGGGCAGGGGGTGGTCCGCTTCCGCGGATACCGGCCGGCGAACCCGTGCGCCTGGATGGACCACGAGGTGGCCCCGGGGGCGTTCCGGGCGATGCGCGGGCGGGGCGGGGTGCGGTGCGACCCGGAGTCCGACGGCGTCCTCGCCCTCGGTCCCGCGGTGCTCCGCACAACCCGCCCCGTCGCGCTCCCCTGACGCGCCGGCGCGCTCGGGGCGCCGAGACTCGGACCCGCGGACTCTTTCGCGCTGCCGCAGCCCACGCCGAGTCCGCCGAGCCGAGACTCGGCCCAGCCTCCTACGCGGTCAGTGCGGACTCGATCGCGTCGACGAACGCCGGCAGGTCGTCCGGGTTCCGCGAGGTGATGAGCCCGCCGTCGACCTGGACCTCCTGGTCGACCCACTCGGCCCCGGCGTTCCGCACGTCGGTCTGCAGCGACGGGAACGACGTGATCGTCTTCCCCGACACGACGCCGGCCTCGATGAGGGTCCACGGCCCGTGGCAGATCGCGGCGACCGGCTTGCCGGCCTCCGCGAACGCCTGCACGAGGGAGACCGCCTGCTGGTCGGTGCGGAGGGTGTCGGCGTTGATCGTGCCCCCGGGGACGACGAGCGCGTCGAACGAGCCGGCGTTGACACCGGCGATGGTGGTGTCCGGGTCGACGTTCTTGCCCGGGTCCTTGTCGCCGACGAGGGTCGCGATCGCCCCGGTCTCCTGCGCCGCCACCGTCACGGTCGCGCCGCGCTCGCGGAGCTGGTCGATCGGGACGACGATCTCGTCCTGCTCCACGCCGTAGTTCGTCGCGATGACGAGGATCTTCTTGCCGTCGAGTGCTGCCATGGTCGTTCCTTCCGCGGCCCGGTCGTTCCGGCCGCACGACCAGCGTCGTCGGGGAGCGCTGGAAGCGTCCGCAGGTGGACAGCCGTGGGCGGCGGTCGGGTCAGCCGCGGATGCGGAAGGCCGTTCCCTCGCGCTCCACGGAGATGCCGTCGTAGCCGCCCACTCGGTACAGTCCCGCGGTGACGTCGGCCTCGAGCGTCCCCACGACGACCGTGGTCGCCCCGGAGGCGATGGCGGCCTCGAGCCCGGCGGGTGCGTCCTCGAAGGCCACGCAGTCGGCGGCGTCGACACCGAGCAGTGCCGCACCGCGCAGGTACCCGTCCGGGTGCGGCTTGCCGTGCTCGACGTCCTCGGAGGCGACGAGCGCCTCGGGCACGTGCACCCCGGCGGCCTGCATCCGCTCCACCGCGAGGTCGCGGGGCGCACTCGTGACGATCGCGACCGGCACCCCGGCGTCGACCAGGCGGGACACGAACGCCCCGGCGCCCGGGACCTCCGAGATGCCCTCGGTGCTCTCGCGCTCCTCGGCGACGAGCCCGGCAGCGATCCGCAGCTGCTCGTCGTGGTCGAGGTCGGGCAGGAAGCGCTGGATCGTGCTGATCGCCTGACGACCGTGCGAGAAGGCGAGGATCTCCGCGGGGTCGATGCCGTGCTCGACACCGAACCGGGTCCAGGTCGCCTCGACCACCGCGGTCGAGTCGACGAGCGTCCCGTCCATGTCGAAGAGGACCCCGGACGCCACGATGTCGATCACGCGCCCGACCCTAGCGTGCCGCCCCGGTCACTCGCCGGGGTCGGGCGCCCGTACGTACCGGGTGAGCAGCACTCCGTCACGCCCGAGGAGCACGTGGGCCGGCCGGAAGCGCCGGAGGTCGGGCGAACCGCCGTGGGTGATGCGTGGGCCGGCGCCACCCTCGAGCGACGGGTCGACCGTCAGCGTGAGTTCGTCCACGAGGTCCGCCGCCACGAGCGCCCCGAAGAACGTCGGTCCGCCCTCGCAGTGCACCGTGCCGAGGCCGCGCGACACCAGGGCGTCCCGCAGGGCGACGGGGTCGACCGTGTCCGGGTCGTCGTCGGAGCTGCACGGCACGACGTCCGCGACCGCCGCGAGCGCCGCGGCCCGGGGCGACGACGCTGCGGTCGTCGAGGTGAGGACGATCGGACGCACCGGCGCCTCGGTGAACACCCGGGACGCCGGGTCGAGGGACAGCGAGCCCGAGACGATCGCGAACACCGGGTGGTCGGGCAGCCCGTGTGCCCGACGCCACGCCACGTCGGCGTCGTGCAGCACCATCGGCCCGTAGCCCTCGTCACGGACGGTCCCCGCGGCCACCAGCACCGCGTCGGCCACCCGGCGCAGCAGGTCGAACACGCGCAGGTCGTCCGGCCCGCCGAGCGAACCCGAGACCCCGTCGCCCGCGGCCGTCGCCGAGCCGTCGAGCGTCGTCACGAAGTTCACGCGCAGCCAGGGTGCGACCGCCCCCGCCGTGTACAGCTCGAGCAGCTCGTCGTCGGACAGGTCGGCGATCGACGGCGGGAGGACGCTCACGTGTTGTGCCGCGCTTCCACCGGTGCCCGCCAGCCGAGCGTCGCCTCGACCATGCGCATCGCGTCCACACTCTCGGCGACGTCGTGCATCCGGACGACCCGCGCGCCGAGCATCGCGCTCACGGTCGCGACCGCCAACGACCCGGCCAGTCGCTCACCGCGGGGACGCCCGAGGGACTCCCCCACGAAGTCCTTGTTCGAGACCGCCGCGAGCACCGGGTAGCCGAGCGCGACCACCTCGGGCAGGCGTCGGGTGAGCTCGAGCGTGTGCACCGTGTTCTTGTTGAGGTCGTGCCCCGGGTCGACGACGATCCGCGACTCCGGGATGCCCGCCGCGAGGGCCCGGTCGACCCGCTCGCGCAGGAACCCGACGACCTCGGTCGTCACGTCGCCGTACTGCGGCGGGGCCGGCAGCGGACGACGGGGCTCCGCCAGCGAGTGCGTGACCACGATCGTCGCGTCGGAGTCCGCCACGACGGCCGCCATCCGGGGGTCGGACAGCCCGGTCGTATCGTTCACCACGCTCGCGCCGGCCTCGATCGCCGCTGCCGCGACCTCGGGCCGGAAGGTGTCGACGCTGATCGCCACGTCGGACTCCTGCGCGAGCTGCCGGACGACGGGGACGACGCGGTCGATCTCGTCGGCGGCGGGCAGCTCCGGCCCCGGCGCGAACTTCACGCCGCCGATGTCGACCCAGTCCGCGCCCTGCTCGGCCGCGTGCACGGCGGCCTCGACGGCACGGTCGAGTGCGAACGTCGCGCCGCGGTCGTGGAACGAGTCGGGCGTGCGGTTCACGATCGCCATGACGGCGATGCGGTGGTCGAAGTCGAAGGTCCGGCGGCCGATGGTGCGCACGGGCTCGCGCAGGTCGGGGACGACCCACCCGGGTGCGGTGGCAGCAGGGCCCTGAAGGCGCGACCCGCCTCGCTCGGTCGTCACGCGTCCGCCCCGCGGCCGGCTCCGACGTCCGCGCCTGCACCGATCAGGGCGATCGCCTCGGCCCGACCGGCGGCCTCGGCCAGGGTGCCGGTCGCCGCCACGGTCACGGTCGTCGACCCGGTCTGCCGCTCCCCACGGGTCGTCACGCACTGGTGCTGCGCGTCGAGGACCACGAGGACGCCGGCGGCCCCGAGCCCCTCGGCGATGGTCGCCGCGACCTGCTCGCCGAGCCGCTCCTGCAGCTGCGGACGGGAGGCCACCGCGTCGAGTACGCGCGACAGCGTGCCGAGGCCGATGAGCCGGTCCCCCGGCGCGTACGCGAGGTGCGCCACACCGAGGAACGGGAGCAGGTGGTGCTCGCAGACGGACCGGAACTTCACGTCGCGCACGATGACGAGCTGCCCGCGGTCGCCCGGTTCGGCGTGGACCGTGCCGTCGCGGGCGATCGCCACCGCGTCCGTCCCGATGCCGGAGAAGAACTCGGCGTACGACTCGGCCACACGAGCGGGCGTGCGGGCGAGTTCCGCGCGGTCGGGATCCTCGCCGATCGCGAGCAGGAGCTCCCGCACGGCGGACTCGATGCGCGCACGGTCCAGACGTTGGTTCACCCGTCCATCCAACACCAGCCCTGGCCGCAGAACGCGACCGGCCACCGGGGGTGACGTACCCCGTCGAGGCGAGCCGCGCCTCCAGGAAATCCCCTGGAAGGAAGCTGTGACGTGCCGGAAACCCAGCGCCCTTTAAGCTTGTTCGGTGAGCGCCCCGCAGACCGACACCACGCCCCGGAACCGCTTCGCGACCGGCCTCGACCGCTTCTTCTCCATCACGCACCGCGGATCGACGATCCCCCGCGAGATCCGGGGCGGCCTCGTCTCCTTCGTGACGATGGCCTACATCGTCATCCTCAACCCGCTCATCCTCGGTGGGTTCAGCCAGGACCAGGCGCCGCAGGACGTCCTCGGCGGCTGGCTGCAAAACGCCCAGGTCGCCGCGGCCACCGGACTCGTCGCCGGGCTCATGACGATCGCGATGGGCCTCATCGCGAACCTGCCGTTCGGCATCGCCGCGGGGCTCGGGATCAACTCGTTCCTCGCCGTCAGCGTCGTGCACCAGGTCACCTGGGCCGAGGCGATGGGCCTCGTCGTCATCAACGGCGTCGTGATCGTGATCCTGGCGTTGACCGGCATCCGGACGATGATCTTCACGGCCGTGCCCGCCCAGCTCAAGGCGGCCATCACCGTCGGCATCGGCCTCTTCATCGCGTTCATCGGCCTGGTCGACTCCGGGTTCGTCCGCACCACGAAGAACGCCTCCCCGCCGCTGCAGCTCGGCGAGGACGGCTCCATCGCAGCACTGCCGACCATCGTCTTCCTGATCGGCCTCGTCATCATCGGCACGCTGATGGCCCGCAAGGTCCGGGGCGCCCTGCTCATCGGCATCGTGGCGACCACGGTCATCGCGATCATCCTGCAGGCGATCTTCAAGGTGCCGACCTCGGTCGACTCGCCCACCGGCTGGAACCTCAACGCGCCGGGGCTGCCCTCCGCGCTGTTCGCCGTGCCGGACCTGTCGCTCGTCGGCCACGCGGACGTCTTCGGCGCCTTCACCCGCATCGGTCCCATCGCCGCGTCGATGCTCGTCTTCACCCTCGTCTTCACGAACTTCTTCGACGCCATGGGCACGATGACAGGCCTCGCGAAGGCCGCCGGTGTCGCGAACCCCGACGGCACCTTCCCGCGCCTGAAGTCGGCGCTCGTCGTCGAGGGTGCCGGTGCCATCGCGGGTGGTGGCGCCTCGGTGTCGTCGAACACCGTGTTCATCGACTCCGCCGCCGGCATCGGCGAGGGCGCCCGGACCGGCATGGCCTCCGTCGTCACCGGTCTGCTGTTCCTGGCGTCGATGTTCCTCACGCCGCTGACGCAGGTCGTCCCGCTCGAGGTCGCCGCCGCCGGGCTGGTGGTCGTCGGTGCGCTCATGGTGGCGCAGGTGAAGGACATCGACTGGACCGACTTCGGGGCGGCGCTGCCGGCGTTCCTGACGATCGTGATCATGCCGCTGACCTACTCGATCGCGAACGGCATCGGTGCGGGCTTCATCAGCTGGGTGCTCATCAAGCTGCTGTCCGGTCGTGGCCGTCAGGTGTCGTGGCTGCTGTACGTCGTGGCGGCGGGCTTCCTGCTGTACTTCGCGCGGGGGCCGCTCGAGGTGCTGCTCGGCGTCGGCTGAGGCGCGGCGCGGGCGCGCTGCGCGGCGCGGCGCGCTTGCGTTCGCTCGCGTTTCGCACAACGAAAGTCGCCCCGAACCACGGACAGTCGTGGTTCGGGGCGACTTTCGTTGTGCGCGGGCGCAGGGCCCGGGAGGCGCGGCCTCAGTCCGCCAGGTCGGCCGGCGTCGCCTCGTGGTGGCGTCGGCCCCGGGAGCGCCGGTCCTCCTTCATGCCCGCCTCGAACAGGTGCTTCCGTCCCTGCACGAGCTCGTCCCGCGCGGTCCGTTCAAGCTCCTTCGCGAGGGCGTAGTACCCGTCGTCGTAGTCCTCGACGACCTGGAACGTCCACCGGCCGGCGATGACGTTGCGTCCGACGAGCTCCGAGTCGATGCGGTCCGCCAGCTCGGTGTGACCCGCGCCCCGGAGCTGCTCGACGGCCTCGCCGAGGTTCAGGTCCGCCATCCCGGTCAGTCGGTGGAAGCCGTAGAGCAGTCCGCGGGCGTGCTCGATCACCTCGACCGCTGCCGACAGGGTGCCGAGCGCCTCGACTGTGGCGTCCGAGACCCCCTCGGGCACGCGGTGCTGCTCGTCGGGGCCCTGTGCGTCGTCGTGCGGTGCGTCGTTCGTCATGGGTCCCGTCTACCGGACCGCTGCTCCCACCGCTCCGAGGTGCCGGGGTCGGCCGGGGGCGGTACGGTTCGGGCATGACCAGGTGGGTCGCGCTGCTGCGCGGGGTGAACGTCAACGGGATCACGATCAGGAGCGCCGAACTCGCGGCGCTGTTCCGAGAACGCGGCTACCAGGACGTCCGGACCGTCCTCGCCTCGGGGAACGTGGTGTTCGGCTCGGACGGCACGGCCGCCGCCCTGAAGACCGACATCGAGCAGTCGCTCCGGGACCGCTTCGGATACGACGCCTGGATCGTGCTCGTCCCCCACGACGACCTCGCCGCCGTCGTGGACGGCTTCCCGTTCCCAGCCGCCGAGGACCGCCACGACTACGTCGTGTTCGGCTCCGACGAGGACGCCCTCGACGACCTGCTGGCCGATCTCGAGGTCGACGAGTCCGTCGAGCGCGTTGCCCGAGGTGCGGGAGTCGTCTACTGGTCGTGCCCGAAGGGGTCGAGCACGGACACGGTGTTCGCGAAGCGGGCCGGTGCCGCACGCTTCAAGCGGACGACGACGACCCGCAACGCGAACACGCTCCGGAAGCTCCTGTGAGCCGGGGTGGTCTGCACCACGTCGAACTGCGCACCGCCGACCTCGACGCGTCCGGTCCCGCGTGGGACTGGCTCCTGACCGAGCTCGGCCACGAGCCCTTCCAGCGGTGGCCCGACGGGCGCAGCTGGCGGCTCGGCGACCTGTACGTCGTACTCGAGACCGCCCCGCTGCCGGGCGAGCACGATCGACGACGACCGGGCCTGAGCCACCTCGCGTTCCACGCCGGCGGCATCGACGACGTGGCCCGGATCTGGGCGGCCGCACCCGCGCACGGATGGCGACGCCTCTACGAGGACCGCCATCCGCACGCCGGCGGGCCGGACCACCACGCGGCGTTCCTCGAGGACGCCGAACGGTTCAAGGTCGAACTCGTCGCCGACTGAGCGGCGACGACCGGCCGCGGACAGCCACGGTCAGGACTGCGGAGGCTGCCCGTTGCTCGCGGTGGTGCCACCGTCGACCGGCAGGATCGCCCCGGTGATGAACGACGCCGCGTCACTCGCCAGGAACAGCACGGCCGCCGCGACCTCGTGCGCACGACCCGCGCGGCCGAGGGCGATCCGCTCCTCGAACTTCTCCTGCAGCTCCTCGTCCTCCGCCTGGTCCTGCGTGAGGTCCGTCCACACGAGCCCCGGCGCCACGGCGTTCACGCGGACGCCGAACTGCCCGTTGTCGAGCGCGGCGGCCTTGGTGAAGTTCGAGACCCCGCCCTTCGCCGCGTTGTAGGGGCTCATCCGCCAGTCCGCGTCCTCGCCGGACACCGACGAGGTGTTCACGATCGACCCCTTCGTGGCACGGAGGAACGGCAGCGCCGCGCGCGTGCCGTAGAACACGCTGGAGAGGTCGGTCTCGATCACGCGGTGCCACTCGTCCGGCGTGATGTCCGTGATGTCGCCGGAGCTGAAGGTACCGGCGTTGTTCACGAGCACGTCGATGCGGTCGAACCGCTCGATGGCCGTGTCGACGACCCGCTGCCAGTCGGCGGGGCTCGCGGCGTCGGCGTGGAGCGCCACCACCTGGTCGCTCGGCAGGCTGTCGCCGACCGCTCGCACCTTCTCGTCGACGCTGTCGGTCAGGACGACGGACGCGCCCTCGTCGACGAACGCCCGTACGGTCGCCTCGCCGATGCCGGACCCGGCACCCGTGACGATCGCCACCTTGCCCTCGAACCGGTTGCCCATGGTGTCTCCTCTCGTTGCACGATCCGTGCCCGGGGAGACGCCATCGGCCCGGCGGGGCACGGCGAGCCATGTTGCCCGCACCCGCCTGGGCGCGTCCGGAGGGACTCAGGCGGTCGCTTCGTCCGGCTCCAGGTCGCGGTCGAGCGAGATCGTCGGGATCGACGCCGTGATGACCGATCCGTCGGCACGGAGGGTGCCCTGGATGTCGGCCGTCGTCGGCGTGCGCCCGGACATCCGCGGGCCCTGGTGCGGCAGTGGCACGACGGTCGGCTCGCCGGCCGTGACGTCCCACTGCTGGTTGTGCACCCACGCCGTGAACCCGGAACCCGTCTCGACCGTGAAGGTCATGGCGTCCTGCTCGAGGTCGACGCGCACCCGTGACCCGCGCACGGTGAGCCGGTAGGTGATCCGCTCCCAGTCCTTCGGCAGCCGCGGGTTGAAGGTCATCCGGCCGCCGTGGTCCCGCATGCCGCCGAACCCGTTCACGACCGCGCCCCAGATGCCGCCCGTCGAGGCGATGTGCACCCCGTCGGTCGTGTTGCCGTGCAGGTCGGCGAGGTCGACGTACAGCGCCGTCTGGAAGTACTGCAGCGCGAGGTCGTGGTACCCGACCTCGGCCGCCATGATCGACTGCACGACGGCCGACAGTGTGGAGTCGCCCGTCGTGAGGGCGTCGTAGTAGTCGAAGTCGCGACGCTTCTCGGCAGCGGTGAACTCGTGCCCCTGCAGGAACAGCGCGAGCACGACGTCGGCCTGCTTGAGCACCTGGAACCGGTAGATCACCAGCGGGTGGTAGTGGAGCAGCAGCGGTCGCTTGCTCTCGGGGGTGTTGTCGAGGTCCCAGAGTTCCTTGTCGAGGAACTGGGCGTCCTGCGGGTGGATGCCACGGTGCGGATCGAACGGGATCTCCATCGACTCGGCCGCGTGCTCCCAGTCGGTGACCTCTTGCGCCTGCAACCCGGTCCGCCGCACCATGCGGTCGTACTCTTCCGGGTCGTCGGCTGCGAGCTCGCGGCAGGCGTTCACGGCGAACCACAGGTTCGCCCGCGCCATCACGTTCGTGTAGAGGTTGTCGTCGACGACCGTCGTGTACTCGTCGGGACCGGTGACGCCGTCGATGTGGAACTTCTTGTCGCCGTTCGACCGCCAGAACCCGAGGTCCTCCCACAGACGGGCGGTCTCGACGAGGATGTCGATCGCACCGCGCTTGAGGAATTCGCGGTCGTCCGAGGCGCGGACGTACTGCATGAGCGCATGCGCGATGTCCGCGTCGATGTGGTACTGCGCGGTGCCGGCGGCGTAGTAGGCGCTGGACTCCTCGCCGTTGATCGTCCGCCAGGGGAACAGCGCGCCGTGCTGGTTCAGCTCGCGGGCGCGGGACCGAGCTGCGTCGAGCATGTTGTAGCGGAACCGCAGGGCGTTCCGGGCGACGATCGGCGCCGTGTAGGACAGGAACGGCAGGACGTAGATCTCCATGTCCCAGAAGTAGTGGCCGCCGTACCCGGAGCCCGTGACGCCCTTCGCCGCGATGCCGTGCCCGTCGGTCCGGGCCGTGGCCTGGGCGAGCATGAACAGGTTCCACCGGACGGCCTGCTGGAGCGCGGGCTGCCCGACGATCTCGACGTCGCTCCGCGCCCAGAAGTCGTCCATCCACTCGGCCTGCCGCGCGAACGCGGCGTCGACGGACTCGGCACGCGAGCGATCGAGGGTCCGCTCGCAGCGGTCGGCGAGTTCGCGCGCCGGGACCCCGCGGGACGTGTGGTAGACCACGTGCTTCGTCAGGCGGATCGGCTGCCCGGCGCGCGCCTGCACGCGGTAGACGTGCTTCGCCAGGTCGTCCTCGATCGACGAGGACTCGTCCCAGCTGTTCTCGGTCTCGAGGTGGTGCTCGACGCCGACGCAGATCGTCATGCCCGAGCTCGCCGCCTGGTACCCGAGCAGCGAACGGCCGCCGGTGCTGCGCTTGAGCTTCGGCTCGAGCACCCGCTCGGTGAACGCCTCGGCCTTGCGCGGGTCGAACGCGTTCGCCGCCGCACGCATCCCCGCGTGGTACTCGTCCTGCACGTCCTGCCGGTTGAGGATCTGGCTCGACAGCAGGATCGAGGCGTCCGCGTCGAGCACGGTCACCTCGTAGTCGATGACCGCCAGGTGCCGGTCGGTGAAGGACACCAGCCGCCGCGACCGGATGAGGACGCGCTTGCCCGAGGGCGTCGACCACTCGGTCTCGCGGAACAGGTACCCGCCCCGGAAGTCGAGCCGCCGGGTGTGCCGGAGGATGTCCGCCTCGGCCAGGACGAGCGGTTCGTCGTCGACGTACAGGCGGATCACCTTGGCGTCGGGCGCGTTGATGATCGTCTGCCCGGTCTTCGCGAAGCCGAAGGCGTCCTCGGCGTGGCGGATCGGCCAGGTCTCGTGGAAGCCGTTGATGTACGTGCCGTACTGCACGCCGCCACGACCCTCGTCGAGGTTGCCGCGCAGGCCCAGGTACCCGTTGCCGACGGCGAAGTTCGCCTCGGCGACGCCCTGCTCGTCGGGCGCGTACTCGGTCTCGACGAGGGCCCACTCGTCGATCGGGTAGCGGACGCGGTCCAGCGGGTCGGAGGTGATGGGGTTCATGGTGCTCCGTGGGGGAGGAGGGTGTTCGTGGGAGGGTCGGGAGGGCCTGGAGGCGCGAATCGCCTCGGCCGCTGGCGCCTACGTCGTGCTCGTGGCCGGTTCCGGCAGCTCGTCGACGAGCTCGTCGAGGTCGCCGACCACGACGTCGGCACCGTGCGCCCGGAGCGCGTCGGCCCCGGCTCCGCGATCGACGCCGATGACGAGCCCGAAGGCACCGTTCCGTCCCGCCTCGACCCCGCTCGTGGCGTCCTCGACCACGACGCACTCGGCAGCGGTCAGGCCGAACCGGCTCGCGGCGTCGAGGTAGGTGTCGGGCGCGGGCTTGCCGGCCAGACCGTCTTCGCGGGCGACGAGGCCGTCGACCACCACGGGGAAGCGCTCGAGGATGCCGGCCGTGCGGAGCACCTGCACGGCGTTGGCGGAGCTCGACACGACGGCGACGGAGAACCCGGCGTCGATGGCGGCGACGAGGAACCGGAGCGAACCGGGGTAGGGCTCCACCCCGTGCTCGGTCAGCTCGGCCGTGAACTCGGCGTTCTTCCGGTTGCCGAGCCCGCACACCGTGTCGGCGTCCGGCGGGTCGTCCGGGGTGCCCTGCGGCAGGTCGATGCCGCGGGACTCGAGCAGGGAGCGCACCCCGTCGTACCGGGGCTTGCCGTCGACGTACGCGAAGTAGTCCTGTTCCGTGTACGGAGCGACGCCGTGCTGGGCGAGGTAGGGCGTGAACAGCCGGCTCCACGCACGCATGTGGACGTCGGCGGTGGGGGTGAGGACACCGTCCAGGTCGAACAGGAGCGCTCGCTGGTCAGCGAGTCGCGCGGGTGTGCGCCGGTCCGGCGTCGTCATGTGCTGCCCTCCGGGGGACGGGGTCGTCGACGTTGCTTCCGGACGAGTCTAGGACCGCTCCAGGACCGATGTTCAGGCGCGCCGGGCCCCTGTGGAAAGAGTTCACACACTCGTTCGCTGTGCAGGAGGTCAGCGCAGCGCAGCGCCCGACGGCAGCGTCCGCACCCACTCCTCGATCGCCGAACCGATCTGCTGCCGGGCGTCGGTCCGCGAGATCGTCGCGGTGTCGTCCCCGGGCTGCGCACCGTACGCACCGAAGTCGGCGTGGTTCGCGCCCTGCACCTCGACCGTCATCGCGTTCGACGGCAGCAGGTGCCGCGCGGCGTCGACCTTCTCGGGGGTGGAGAGCCCGTCACGCGACCCCGAGACGCTGAGCACGCTGATGTACGACTTGCTGATGTCGTTCGCGCAGTAGCTGCCGAGCAGGAGCAGCCCGTCGGCGTCCGGCGCGAGCTGGCACGCGCGCACGCCACCGAGCGAGTGACCGCCGACCGCCCAGGACCGGACGTCGGGGGCATGGGACTCGAACGTCGACAGCGGGCGGGTGTCGAAGAAGGCGAGGTGCAGCGTCGGCTTGGTGATGACGACGGTCGTCCCGCTGGCGACCACCTGCCGGAACGTCGCCATGTACGCGTACGGGTCGACCTTCGCGCCCGGGATGAACACGATGCCCGCGCCGTTCGCGGTGCCGGTCGGCGTCATCACCACGGCGTCCCCGGCGTCCCGGACGGCCACACGATCGTCCCGCCAGACCTGCAGCGCCGCGCTCCGGGTGCCCTGCATGACGATGTTCGCCCAGACGAGGAACACCACCGCGATCAGCACGACCACGGCGACGACCCAGGCGGTCCAGCGGAGTGCTCGGTTCATGGTCTCCCTGCTTCCTGCGGGCGTCGGGCGCTGACGGTGAGCCAGCGCTCGTCGGCACCCGGGCGCGTGGTCTCACGGACGTCGACGTCGGTCCAGCCGGAACGGGTGACGACCTCGGCCAGGGGTCCCGGCGTCCAGTAGGTGAAGTGCCGCGCGAGATCGAGCTTCCGCGTGCTCCACGCGTCGCCGTCGCCGAGCTTCACGGTGGCGGCCAGCACACCGCCGGGGTGCACGGCGTCGCGGAGCCGCACGAGGACGCCCTCGAGCTCCGTCCGACCGACGTGCAGCAGCACGGCGTTCGCGAACACGGCCTCGTACGGGCCGCCGAACGCGTCCGAGCGCACGTCGACGAGGCGCGCCTCGTGCCCCGCGGACCGCAGCGCGTCGACGAACGACCGCGCTCCGTCGGTCCGGTCGACGACGAGTCCGGCCGCCTCGAGCGCGAGGGCGTCACGCCCCGGGCCCGACCCGAGCTCGAGCACCCGCGCCCCGACCGGGACGAGTGCGAGCAGGTCGTCGACGAGCCCGGCACGGTGGTCGACGGTGCGCTCGGCGTAGCGGTCGGCCGCACGCTCGTAGGCGTCCAGCGTGCGCTCGGCCGTGAGGTCACGACGCATCACGACCTCGTGCCGACCGTCGGGCAGCGGGTCACCGGGCTCGTCGGCCGCGGTGAAGCCACAGCGCTCGTACGTGCGACGGGCCGTGGCGTTGTCCGGCATGACCGACAGCTCGAGGGTGTCGGCCCCGGCGCTCGCGGCCCAGGTCGCGACCGCACGGATGAGCGCGGCCGCGACCCCTCGGCCGCGGGCGGCGGGGTCGACCCACATCGAGATGAGTTCGGCGGAGCCGGGGTCCTCGCCCGGGACGCCGCTGGCCATGCCGACGACGGAGTCGTCCTCGGCGTGGGCGAGCAGGTCGAGCGCTCCGGGGATCGAGAGGCGGGTCCGCCACCGGTGCTCGGGCGCGTCGGCCCAGTCGGCGAGCGTGGACCCGAAGGCCTCCGGTGCGTCCTCGAGCGCCGCGAGCCGGACCGGACGCCAGGTCTCCCAGTCGTCCGCCGTCACCCGGCGCAGCGCGATCGTCACGCCCCGACGCTACCGCCCGCGGGTGCGAGCCGACCCTGCCGGGCCGACCCGCGCCTCCTGGACCGGATCAGACCGCCGCAGCCTCCGTGGCGGCCGCACGCAGCTCCGCCGCCGCGGCTGCGACGTCGTCCGCGCTGTAGATGGCGCTCCCGGCGACGGCGATGATCGCTCCGGACGCCTGCACGGCCGCGATCGACGACGCGTTCACGCCGCCCGCGATCGAGAAGGGGACGCCGGAGGCCTCGCCGGCCTCGAGCAGGGTGGAGAAGGTGAAGCCCTCCTCGGCCTGCTCGTCGAGCCCCGCGTGCACCTCGACGAACTGCGCGCCGAGGGCGACGACCTCACGGGCCCGTGCGGGCTTGTCCGCGACGCCGATGAGGTCGACGACGACGCCCTTGCCGTGCTTCTCGGCAGCGGCGACCGCGCCCGCGATGGTCGAGTCCCCGGCGACGCCGAGGACGGTGACCAGGTCGGCGCCCGCAGCGAACGCGATGTCCGCCTCGAGCTCGCCGGCGTCCATGGTCTTGAGGTCGGCGAACACGGTCTTGTCCGGGTGGGCCTCCTTCATCGCAGTGATGACGGAGAGCCCGGCGCTCTTGATGAGCGGCGTGCCGAGCTCGAGGACGTCGACGCTCGGGGCGGCCTTCGCGGCGAGGTCGAGCGCGGCCTCGGTGGTGAGGGTGTCGATGGCGAACTGGATCTGCATGGGTGTGCCTTTCACTCGAGGTTGGCGTGGCTGGGCCACAGGTCGTCGGCGGAGCGTCCGCTCCGGGTCCACAGGGCGTGGAAGAGTGCGTCGCCGAGCAGGACCACGGCCTGCTCGAAGCGGCTGCCCGCGTACTGCTCGGAGGCGCTGCCCGATCGGTCCGTCTTCGTCGCGGCGGGCACGACGAGGGTGACGGCGGCGAGCGCGCCGAGCGGCGAGTCGTCGGTCGTCGACACGGCGAGCACGTCAGCGCCGACGTCGACCGTGGTGCGCGCCGCCTGGACGATGCCGGTGGTCGTGCCGGAGCCGCTCGCGACGAGCAGGACGTCCCCCGTCCGGATGGCCGGGGTCGTCACCTCGCCGACGACGTGCACGTCGAGTCCGAGGTGCATGAGCCGCATGGCCGTCATCCGCAGCGCGAGGCCGGAGCGGCCGGCCCCGTGGACGAACACGCGCTCGGCACCGCTGAGGAGGTCGAGCGCTGCATCGGTGTCGCCCCGGACCGTCTCGGCGAGGTCGGCGGACTCGCGGACGATCAGGGCGAGGGCGTCGGTCACGGTGTCAGCGGGCATGCCATCGATCGTGGTCGGGACGCGGGTCCGCCGCCGCTACCCGACACGGCGGGGTCCCCATCCGATCGGGTGGCCCCACCCGCTCGGGTGGGAGTCGTACGGTTGGTCACGTGACCGACAACGTGCGCGACGACGGGACGACGGCTCCGTCGGCCGTCCCGGAGGCGCGGCGCGACCCCGCAGGACGCCTCGCCGCCGCCGACCACGCGCGCACCGTCGCGGAGCAGGCGGACCGGCACGCACTCACCCTGGAGTCGGTGCTCGCCGTGCTCCGGTCGCCGCGCGTGGGCGACGCGGCCGCCCGTGCCGAGGCCGTCGAGATCGCGTCGGCAGCGCTCGTCGACCTCCGGACCGTGACGGACCGGCAGCGCGGCGCGTTGCTCGAACCGGTCACGGGGGCGTTCTCGCGGCTCCGGGCCGACCTCCGTCCGCTCGTCCGGTTCGGGGACCTCGACGTGCAGTTCGTGGAACCGCCGGCGACCGGTCGGGCACTCCCCGGCGACGTCGCCCACAGCGCCCGGGCGATCGTGCGGACGGCGGTGCTCGCCCTCGTCGACGAGGGAGCTGCGCGGCGCGTCCGGATCCAGTGGGACTGCGACGGCCGGAACCTGCTCATGCAGCTCCGCGACGACGGAGCCGGCACGCTCGACGTGCACGACGACACCGTCCGGCCGATCGCCGAGCGGGTCGCGACCCTCGACGGCGAACTGCACGTGGCGTCCACGGCGGGCTGGGGGTCCGTGCTCGACATCGCGATCCCGCTCGACCCGCCGGCGGGGACGCCGGTGTCGTCGGAGGCGTCCGACCTCACGCCGCGGGAGCAGGACGTGCTGCGGCTCGTCGCCACCGGGATCGGCAACCGGGAGATCGCCGACGGGCTCGGCATCAGCCCGAACACGGTCAAGTACCACGTGGCCAACCTGCTCCGGAAGCTCGGCGCGCGGACCCGGGCGGAGCTCGCCGCGGTCAGCTCCCGGGCGTGATCCCGGCGGGGCTGAAGCGGTAGCCCATGCCCGACTCGGTCACCAGGTAGCGCGGGTGTCCCGGGTCCGGCTCGAGCTTCCGCCGCAGCTGCGCCATGTACAGCCGCAGGTACCCGGAGTCGTTGCCGTGCGACGGTCCCCACACGTCGGTGAGGAGCATCTCGCGCGTCATGAGCCGGTCGGGGTTCGTCACGAGGACCTCGAGCAGCCGCCACTCGGTCGGGGTCAGTCGGATGGCCGGACCGGACGGCGGCGTGACCTGCTTCGCGACGAGGTCGACGACGAGGTCCCCGATCGACACCGAGGGCGTCGCACCCGCGGCCGACGCTGCCGCGACCTGCCGCCGTCCGAGCGCCCGGAGTCGGGCGAGCAGCTCGTCCATCTGGAAGGGCTTCGTGACGTAGTCGTCCGCGCCGGCGTCGAGTGCGTCGACCTTGTCCGACGAGTCGGTCCGACCGGACAGCACGAGCACCGGGACCTGCGACCAGGCCCGGATGCCCTCGAGCACCCCGATGCCGTCGAGCCGGGGCATCCCGAGGTCGAGCAGCACGAGGTCGGGCCGCTCGGTGATGACCGCGTCGATCGCGGCCCGGCCGTCCCGGGCGGTGACGACGTCGTACCCGCGGGCGGCGAGCGTCACGGCGAGCGCCCGGACGAGTTGCACGTCGTCGTCGGCGATCAAGACCTTCATCGCGTACGGCCCTTCATCGGATCTCCACTCCCAGGTGTCCGGCGATCGGCAGCCGCACCACGACGGTGAGTCCGCCGCCGGGGGTGGCGTCGACCTCGATCGTGCCGCCCATGCCCTCGGTGAACCCGCGAGCGAGGGCCAGTCCGAGTCCGAGTCCGGTGTCGTTGTCGGTGTCACCGAGTCGCTGGAACGGCTGGAACACCTCGTCGACGCGGTCCGACGGGATGCCGGGACCCCGGTCGGCCACGCGGAGCTCGACGCCGCCGCCGAACGCACTCGCGGCGATGCGGACCCGGGTGTCCTCCGGGGCGTACCGCACGGCGTTGGCGAGGAGGTTCACGACGACGCGCTGCAGCAGCACGGCGTCGGCGAGCACCGGCGGGAGGTCGGCGGGCAGGTCGAGGTCGACGTCGTCCGGACCGAGCTCGAGCTCGTCGAGCGCGGGGGCGACCACCGTCTCGAGGGCGAGCGGCACCGGCGTCACGGCGAGCACCCCGGCCTGCACGCGACTGACGTCCAGCAGGTCCGCCAACAGCACCGCGAGCTGACGCAGGCTCTCGTCGGCGGTGGCGAGCAGCGCCTCCTGGTCGTCCGCCGACAACTCGATGTCCGGCGCCCGCAGCGTCTGCACGGCCGCCGAGGCGGCCGCGATCGGCCGCCGCACGTCGTGGCCGACGGCCGCGAGGATCGCGCTCCGCACCCGGTCCACCGCCGCGATGCGCTCGGCGTCGACGGCCGCGCGGGTGAGGTCGCGGTGCTCGACGGCGGCGTCGAGCTGCTGCTCGACGACGCGCAGCAGTCGGCGCTGGGTCGGGTCGTCGGGGGCGCCCGCGAACTCCAGGACGGCGCCGGACGGGAGGGACGTGGCGGCGTCCGGCGTCTCGCCGAACGTCCCGGACGTGGCCGGCACCTCGTCGCCCTGCCGGATCCGGACGCCGGCGAAGCCGAAGGCCTCGCGCGTCCGGTCGAGCAGCGCCTGCAGGGCGTCGTCGCCACGGAGCACGCTGCCGGCGATCCCCATGAGGAGGCCCGACTCAGCGGCGGCGCGGCGGGCAGCTCGCGAGCGACGGGCCGAGCGGTCCACGACGAAGCTCACGAGCACGGCACTGATGACGTACATGACGAGGGCGACCAGGTGCCACGGCTGCTGCACGGTGACCCGGTGCAGGGGTTGCACGAAGAAGAAGTCGAGGCTCAGCCCGGACAGCACGGCGGCGAAGACGGCCGGCCACATCCCGCCGACGAGCGCCACCACGAGCACGAGCAGCTGGTAGGCGAGCACGTCCACGGTGATCGAGTCGGGGTCGGTGCTGAACGACAGCAGCCAGGTGAGCAGTGGACCGGCGACGAGGGAGAGCACGAACGCGGCGACGATCCGGCCGCGGGACAGGCTGCCGCCGAGCCTCGGCAGGGCGAAGCCACCGCCCGCCCGCTCGTGGGTGACGACGTGGACGTCGATGTCGCCGGACTCGCGGATGACGGTGTTGCCGATGCCCGGGCCCGTGATCGCCGCGGCGAGCCGACTGCGGCGGCTCACCCCGATGACGATCTGCGTGGCGTCGATCGACTTCGCGAACCGCACCAGGGTCGTCGGCACGTCGTCGCCGACCACCTGGTGGTACGTCCCGCCGAGCTGTTCGAGCAGGGTGCGCTGCTTCCCGAGCGCCCCCGGGTGGCGCTCGCGGAGGCCGTCGTTCGTCGTGACGTGCACGGCGGCGAGCTCGCCGCCGGCGCTGCGGGCTGCGATCCGGGCGCCCCGGCGCAGCAGGGTCTCGCCCTCGGGACCGCCGGTCAGGGCGACGAGGACGCGTTCCCGGGTCTCCCACCGGTGGTCGATGCCGTGCTCGGCGCGGTAGGCCTTGAGCGCGTCGTCGACCTCGTCGGCGAGCCAGAGCAGGGCGATCTCGCGCAGGGCGGTGAGGTTGCCGAGCCGGAAGTAGTTCGACAGCGCCGCGTCGATCCGGGTCGCCGGGTAGACGAGCCCGTCGGACAACCGCTCGCGCAGCGCCGCCGGGGCGAGGTCGACCACCTCGATCTGGTCCGCCGCGCGCACCACGGCGTCCGGGACGGTCTCGCGCTGGACGGTGCCGGTGATCTCGCGGACGACGTCGCCGAGGGACTGCATGTGCTGCACGTTCACGGTGGAGATGACGTCGATCCCGGCGTCCCGCATCGCCTCGACGTCCTGCCAGCGCTTCTCGTTCGTGCTGCCGGGCGCGTTGGTGTGGGCGAGTTCGTCGACGAGGGCGATGTCTGGCCGGCGGGCCAGCACGGCCTCGAGGTCGAGGTCGTCGAGCTGGACGCCGCGGTGCTCCACGATGCGCCGTGGGACGACCTCGAGCCCGTCGACCAGTGTGGCCGTGGCGGCGCGGCCGTGGGTCTCGACGACGGCGACGACCACGTCGCGGCCCTCGGCGCGCAGTCGGTGCCCCTCTTCGAGCATCGTGAACGTCTTGCCGACACCGGGCGCCGCACCGAGCAGGACCCGCAGCTTCCCGCGCTTCACGTGCTCATCCTCTCGCGTCCACCCTTGCTCCACGACCGATCGACTGATATTCTCCTTACAACCGTTCCCACCAAGGCTCGAGCATCAGCTTCCTCAAATCGGGTGGGACTGTCCCGTCCCGCGTCCGTCTCGGACGCGGGACGGTGTTCTTCCCCGCTCACGTTCGTTCCCTGCGCTGTAGTTGCTGCCGGCTTGCCCGAGATCACACGTTCCCCCGATCTCGGAGCCGATCGATGCCAGACCCGACGGTCGCGATGTCCCACTACCGCCACGCGCAGTTCCGGCAGGCGTTGCACGCGCAGGGGCTCGACGACTCCGCGTCCTCGGTCTGGCGGGTGCACGACTTCGACAGCTCGCTGCGATCGGTCACGCTCGGTCTGGTCGAGCAGGTCGAACTCGCGCTCCGTGGTCGGCTCGACGTCGCAGCCGGAGCCCGTTACGGATCTCGCTGGTACGTCGACCCGCGGTCCTTCCGCGCGACGTTCGACCACGGTGCGATGCTCCGCCGCGTCCGATCGGCACTCGAGCACGCGGCCGATCCCGCCGTCGGGTCGGCATGGCGCGAGCGGCGGTTCGAACGCGTCCCGTTCGGGATGCTCGCCGAAGCGCTCAGCCTCGGCGAACTGTCCCGGATCGCCGCAGGTGTCGAGCCGGCCACCCGCGACGAGATCGCCGCAGCGTTCCGGCTCCCACCCGCGACGCTCCGCCCCTGCCTGCAGCACCTGACGCACGTGCGCAACTGCTGCGCGCACCACACGCGGATCTGGGCCCGGAAGTTCCGGATCCCGCCGCCGACGTTCGGCTCCCCACCCGACCTCGTCGCACGACTGTCGAGCCTGCCGAAGCGGACCCCGGTGCACTCGCTCGAGCTCCTGGCCCACCTCGCCGAGACGGTCGGACCGTGCGACCGCCACGCCGCAGCCGTCCGGCGCCTCGTCGACGAGCACGACGACCTGGTCGTCGGCATCGGCGGGCGGCCGACCTGGGCAGCGGCGTGACGGCACGGTCAGGACGCCTTCGCGAGCGCCAGGTTCAGCTCGAGCACGTTCACCACGGGCTCGCCGAGGAACCCGAGCTGCCGCGCCTCGGTGTGCTGCTCCACGAGCGTCCGCACCGCCGACTCCGACATCCCCCGCGCAGCGGCCACGCGGGACACCTGCTGCAGCGCGTACTCTGGGCTGATGTCCGGGTCGAGGCCGGAGCCCGACGCCGTCACCGCGTCCGCCGGCACGTCGGAGACGGGGACCCCGTCGGCCTTCGCGACCGCCGCACGCCGCTCCTGCACGCTGCGGAGGAGGTCGGGGTTCGAGGGCCCGAGGTTCGACCCGCTCGACGCCCCGGCGTCGTAGCCCTTCTCCCCCGCGGCGCTCGGCCGCGACTGGAACCACCGGTCGGCTCCGCGGCCGTCGAACGACTGCCCGATGAGCGACGACCCGACGACGGTGCCGTCCGACGACGTCACCATCGAGCCGTTCGCCTGGTCGTGGAACGCGGCCTGGCCGACGCCCCACACCGCGAGCGGGTAGGCGATGCCGAGCACCACGGTGCTGAGCAGGGTGAGCCGGACGGCCACCCCGAGTGAGCGGAAGGAGGAACGAGATGCAGACGTCATGAGGAGAACCCCGGGATGAGACCGACCACGAGGTCGATGAGCTTGATGCCGATGAAGGGGACGATCACGCCGCCGAGCCCGTAGAGGAGCAGGTTCCGGCCGAGGATCGACGATGCCGAGGCGGCGCGGTAGGCGACGCCGCGGAGGGACAGCGGGATGAGCGCCACGATCACGAGCGCGTTGAAGATGACGGCGCTGAGGATCGCGGACGCGGGACTGTGCAGCCCCATGACGTTGAGCGCGGCGAGCCCGGGGAACGCCATCTGGAACATCGCGGGGATGATCGCGAAGTACTTGGCGATGTCGTTCGCGATCGAGAACGTCGTGAGCGCCCCGCGGGTGATGAGCAGCTGCTTGCCGATCCGGACGACGTCGATGAGCTTCGTCGGGTCCGAGTCGAGGTCGACCATGTTGCCGGCCTCCTTCGCCGCGGTCGTCCCGGTGTTCATCGCCACGCCGACGTCCGCCTGCGCCAGGGCCGGGGCGTCGTTCGTGCCGTCACCGGTCATCGCGACGAGGTTCCCGCCCTCCTGTTCCTTGCGGATCAGGGCGAGCTTGTCCTCCGGCGTGGCCTCGGCGAGGAAGTCGTCCACACCAGCCTCGGCGGCGATCGCCTTCGCGGTGCGCGGGTTGTCGCCGGTGATCATCACCGTGCGGATCCCCATCTCGCGCAGCTCGGCGAACCGTACCGCCATGCCGTCCTTGACGACGTCCTTGAGGTGGACGACCCCGAGCAGCGTGACCGCACCGGAGGGTGCGCGGCGTCCGACGACGAGCGGGGTACCGCCCTGGTCCGAGACCTCGACGACCGTGGCGTCGATGGCCTGCGCGACCGCCTCGGGGACACCGGCTGATCCGGTTGCAGCCCAGGCGAGCACTGCCGACGCGGCACCCTTGCGCACGGAGCTGCCGTCGGGCAGGTCGACGCCGGACATGCGCGTCTGTGCGGTGAAGGGCACCTCGACGGCACCGACAGGGAGGTCCGGGGCGACGCCCGCTCCCGCGGCGAGGTCGACGATGGACCGCCCCTCGGGGGTCCCGTCCGCGGCGGACGACAGGGCGGCCGCCTCCATCAGGGCCGGCTCCGTGACACCGGGGACCGGCACCACGCGCGACGCCCGACGGTTGCCGTACGTGATCGTCCCGGTCTTGTCGAGCAGCAGGGTCGTGATGTCCCCGGCGGCCTCGACCGCACGGCCGGACATCGCCAGGACGTTGTGCTGCACGAGTCGGTCCATGCCCGCGATGCCGATCGCGGAGAGCAGCGCACCGATCGTCGTCGGGATGAGGCAGACGAGCAGGGCGATGAGCACCGGCACGCTCACGGTCGCCCCGACGAGCCCGGCGATCGGCTGCATCGTCAGGCAGACGATCACGAACACGATCGACAGCGAGGCGAGCAGGATGTTCAGCGCGATCTCGTTCGGCGTCTTCTGTCGGGCGGCACCCTCGACGAGCCGGATCATCCGGTCGATGAAGGTCTCTCCGGGGGTCGACGTGATGCGCACGACGATGCGGTCCGAGAGCACCCGGGTGCCGCCGGTGACGGCACTCCGGTCGCCGCCGGACTCGCGGATGACCGGGGCGGACTCACCGGTCACGGCCGACTCGTCGACGGACGCGATGCCGTCCACGACGTCGCCGTCGCCCGGGATCACCTCGCCCGCGACCACGACCACGACGTCGCCCTTGGCAAGGTCGACGGACGCGACCTCCTCGGTCTCGTTGCCGGTCGCCGCCGCGTCGGACAGGTCGTACCGGAGCACCCGACGGGCACTCGTGGTCGAGCGGGTCTTCCGCAGCGTGTCGGCCTGCGCCTTGCCCCGGCCCTCGGCCACCGACTCCGCGAGGTTCGCGAAGACGACGGTGAGCCAGAGCCACACGGCGATGGCGATGGTGAACGCGGACGGCTCGACGACGGCTGCTGCCGTCGTCAGCGCGGCGCCGACCTCGACGATGAACATGACGGGATTCCGCCACATCAGTCGCGGGTCGAGTTTGCGCAGGGCACCCGGGAGGCCCGCCACGAGTTGACGGGGTCCGAAGGCGGACGAGCGTGTGGCCGGCCTGGAGGCGCTGGTCGCCTCGTGCTCGGAGGTCGCGGTGGTCATGGTCTCGGCTTTCATCGGGCGAGGGCTTCTGCGAGCGGTCCCAGTGCGAGCACCGGGAAGTAGGTGAGTGCGGTCACGACGACGGCGACGCCGCCGAGCAGGACGATGAACAGCGGCCGGTGCGTGGGCAGCGTGCCGACGGTCTCCGGCACCCGGTCCTGGGTCGCGAGGGACCCGGCGAGCGCCAGCACGAACACCATCGGGACGAACCGGCCGAGCAGCATCACGACGCCGAGCGCGGAGTTCATCCACGTCGTGTTCGCCGTCAGGCCGCCGAACGCCGAGCCGTTGTTGTTCGCGCCCGAGGTGAAGGCGTAGAGGAGCTCGGACAGACCGTGGTTGCCCGGGTTGAAGATCGACGTGCCGACGACCTGCTCGCGGACGCCCGGGAGCACCAGGGACAGGCCGGTGCCGAGGAGCACCAGGGTCGGGGTGACGAGGATGTAGAGCGACGCGAAGGTCATCTCGCGGGCCCGGATCTTCTTGCCGAGGTACTCGGGGGTCCGACCGACGAGCAGCCCACCGATGAACACCGTGATGACCGCGAGCACGAGCATCCCGTACAGCCCGGAGCCGACGCCGCCGGGGGTGACCTCGCCGAGCATCATGTTGACGAGCGCCATCATCCCGCCGATCGGCGTGAAGCTGTCGAACATGCCGTTCACGGCGCCGGTCGACGTCGCGGTCGAGGTCGTCCCGAAGAGCGTCGTACCGAGGATGCCGAACCGCACCTCCTTGCCCTCCATGGCGGCCCCGGCGGCGTGGGTCGCGCTGCCGCCGCCGCCGAGCTCGGCGATCGACATCACCGAGAGCGAGACCAGGAAGATCGCGCCCATCACGGCGAGGATCGCGTAGCCCTGACGGTCGTCGTCCACCATGCGGCCGAACGTGCGCGGCAGCGAGAACGGGATGACGAGCATGAGGAAGACCTCGACGAGGTTCGTCCACGCCTGCGGGTTCTCGAACGGGTGCGCCGAGTTCGCGTTGAAGTAGCCGCCACCGTTCGTGCCGAGTTCCTTGATGGCCTCCTGCGAGGCGACGAACCCGTCCGGGATGTGCTGCGTCCCGCCGACCAGGGTCGTGACGTCGGTGCCGCTCCCCCACGACTGGATGACACCACCGGCGACGAGCACGATCGCGAACACGAACGCACCCGGCAGCAGGAGCCGGCCGGTCCCGCGGACGACGTCCACCCAGACGTTGCCGAGCGTGCCGGAGCGTCGACGGGCGAAGCCGCGGACGAGCGCCACGGCGACGGCGAGCCCGACCGCCGCGGAGAGGAAGTTCTGCACCGCGAGGCCGGCCATCTGCACCGTGTACCCGACGGTGACCTCCGGCGAGTACGACTGCCAGTTCGTGTTCGCGACGAACGACGCCGCCGTGTTGAACGCGAGCGACGGACCGACGTTCGGCAGCCCGAGGTCGCCGGGCAGCACGACCTGGATGCGCTGCAGGAGGTACACGAGCAGCAGCCCCACGGCGCTGAAGAGCAGCACGCCGCGCAGGTACGCGGGCCACGACTGCTCGGCATCGGGGTCGACGCCGATCACCCGGTAGACCCCGCGCTCGATCCGGCTGTGCCGCGTCGGCGTGAACACCCGCGCCATCCAGTCGCCGAGCGGCCGGTAGGCGACGACGAGCAGCAGCACGAGGGTGGCGACCTGGACGATCCCGGCCCAGGTGTCCGCGGTGCTCATCAGAACTTCTCCGGGCGCACGAGGGCCCAGACGAGGTACACGAGCGAGGCGACGCCGAGGACGGCGGCGGCGATGGTGATGACGATCACAGCCGTTCCACCGCCTTGGCGATGAGTGCCACCACGCCGAACACGGCGAGGACACCGGCGACGACGAAGACGTCGAACACGAGGGACTCCAGAGGTTCACGGGGTCCGCGCCGGGCGACGCGGACGGCACCACGTGTGGTGCCGAACCGATGCTGGATCCGGCACCGCACCTCCAGACCCGTCCCTAACGGTTTCCTGACGCGCTCCTGACACACGCATGCGCGTCACTAACGCCCGCTCGCTCGCCCCAGCCGTTCGGCGAGCACGGCCGTCGCCGCACGGAGTTCGTCGGGCCCCTCGACGGTGAAGTCCGCGGTGGCACCGGCGAACGCCGCCGCGAGGCCCTCCCACGACCAGGAGCCGCGCGTGAGACGGCACCGGTCCGGGCCGAGCGGCTCGAGCACGGCGTCGTCGGGGAGGTACGGCGCGACGGTCTCGGCCGTCACCTCGAGGACGGCGGTGCCGATGCACGGCCAGACGTCCTCGCGGTCGGACCCCTTGAACCGCGCGGCCACGAACGCTGACGGATCGCCACCGGGCACGGGACGCGGCGTGAACGGCACGCGCGTCCGCATCCGCGGGGTGATGCGGTCGACGCGGTGGGTGCGCCAGTCCGCGCGGTCGAGGTCCCAGTCGAGCAGGTACCAGCGGCCGTTCCGGGCGACCACCGCGTGCGGCTCGACCCGGTGGGGCGTCTCGTCGGGGCCGTACCCGAAGCGGAGGACCTCGCCGAGGTGGGCGGCTTCGCTCACCGCGACGAGGACCTCCGGGTCGACGGGGGTGCGGCCGGCCGACGTGACCGCGTCGATCGCATCCACCCGTGTGCGCAGTCGCGCGGGCATCACCTGCCGCACCGTCGCGAGCGCCCGGGCGGCCGATTCGGCGATGTCCGCGCCGGACGCGGGCGCCACGGCGAGCGCGATGGCGATCGCGACCGCCTGGTCGTCGTCGAACAGCAGCGGGGGCAGGTCCGCACCCGCTGCCAGCCGGTACCCGCCGGCCGGGCCGCGCAGTGCCTCCACGCGGTAGCCGAGGCCGCGGAGCCGGTCGACGTCGCGGCGGAGCGTGCGCGGGCTGACCTCGAGCCGCCCGGCGAGCTCGTCGCCGGGCCAGTCCCGGTGCACCTGCAGCAGCGAGAGCAGCGCGAGCATGCGCGAGGACGGTCCGGACATGCCTCCAGTATCAGTGGAGAAGCGGACAGGATCTGACCGCAATGCCCGGGATGCTGG
Source organism: Curtobacterium sp. 320 (assembly GCF_031455235.1). Taxonomy (NCBI): domain Bacteria; kingdom Bacillati; phylum Actinomycetota; class Actinomycetes; order Micrococcales; family Microbacteriaceae; genus Curtobacterium; species Curtobacterium sp. 320. The sequence goes on along the minus strand of NZ_JAVDSI010000002.1, from coordinate 57,232 downwards.
TCCCATGAGCATCGAAACGACAACCCACCTCAACTTCGACGGACAGGCCCGCGCGGCCCTCGACTTCTACGCCTCGGTCTTCGGCGGCGAGGTCGCGTCCATGACCTACGGCGCGATGGGCGCCTCGAACGAGCCGGACTGGGCCGACCGCATCGTCTGGGGTCAGGTCGCCACCGACGCCGGGCTGCGGGTGATGGCCTTCGACGTCTGGCCGGGGCAGCCGTACGACCAGGGGACGAACGCCTTCTACGTGTACGTGCACTGCGACGACGACGCCGCCGAGCTCGAGCGGTACTGGGCGGCGCTGTCCGAGGGGGCCGAGATCCGGCAGCCGCTCGGTCCGTCGGCCTGGGCACCGCTGGCCGGGCAGCTCCGCGACCGCTTCGGCGTGATCTGGGCGCTCGACGTCGCGGCGCCGACCGAGTAGCGCCGACCGATCAGCGCCGCTGTGCGGCCCGGGGGCGACCCCCGGGCCGCACGCCACGACGTTTCCGAGCCACTTCCCCACGAAATCCGACCGCCGGTAGCGTGCCGGCATGCCCGAGTTCCGTCCGATGCCCGGCTACGAGCTCGGCGACGGGTGGGTGGCCGCGCGTCGACGTCGCTCCCGGTTCGGCCGGGTGTGGCGCTGGGCCGGCCCGCCGGTGGCGCTCCTCGCCGTCGTCGCGGCCGTCCTGCTGTTCCGCTGGTACGCCGGCGTGGCCGACCAGGTCGAGTGGGAGTGCGCCGTGTCCAGCTGCGGCACGAACGACCCGCGGTCGTTCGCACCGGAGGGGTGCTGGGCACTCCTGGTACTGGCTTCGCTCGGCGTCGGACAGCTGCCGGGTCGCTGGTGGTGGCGCGCTGCGCTCCTGCTCGGGTTCGCCGTCGTCGCGGCGTGGTCCATCGACTGGTGGCGGCTGCCGGGGATGGACCTCGGGCTGTTCGTGACGCCGATCGGCGCGGGTGGAATCGGCGCCGTGCTGCTGCTCGCCCGGATCGGGATCGCGGTCGATCGTGCACGTGGTCGAGCCCACACCGCCCGGCGACAGGCGCGGTGACGGGCGGTCAGCGCGCGGGACTCCACGTGCTGACCGTCACGGCAGCGGTGACGCTCGTCGGCGCGAACACCTGCTCCGGATCGACGTGGTGGTGGCTCGGCCCCATGTGCACCACGTCGTGGACGTCCTCGGCGGACAGCTCCATCGTCCACGTGAGGTCCTCGGCCGACCGCTGCTCGAACGCGGGCGTGAGGGAGTCGTGCAGCCGCCGTTCCTTCTCGGGGTCCACCGTGATCGTCGCCTCGGCCAGCTCCGCCAGGTGTCCGGTGCGCGGGGTCACCACCACGAGGAGGCCGTCGGGGTGCAGCACCCGCGCGTACTCCGTCTGGTTGCGTGGCGCGAAGACGTCCAGCACGACCGCGGCTGCGCCGTCGACGACCGGGAGGCGCTCGGTCACGTCCCCGACGACGGCCCCCGCACGCTCGTGGATGCGAGCGGCCCGTCGGATCGCGACCGCGGACAGGTCGAGCGCGACCCCGAGCCGCGAGACGGCCTCGAGCGCGTGCGCGAGGTACGTGCCCGGCCCGGACCCCACGTCGAGGACGACACCGGGCACGTCCACGGACGCGACCGCCCGGGCCACGGCCCGTTCGACCGGTGCGTAGTGCCCCCGCCCCAGGAAGCGGAGTCGGGCGTCGACCATCTCCGGGGTGTCCGCCGTCAGCGCACGACGCTTCGCGGGCAGCAGCGTGAGGTGCCCCTGCTTGGCCTCGTCGAACCGGTGGCCCGTGGCGCAGCCGACCTGGCCACCGTCGACACGGCCGAGGGGCTCGGCGCAGACGGGGCAGGCGAGCATCGGCAGCAGGTCGTCACGCACCGGCCCAGCGTACGGGGCCTCGCTAGCCTGGCCGGATGTCGCTGCAGCAGCTCTTCGGCCTCGACGGACGCACCGCCCTGGTGACGGGAGGCAGTTCCGGTATCGGACAGGCCATCGCGGTCGCACTGGCAGACGCCGGCGCACACGTGCTCGTCGCTGCCCGGACCGCGGCGACCATCGACGCCACCGTCGCAGCGATCCGGCAGGCGGGTGGCTCGGCCGACGGCATCGTCGCAGACCTGTCCACGCGCGCCGGAGCCCACGCCCTCGCCGACACTGCGGGCGATGTCGACGTGCTCGTCAACTCCGCGGGGATCAACCTGCGGCCGCCCATGGCCGACCTCGACGAGGACACCTGGGACGCCACGATGGCCGTGAACCTCGACGCGCCGTTCGTGCTCGGGCAGCGGCTCGCGCCCGGCATGGCCGCTCGCGGGTACGGCCGGATCATCGGCATCAGCTCCCAGCAGGCGCACCGACCCTTCGCCGCCAGCGGCGCGTACGGGGTCTCGAAGGCGGGCCTGGAGGCGCTGGCCCGGTCCCAAGCAGAGGCCTGGTCCGGGCACGGGGTCACGTCCAACGTCCTCGTCCCCGGTTTCGTCCGGACCCCGCTCAACGAACGGCTCGGTGCCGACCCCGCGACCGTCGCCGCCCTCGCGGCACGGACCCTGGTCGGGCGGAACGGGCTCGCCTCGGACTTCGCCGCCGCCGCGGTGTTCCTCGCCGGCCCCGGTTCGGCGTACGTCACGGGGCAGTCGATCGCGATCGACGGCGGGTTCTCCGTGCACTGATCCCGGTACGGTCGGGGCATGGCCGTCATCCACCGCGCAGAACTCCGCCCGTCGAAGCTCGAGGCGCTCGCCGCCTGGCTGCCGGACCAGCCCTGGAGCGGGGTCTCCGCCGGCGACGACCTCGCGATCGCGGGGAAGTTCCGGTTCGACGACCCCGCGGGCGAGGTCGGCGTCGAGACGGTCCTCGTGCGCACCACGGACGGCCGGGTGCTCCAGGCGCCGCTGACCTACCGCGGCGCTCCGCTCGACGGCGCCGAGGCCTTCCTCGTGACCGAGATGGACCACTCCGTGCTCGGACGACGCTGGGTCTACGACGCCGTGGGCGACCCGGTGTACGCGGACGTCCTGCGCCGGGCGATCGCCACGGGCGGGCACGAGGCCACCCTCGAGCGCGCCGACGGATCCGGGGCGTGGGACGCCGAGGGGACGGCATCGGGCAGCGGGTCCGACGCCGACTCCCCCACCGTGACGGCCGTGGACGCGCAGACCTCCGGCGCCCTGACCTCCGTCGCGACCGACCACGGGACGCTCGTCGTCGCCCGTGCCGTCGGGGCGGAGCTGCCCGCTGGTCGCACGCTCACCGGCAGCTGGGCCAACGGGACCGGCGTGCTCGCGGTCCTGGTGCCCTGAACCGGACCACCTGACGGCCGCGACGCCCGTGGCGGGGCTGAGCCGCGCCTCCCGTCCGTCGCTCGTACCGATGCCGGTACGGACAGGGCCTGCCTGCCCGGGCACGCCGATGGCAGGATCGAGGGCGTGAAGACACTGGAGTTGCCACAGACGGACCTCACCGCCTCCGACGTCGTCGTCGGCCTGATGCGGATCAACGACATGAGCGACGAGGACATCCGCGCGCTCTACCGCGCCTCGCGCGACGCCGGCGTGACCATGTTCGACCACGCCGCGGTGTACGGCGGGTGGCACGGCTGCGAGGAGCGCTTCGGCTCGGCCGTCACGCTCTCCCCCGCCGAGCGCGCCGAGATCGTGCTGCAGACCAAGGTCGGCATCCGCCCGACCCCGAACGGCGCGTACTTCGACTTCTCGTACGAGCACATCATCGAGTCCGTGCACGAGTCCCTCACGGCGCTGCAGACCGATCACATCGACGTCCTGCTGCTGCACCGTCCCGACGCCCTCGTCGAGCCGGAAGAGGTCGCGAAGGCCTTCGACGAGCTGCACGCCGCCGGCAAGGTCCACCACTTCGGCGTCTCGAACCACACGCCGGGGCAGGTCGACCTGCTGCGCCGCTCGGTGCGGCAGCCGCTCGCGTTCAACCAGGTGCAGCTGAGCATCACGCACGCGAACGTCATCGCGCAGGGCGTCACGGCGAACATGGGCGGCCTCGACCAGTCGATCGACCGCGACAACGACATCCTCAACCACTCGCGCAGCAACGACATCACGCTGCAGGCCTGGTCGCCGTTCCAGAAGGGCTTCTTCGACGGCGTCTTCCTCGGCGACCGTGAGCACTACGCCGAGCTGAACGACGTGCTCGAGGAGCTCGCGGCCGCGCACGGGGTCACCCCGACGGGCATCGCCGTGGCGTGGATCACCCGCCACCCGGCGCACTTCCAGGTCGTCCTCGGCACGACGAACCCGCAGCGCGTCCGGGACTCGGCCGCCGGGTCGGACGTCGTGCTCTCGCGCGAGGAGTGGTACCGCGTGTTCACCGCCGCGGGGCACACCGTCCCCTGAGCGGATCGGGCAGGGTGGGACCTGTGCTCCACGACCTCACCCTGCCCGTCCCCCTCGTCGCCCGCTCCGGCCCGGTCAGCGTCCGGGACGCCTCGCCCGACGACCTCGACGCCCTGATGGCGCTGCTGTCGGACGACCCGATCAGTGCCGCACGCGGGGACGTCGCCGCGCCGGAGGACGAGCCGCTGTACGCCGCCGCGCTCCGGGCGATCGTCGAGGACCCGGCGAACGCGCTCCTCGTCGTGACGGACGAGCGCGGAGTCGTCGTCAGCACGCTGCAGCTCACGCGGATCCCCGGGATGGCCCGGCGTGGATCCGCCCGGCTGCTCGTCGAGGCGGTCCGGGTGAGCAGTGGCGTGCGGTCGGGCGGGATCGGCAGCGCGGTGATGCGGTGGGTGACCGAGGTCGCCGCCCGGGAACTCGGGACGCCGCTCGTGCAGTTGACCTCGGACGCAGACCGGACGGACGCGCACCGGTTCTACGAGCGGCTGGGGTTCACGGGCTCGCACGTCGGGTTCAAGTACCGCGTGCCCGGCGGGCCCGCCGGGCGCTGACGCGGCGCGGGGCCCGCGGCGTCGCTTGCCATCGCACAACCGAACGCGCGTCGAACCGCGGTTCCGCACGGTTCGTGGTGCTTTTGGTTGTGCGCAGCACGGGCGCTGCCGCGCGGGGCGCGGGGCGCGGGTCAGTCGGCGTCGATCGGGGCGCTCGGGACCGCCACGTCCACGGGCGACACCCCCGCGGGGTCGGCCGACGCCCCGCCGACGACGTCGAACGTGATGCCGAGCTCGGCCGCCGACTCCTCGTCGAGCTCGAGGCCGTCTTCCTTCACCTGGTCCTCGGGGATGGCTCGGCCACCGGACGGGTCCCACGAGTTCGCGATCGACATGCGCCCGAGCATGCCCGGTCCGCTTGGCAATCGCCCTGGAAACGCGTCAGAGGTCGTCCGGGTGCAGGCGGTCGCCGGCCTGCGGACGTCGGAACACGGGGCCGCCGCCGGCCTCGTCCTCGTCGTCGTGACGGACCGGCGAGACGCTCGGGTCGGCGGAGTCCTCGCCGACGTCGGCGCCGCGGTCCTCCTCGATCTGCAGCTCGTCCTCGTCGGAGCCGTCCACGGGGATCGAGCGGCCGTCCTGTTCGGGATCGAAGGGTGTGCTCATCGACATGGGTCGAGCATGCCCCCGCCCGGTGAACGGCGGGTCAACGCTGTCCGTCCGCCGCGATCAGCTCGAGCTGGGTGAGCGGCAGGTCGGAGACGGCCGTGAACGTGAAGGCCGTCCCGGAGCCCTGCAACCGGAACACCCGGGTCTGCCCGGCCCAGTCGAACACGGCGTCCTGCACGGCGACGCGGGTGTCCCCGAGCGCGGCCTCCCACGAGTGGACCCCGGGTTCCGCCGCGGTGACCGTGTAGAGCGAGGTCGGGACGTCGGGGACGTCGAACGACACCGAGGTCCCCGCGGCGAGCGCCGTGACCGTCCGCCCCGTGTCGTCGACGAGCGAGGAGGCGGGCGACGGGAGGTCGGCGGACGACAGGCCGACCGGCAGCAGGTCGACGGGGGTGTCCCGGTACCCGTGCACGTCGGACGCGGACACCGGGCGGGTGTCCGATGCCCAGCCCTGCGGCTCGGGCGACAGCGTGAACACGATCCGCGACGCCGACACCACCACCGAGTGGGGGATGCTCACCGACGTCCAGGGTGAGCCGTCGACCGTCACCGACGCGACGTACGCGCCCTCGGAGCCGTCGGCGACCTCGATGACGGTGGGCGCGCCTCCCGGCTGCTGCAGCACCGTCCTGCGGACCGACGGCGGCACGAGGACGTAGGTGCCCGTGGACGGCGCCAGCGGGTAGAGGCCGATCGTCGCGAAGACGTACCAGGCGCTCATCTCGCCGTTGTCCTCGTCGCCGGGGTAGCCCTGCCCGAGGTCGGACCCGACGAAGAGCCGGTGCAGCGCCTCGCGGACGATGCGGTGCGCCTCGTCGTGCCGCCCGGTGAACATCGGGAAGAACGGGATGTGGTGCGCGGGCTGGTTGGAGAGCCCGAGCATCCCCATCCGCACGTCGCGGGCCTCGGTCATCTCGTGGATCGGGAAGCCGTACGAGCCGGAGCGGACGGTCGCGCCGGTCTCCGGGGTGGTGAAGAACGCGTCGAGCGCGGCGTCGAAGCGGGACGGGCCGCCGTGCAGGTCGACGACGCCGGACCCGTCGTGCGGAGCGGTGAAGGCGGTCCCCCACGCGTTCGTCTCGGTGTAGTCGTCGCCCCAGTCCCGCGGGTCGAACTCGGTGCCGACCCGCCACGACCCGTCGGGGTCGCGCCCGATGAAGAAGCCCCGTTCGGAGTCGAACACGTTCCGGTACTGCAGCGAGCGACGGGCGAACCACTCCGACTCTGCCTCGTAGCGGGCGAGGTCGGCGGGTGTCCGGGCGCGCGAGGCGAGCAGGCCCGCCATGACGGCGAGGCCCCAGTCGTTGATGGCCGCGTCGAGGGTCCAGCTCATCCCCTCGTGGGTCGCGGTGTCGACGTGGCCTCGGAAGGCACCCGGGAGGCTCCCCTTGCGTCCGACACGCTCGTCGCGCGGCGGGACGGTCGCGTTCCGCAGTGCGCTGCGGTACGCCTGCGCGAGGTCGAACCCGGTGACGCCCTTCACCGCGAGGTCCGCGAAGACGGTGTCGCTCGTGGTGCCGGTCATGCAGTCCTCGGCGCCGGGGGCACTCCACCGGGGCGTCCACCCGCCGTCGTGGTGGTGCTCGACGAAGCCCTGCGCGAGGTCGCCCGCCGTCTCCGGGGTGAGCAGGGCGAGCAGCGGCCAGGCGGTCCGGTAGGTGTCCCAGAAGCCGTTCGTGGTGGTGAACGGCCCGTCGACGACCTCGGGTCCGGGCTCGTCGCGGATCGGCTCGGCCTGCACGGAGCCGTACGGGGAGCGGTGCCGGGGAACCCCGTCGCGCGCGGTCTCGCCGGCACGGTTCGGGTAGAGGAACAGGCGGTAGAGCCCCGAGTACAGGCTCGTCAGCTGGTCGGGGGTCGCGCCCTCGACGGAGAGCGTGGCGAGCTCGTCCGTCCAGAGCTGCTCGGCACGGGCGCGCATGGTGTCGAACGGGCCGGCGGCGTCGAGGTTCGCGCGGGCGTCCTCGAACGAGACCGTGGAGATCCCGAGCAGCACGTCGGTGCCCTCGGCCTGGTCGGACAGCGACAACCAGCCGCGGAGCTGCTGCTCGCCGACGGTGGTGTGGTCGGCGGTCACCCCGGGGACCCGGACGTGCACGAAGTGGGGCGGGGTGCCCGGACGGTCGTCGAGCAGGACCTCGACCACGGCGGTGCCGTCCGTGACCGTCACCGAGACGTCCGAGACCCGGCCGTGGTGGTCGAGCACGATGCTCCGGGTGCCGGTGAACCGGAAGCCGAGGGCGAACTCCCCCGCGGTCATCTCGGCCGTGACGCACTCGTCGAGGTCGACCCGGTAGCGGTGCGGGCCGTCCTGCTCGTCGTCGTGGTCGAAGCCGAGGGCGCGGGCGGCCCGGTCAGGATCGGGGGTGTCGAGCGGGGAGGGCATGACCTGGAAGACGCCCCGGTCCCCCATCCACGGTGACGGGATGTGGCTCGTCGCGAAGGCCTGGATGGCCGGGCGGACCCGGCCGGTCGCGTCGGTGCGGTCGTGCTCCTGGTATGCGTACGGCCAGCGGTTGCTCGAGGCGTCGGTCATCGGCAGGCCGAAGACCCCGCCGTGCGGGATGCCGACCAGCGGGGCGTTGTTGCCGCGGGAGAACCGCGAGGACGCCTGCGTGCCGCGGGTCGTGCGGACGTGGTCGAGCGGGGTGCGCGGGACGGGGCGCGCGGGCCCGATGCGGACGGCGTCGAGCCAGCCGCGGAGGTGCGGGCGCGACTGGTCTGCGGTGGTGGGGTGCGGGGCGGAGCCGAGCCGAGCCTCCAGGCGGTCGACGACCCGGCCTGCGAGCGGCGTGAGGTCCACCGCCCGACGGTTCCACTGGTCGACCCACTGCTTGCGCGCGGCGTCCTGCGCCTCCGGCGTGAGCGTGTCGCCGTACTGGTCGCGCGCCGCGTCGCTCAGCCGCGTGCCGTCGGTACAGACCAGGTCGAGCGCGAACGCCGTCGCGTCCCAGAAGTGCGGCAGGTCGTCCTCGGTGGGTTCCGTCGCACCGTCCGGCAGCACGCGCTCCGGGAACCACACCCACGAGAGTTCGTCACCCGACTCGATCGTCCGACCGGCGAACCCGGGGACGACCGCGGCGGCGACGTGCTCACCCGCCGGTCGTTCGACCAGCCAGCCCTCCGCCGAACCGAAGCCGACACCGTTCCGCGCGGCGACGGCCGTCGTCGGGCCACCGCTCCGTTGGAGTTCTCGCACCGGCCCAGCGTATTTGGTCCACCGTCTGGAGGAAAACCCTCGGCGTGTCAGCCCTTGTTGTGCCCCGGTGCGTTCGCCGAGTTCCCCGGGCCGGAGCCGGAGCCGCCCGGACCACTGGTGTCGACGGCCGGGTCGGCGCCGTCCTGCGGAGCCTGCACGGGGTTGGACGCCGGACTCGACGGCTGCGGCCCCACCGAGGGGTCGTCCGCCGGGTCGCTCGGCTGTGCCGGCTCGGACGGCTGCTCGGCCGGTTCGGACGGCTGCTGTGCGGGCTCGGACGGCTGCTCGGCCGGTTCGGAGGGCTGCTCCGCCGGCTCGGACGGCTGCTCCGCCGGCTCACTCGGCTGCTGGTCGCCGGTCGAGGGCGAGCTCGACTCGGTCGGTGCCGGCGTCGACCCGTCGTCCCCGTTCAGGGCGAACACGGCGACGACGATGCCGGCGAGCACGAGCACACCGATCACCACGGCGGCGATGATCGGCCCGCGTCGGCGCCGAGGTCGGTCGTCCGGCGCCGGTGCCGGGGGTGCCGAGACCGGGCCACGCGGGCCTCCGGCACGGCCGACCGCTCCGGTCGCGCCGTCCGCACTGCGGCCCCCCTGCGCGCCGAGCACCGTGGTCGCGACGTCGTCGGAGGCGTTCGGCCGCTGCGCGTCCAGGACGCGCGTCGCGTCGTCGGCGCCGCCGGGCTGCGCGGTCGGCATGGCTCGCGTGGCGTCGTCGGCCCCGGAGGCGCGACTCGCCGGCATCGCCTGCGTCGCCTCGTCCGCACGGGCGGCACCCGCAGCGCCCGCCGCCGCGGCACCGGCCGCCGCACCCGCCACGGCCGGCGTGACCGTGCCGGGGCCGCCTGGGAGGAGCTGCGTGGCCGGAGCGGCGTCGTCGTGGCCGAGCGCACGGAGTCGCTGTGCCGCCTCGGCCGCCGAGGGCCGGTCCGCCGGGTCCTGCGCGGTCATGACGTGCAGGAGCGTGCGCCAGGCGGTGGGCAGGTGTGGGTCGATCTCCGGACCGCGGGTGAGGCGAGCGGTCGCGGACTCGACCGCGCTGCCCGGGAACGGCTGCTTGCCGGTGAGCGCCTCGAGGAGCATGAGCCCGAGCGCGTACACGTCGGCCTTGCCGGTGATCGGCTGCGCCAGGACCTGCTCCGGTGCGATGTACGCCGCCGTGCCCATCACCGTGCCGGTCTGGGTGGCCCGGGCGCCGTCCCGCAGCAGGGCGATGCCGAAGTCCGCGAGCTTGACGTGGACGCCGTCGCTCTCGAGCAGCACGTTCGCCGGCTTCACGTCGCGGTGGACGATGCCCTGCGCGTGCGCCGCCGCGAGGCCGTCCGCGACCTGCGCCCCGACACCGGCGGCGGTGGCACGGTCGAGCGGCCCCTCGCGCAGTCGCGTCGCGAGGTCGCTGCCCGGGACGAGTTCCATCACGAGGTACGAGTCGCCGTCGACGTCGTCGAGCGCGGCGTCGTACAGGGTCACGAGTGCCGGGCTGCGGAGCGCCGCGAGGGTCTGGATCTCCGCCTCGGCACGGGCGCGTTCGCCGTGGTCGACCGCTCCGATGCGGAAGACCTTGACCGCCACCTCACGCCCGAGCTGCTCGTCGACCGCTCGGTAGACGGAGGCCATGCCGCCGTGCCCGAGCGTTCCCGTGACGCGGTACCGACCGCCGAATACCCGTTCTTCCATGCGGGGCAACCTACCGGGACGACCTGACGGGTCGCGCACCGCGGCGGAGCGCCGTGAGGTAGAGCCGGTGCGCCGTGATCACCAGCGCGAGCCAGGCGAGCCCGAACGCCCACGCCGCCAGGACGTCGGTCAGCCAGTGGTGGCCGAGGAACACCCGCGAGATGCCGACCGAGACGACGAAGACGGTGCCGGCGACGATCGTCAGCACCCGGGTCACGAGCTTCGACTGCCGGAGGAGCAGCAGGTACACGATCGTCCCGACGATGACGGTCGCGTTGAGCGTGTGCCCGGACGGGAACGACGGCGAGTGCTCGTACGGCGGGACGGCATCGCGCAGCGGCGGGCGGGCACGGCCGATGAGGTCCTTGCCCGCGATCGTCATGAGCAGGGACCCGCCCGAGGCCGCGACGAGCAGCACGAGGGGCGTCCAGGCACGACGCTGGATCGTGAACCCGACGAGGAACCCCAGGGCGACGATCGGCATCCCGATGGTGCCGGCGACGTCCGTCCACCAGGTCACGAGGGTGTCGGCCGTCGGCGACCGGAGCGTGAGCATCCAGTCGAGCACGGGGCGGTCGAGCACGGCGACGTCGTCGGCCTCGCGCACGGCGTCGTAGACCTCGGACGCCGCCCAGGTGGCGGTCACGGCGACCCCGATGCCGATCGCGAGGGTGACCACGAGCAGCGGGAGCGCACCCCAGCGGTGGCCGAGCGCTGCCCAGCCGTCCGCGGACGCCCGGCCGGCGCGGGTGCGCCACGTCGTGAGGTCGACGTCGCCGACGCGCTGGTCGGGGGCCTCGGGGTGATCGGTCTGCATCAACCCACCCTGCCCGAGTCCCGGTGTGCGGGTGCGGGAGGTCAGCGGAGTGCCGGTGGACGCATCGTGACGGCCACGACGTTCGACGCGCGGAAGACCCTGATCCCCTGGCGCTCCACCTCGCTGAGGATGCCCAGCTCGCACAGCTTCGCCACGGCGTTGCTCGCGGCCTGGTACGTCCTGCCCGTCGCCGCTGCGAGCATCGGGATCGAGACGAACGGCGTACCGATGAGGAAGTCAGCGATCTCCAGCACCATCCCGCGTCCGCCGCTCGCGCGGATGCGCTCGCGGTACTCGGCCTGGACGGCGAGCAGCTCGGTCATGCGCGTGCCGGTGTCGATCGCCGACTGCTCGATGCCATCGGCGAAGAACCGCACCCAGGCGTCCCAGTCCCCGGACGCGCTGACCTCGGCCAGGTGGTCCTGGTACCGCTCTCTTCGCGCCTCGAACCACGGGGACACGCTCAGGAGCGGCTCGGTCAGCACTCCCGCACGCATCAGCTGCAGGACGATCAGGAGCCGACCGAGCCGACCGTTGCCGTCGTTGAACGGGTGGATGGTCTCGAACTGGTAGTGCGCCATCGCCGTTGCGAGGACCGGATCCTCCTGCCGATCGCCGGCATCCTCGATCCAGTGCACGAGGTCCGTGAGCGCCGCGCGCAACCCAGTACCGGGTGGCATCGGGACGAACCGCGCGTCCTCGATGCCGCCACCACGGGTGCCGATCGCGACCGGGACCTCACGGACGCGTCCTGCCTGCCCGGTGTCGGCAGCCGTGCCGCGGACGAGCAGCCCCTGTAGTTCCTCCAGGAGACCGAGGGTGACCGGCGCGGTCGCGACCCAGTCGAAGGCCCGCTCGGCGGTCTCGACGTAGTTCAGCACCTCGGACAGGGCAGCCGAGCGCCCGCTCCCCCCGACCGCCTCGGCTGCGAGCACGTCGTCCAGCGGCGCGAACGTCCCCTCGAGCGCTGACGTGCTCTGTGCCTCGCGTCGGAGGGTCGGTTGGCGGAGGATCCCGGGGTTCGGAAGCAGGACGGCGCCCTGTTCGAGCCGGCCCAGCGCACGGTTCGCCCGCGAGACAGCGGCCCAAGTACTCCCGCTGAGCGGTGGGGCATCCCCGAGCGGGTGCGGCGAGAAACCGAAGTGGTCGTACCGCAAGCCGGTGCGACCGTCGACACCGCCGACCGGTACGAGCGCACCGAGCGGGCTGTCGCGGAAGCGGGCGATGTTCACCTGACGAGTTTAGGCGCCAGGACTTGAATCACGAGAGAACATGTTCAATCAACAAGCCTGGTACTTGCATCATCGCCAGGTGGTTCAAGTCTTCGTCAGTCCTTCGCGGCGCCGTAGTCGTCGACGACCGCCACCGAGAGCGGGAACACCACCGGGAAGTCGCGGAACAGCAGTCGCCCGGCGTCGGCGGCGGCGGCCCGGATCTGCTCGGCCACCCACTCGGCGTGCTCGGCCGGGGTGTGCACCACGATCTCGTCGTGCACGAAGAACACCAGGTGCGGGCCGTCCGTCACCGGCCCCCGGAAGCGCTCGGCGAGCCGCGAGCGCAACGACCCCATCCACGCCAGCGCCCACTCGGCAGCGGTGCCCTGCACGATGAAGTTCCGGGTGAACCGCCCCCAGCTCCGTGCCCGCGACTCCGCCGCCCGCTGCATCGCCGGCGTCCCCTCGACCGTGTAGGCCTGGTTCCGCGCCGCGAACCACGAGGCGTCCGGCACCGGTGACGTCCGGCCGAGCAACGTCGTCACGGGTTCGCCCCGCTCCCCCGCCCGGGCTGCCCGGCTGACGAGTCCGAGGGCGGCCGGGAACGCCCGCTCGAGCCGCGGGACGAGCCGCCCGCCCTCGCCCTGGGTCGCCCCGTACATCGCGCCGAGCATCGCGCCCTTGGCCTGCTGCCGGGTCTCGACCGCTCCGGAGGCCACGACGCCGTCGTACAGGTCGCGCCCGTCGCCGGCCGCCGCCATCGCCCGGTCGCCGGCCATCGCCGCGAGCACCCGGGGCTCCAGCTGTGCCGCGTCGGCCACCACGAGCTTCCACCCGTCGTCCGCGACCACGGCGGCGCGGATGCCCTTCGGCAGCTGCATCGCTCCCCCGCCGTCGGCCGCCCAGCGCCCGGTGACGACCCCTCCGACCAGGTACTTCGGGTGGAACCGACCGTCGTGCACCCACTCGTCGAGCCAGGTCCAGCCGTTCGCGGTCAGCAGCCGGGCGAGCCGCTTGTACTCGAGCAGCGGTTCGATGACCGGGTGCTCGATCTCCTGCAGCTCCCACTTCCGTGTGCTCGTGACCATCAGGCCGGCTCGGCGCAGGGACTTCAGGACGTCGGCGGGCGAGTCCGGGTTGAGCGACGGGTCACCGAGCCGCTCGCGCACGACGGCCGCGATCTCCTCGAGCCGCCGAGGGCGCACGCCGTACGGCACCCGCGGTCCGAGCGCGTCCTCGAGCAGTCGTTCGTGCACGTCGGCGCGCCAGGGCAGCCCGGCGTGGAGCATCTCCGCCGCCACGAGCGCGCCGGCGGACTCCGCCGTCACCAAGAGCCGCAGCGCACCCGGCGCGGTCGACGACGCGACCGCGTCGAGCTGCTCCCGCAGCTCTGCCACCGGGTCCAGCTCGTCGTCGGGGGGCGACACGTCGAAGAGCGCGTCGTCGAAGAGGCGGGCGTGCGTCGGGCGGGTGACCCGCGCCTCCTGGACGGCGGCGTCCCACGCGTCGACGGGCGCGGCGGCGAGCGCGGTGTCCCGTGCCGCGAGGGCCGATCGCAGGATGCGGCGGCACAGGCGCAGGTCGATGCAGCGTCCGACCCGGCCGCCGGCCGCGAGCACGGCCGGGTACCAGCGCGCGGTGTCGTCCCACACCCAGCGCACGTCGGGCGCGTCCCGGGACGCGACGAACGCCGGGAGGCGCGGCTCGTCCACCCGGATCGGCTCGCCGTCTGCGGTCCCCGCGTCGGTCAGGGGCGTCGCGAGGACGCCGCCGTCGACGCGGCGGAGGACGAGGTGCACGGAACGATCATGCCGTGCGCCACCGTCAGTCCGGTGATCAGCTCATCCGGTCACTGCGCGGGGTCCTCCCGCGGATCCGTCGCTCCGGGGTCGCCGGGGCGGACCGCGGCGCTGTCGGAGACGTCGATGCGGACGTCGCCGTCCTCGGCGCGGGACACCTCGACCCGTGGGTCGGCGTCGTGCTCGTCGGAGCCGGACATGCGTCGGAAGGTGTCCTGGCGGCGTTCTTCGAAGGACATGTCGACACCGTCGTCGAGGTGGTCGCGGTCGGGCTTCGTCATGGGAGGGACGGTACTCAGCAGAGCGGGACGTTCACCGCGAGCCCGCCCATCGCGGTCTCCTTGTACTTCGTGGACATGTCGGCGCCGGTCTGCCGCATCGTCTCGACGACCTGGTCGAGCGACACGTGGTGCACGCCGTCACCCCGGAGCGCCATCCGCGCCGCGTTGATCGCCTTGTTCGCGGCGATGGCGTTCCGCTCGATGCACGGGATCTGGACGAGCCCGCCGATCGGGTCGCAGGTGAGCCCGAGGTTGTGCTCCATGGCGATCTCGGCGGCGTTCTCGACCTGCTCGGGCGTTCCTCCGAGCACTTCGGCGAGCCCCGCGGCCGCCATCGACGCCGCCGATCCGACCTCGCCCTGGCAGCCGACCTCGGCGCCGGAGATCGACGCGCGCTCCTTGTAGATCGAACCGACGGCGCCCGCGGTCAGCAGGAAGCGCACCACGGTGTCGTCGCGGTTCGCCGGCGTGACCGTCGGCACGTAGGTGAGCGCGTAGTACAGGACGGCGGGGATGATGCCGGCGGCACCGTTCGTCGGAGCGGTGACCACCCGTCCACCGGTGGCGTTCTCCTCGTTGACGGCCATCGCCATGAGGTTCACCCATTCCATCGCGAAGAGCGGGTCGTGCCCGGGGTCGTCGGCGGTGAGCTGCTCGAACCAGTTCGCGGCGCGGCGTCGAACGGTGAGCCCACCCGGGAGCGTGCCCGAGCGTTCGACGGACCGTTCGACGCAGGACTCCATGACGCCGTGGATGCGGAGGAGGCCGGCCCGGACGTCGTCGGCGCTGCGCGTGGCGGTCTCGTTGGCGAGTGCGACCCCGCTGACCGGCAGCCCGCTCGCCGCGCAGGCCGCGAGCAGCTCGGCGCCGCTCGAGAACGGGTACGGCACGGCGTCGTCGACGGGGATCGCGGTCTCGGCGACGTCCCCCTCGGAGTCGTTCGTGACGAAGCCGCCGCCGATCGAGTAGTACGTCTCCTCGGCGATGGTCGCCCCGGACGCGTCGGCGGCGCGGAGGCGCATCGCGTTCGGGTGGCGGGGGAGCATCGTCAGCGGGTGGAGCACGATGTCGGCGAGCCGGAACGGGACGCTCGCCCCACCCTGGAGCCGGAGCACGCCGGTCCCCTCGAGCTCGGCGAGCGATCGGGTCATCGCGTCGGGGTCCACGGTCTCGGGGTCCGACCCCATCAGGCCGGCGACGACCGCGCCGAGCGTCCCGTGGCCCTGGCCGGTCGAGGCCAGCGAGCCGTAGAGGTCGACGGCGATCGTCGCGACGGGAGCCTCGGCCACGCGGGCGGCGAAGGCGCGTCCGGCCCGCATCGGTCCGACGGTGTGGGAACTCGACGGACCGATCCCGATGCTGAACAGATCGAAGACGGAGACCGGCACCCCGCCACACTAACCCGTCCGGACGGGTGGGGGATCAGCGCCGGGAGCCCTGGTTCGGCATGAGGATCCAGAGGACGACGTAGGCGATCCAGAGCGGCCCCGGGAAGAAGCTCAGGATGACCCAGGCGATGCGGACGAGGGTGCGGGACCAGCCGAACCGGTCGGCGATGCCGGCACAGACCCCGGCGAGGAGGCGGCCGGTGCGGGGGCGGATGAGTGTGTTCATGTCGTCGACGGTACGGAGGATCGATCCGACTTCGAATACGGGGGACACCCGGGTCCGTGGTGGGGACAACCCCACCCCCTCCACGTCTGACTCCTGTGGACCGCTCCATCCCCGCTGTCATGGGAGACTGACGACATGCCCATCCTCAACAAGGACATGCAGGTCTGCATCTCACTCGCCGCTCGACCGAGCAACATCGGCACCCGCTTCCACAACTTCCTCTACGACGAGCTCGGGCTGGAGTTCGTCTACAAGGCGTTCACCACGACCGACCTCGCCGGCGCGGTGACCGGCATCCGGGCACTCGGCATCCGCGGCTGCTCGGTCTCGATGCCCTTCAAGGAAGCGATCATCCCGCTCGTCGACGTCGTCGAGGAGTCCGCGGCGGCGATCGAGTCGATCAACACCGTGGTGAACGACGACGACGTCCTCACGGCGTCGAACACCGACTACGAGGCAGTCGCGTCGCTGCTCGCCTCGCACGCCGTCGATCCGTCCGCGAGCGTGCTGCTCCGCGGCTCCGGCGGCATGGCCAAGGCGGTCACGGCGGCGTTCCGGGGTGCCGGGTTCGACGACCTCACCGTGGTCGCACGCAACGAGCAGTCGGGGCCGGCCCTCGCGGCGCAGTACGGGTACGAGTGGGTCGCCGACGAGCGGGACGCGCCGGTCACCGACGTCCTGGTGAACGTCACGCCCCTCGGCATGCGCGGCGACCAGCAGGACGCGCTCGCCTTCGACCAGGATCGCGTCGGGGCGGCGACGACCGTGTTCGACGTGGTCGCGTTCCCGTCCGAGACCCCGCTGATCCGCGCCGGTCGCGCTGCGGACAAGCAGGTCATCACCGGTGCCGAGGTGATCGCGCTGCAGGCGGCGCGGCAGTTCGAGCGGTACACGGGCGTCGCGCTGACGGACGACCAGGTCCGCCGGGCGAGCGAGTTCAGTCGCAGCGAGGCCTGATCGGCTCGTCGGTGTACCGCATGCCCATCCGGGTGCGGACCTCGTCGAGGGTCGCCTCGGCGATCTCGTTCGCCCGACGGTTCCCGGCCGCCAGCACCGCTGTGACGATCGACGGGTCGCGAGCGAGTTCGGCACGACGGCGTCGGTGCGCGGCGAAGCGCTCGTTGACCGCCTCGACCGCGACACGCTTCACCGCCGCCGCGCCCGCTGAGCCGATCTCGTCGGCGATCGCCTCCGGGGTCGAGTCCGTGCAGAGTGCCGCGGTCGTGAGGAGCGCTGCGACCCCCGGCCGGCGCTCGGGGTCGAAGGTGATGTGCCGATCACCGTCCGTGCGTGCCCGTCGGATGACGTCCGCGGTCTCGTCGTCGGTCATGCCGAGCGCGATGGCGTTGCCGTAGCTCTTGCTCATCTTCCGGCCGTCGACACCGGGGACCTCGGGGGACGTCGTGACGAGCGGTTCCGGCTCGGGGAACAGCGCGCCGAACCGGTCGTTGAACCGCCGAGCGATCGTCCGTGTCATCTCGACGTGCGGCAGGTTGTCCTTCCCGACCGGGACGAGGTTGCCCTTGCAGAACAGGATGTCCGCGGCCTGGTGGACGGGGTAGGTGAGCATCAGGCCGCTGAGCGCGCGACCGGATGCCGCGACCTCGGCCTTCACGGTCGGGTTGCGGTGCAGCTCCGCTTCGGTGACGAGGCTGAGGAACGGCAGCAGCAGCTGGTTCAGCGCCGGCACCGACGAGTGCGTGAAGACCGTCGTCGCGGCCGGGTCGAGTCCGGCCGCGAGGTAGTCGAGCACCGCCTCGCGGACGTTCGACGCGACGTGGTCAGCGGTGTCCCGATCGGTGATGACCTGGTAGTCGGCGAGCACCAGGAAGGTCTCGACGCCGCGCCGCTGCAGCGCGACGCGCTCGGCGATCGTGCCGAAGAAGTGCCCGAGGTGCAGCCGACCGGTCGGCCGTTCGCCGGTCAGGACGCGGAACCGGTCCGGTCGCGCCCGGATGCGGGCGTCGAGGTCGTGCATGCGGTGTTGTGTGGCGGTGAACGTGTCCACTGGAGTTGCCCTCTCGAGAGAAAGGGCTGCACGACGGTCCTGCGGTCTGCGAGCTGCCGTGCAGCCCGCGACCATGCGTCAGGAGGCTGCTACCGCAGCCACCACGAAGAACGAGGAGAACGCATGTCGGGATCGTAGCGCGAGCGTCGGCGCAGCGACACCCGTCCCCACCGCTCGATGTCGGCGCTCTACGCTGGTCGGATGCTCTCCCGACGTGACGCCGCCGTCCGGCTCGACATCTCCCTCGAGATGGCGACCCGGCACGGGATCCCCTCGCACCTCAGCGAGGCAGAACTCACGGCGATCGAGCAGGACCCGCCCGCCTGGCTCGTGCAGTCCCGAGCCAACCGCACCGGCACCAAGAAGGTCTGGGTCCGCCTCGAGTGCGTGGTCTGCGGCTTCGCGGAAGAGGCACGGCCGAAGAAGTGGTGGCCCGACTGGGACCACCTGATGTGCGACTACCACGAGCCCTACCAGGCGCCGGACCCCGTCGCGGGCTTCACCCGGCACGAGGTCGAGGGCATCGGCAGCCGCTTCGTCGCGCTCGTCGACACCCGGCCGTAGCGCGGAGCGCACCCGCACCCGCGGCCGCACCCGCCCCCGCACCGAGACGCACCCGCGCCGCGCCGCGCCGCGCCCTGATCGTGCACCGTCCACGACGGAAGGCACGGTACCGACCGGCACCGCGCCTCCCGTCGTGCCCGCACACGGCGCCCACCGGCGCCGTCACGCGGCTCCGTCAGTCGACGGCGTCCCCGATGGCGGCACCGACCCCGGCCGCCGCCACGACGGCGCCGGCCCAGGCCACCGCTGCCGGGGTGGCCGCAACGGGACGGAGACCACGGAACGTGGTCGCCTCGTCACTGTCGAACGGGACGGCGTCGAGCTGTCGTGTCTGCTGCATGCGCTGCTTCCTTCCTCGATGTCCTGCTGATCAGTTCCCGACGGCCTCTTCGACCGCGTACGCGGCGACCGCACCCGTGAAGACCGAGGTGGCGGCGAGCGCTGCGAGCGGGGTCGCGGCGAGGGGCTGCTCCGGTGCGAACCGCTGCCCGCGGTCGCTGTCGAACGCGATGTCGGCGATGGTGGTCATGCTGGATTCCTTCCGTTCTGCGATGGTGATGGTCGGGCGCTGGGCCCGGTTCCCGGCCCGGTGGGCCGAGGTCACTCTCGTCGTGCCGAGACGAGGAAGACGGCGGCTGCGATGCCGAGCACGACCAGGACCGACAGCCACGCGAAGCCGGGCAGGTCGAACAGGAGTATCGCCACCGCGATGGCGATGAGCACGACGGGTGCTGCGAACCACAGCGCGGTCCGTGTGTTGGCGTTCATCTGGTCTCCTCCTTCGGTCGTGCGGACGCTGCGGAGGCGGCGTCCGGCTGCCGACGGGGGCCGTCCCCGTCGTGCATGGGTTCCCGTCGGGAGGCGAAGAGCTCCTCGACGGGCACGGTGTCGTCGTGACCGCCCGTGCGGACGATCGCGAACTGGACGGCATCGGCACGACCACCGGTCTGCGCGGCGACGACGCGGCGGACGAAGGCGAGCAGCGCACGGTAGTCGGCGCCCGTCTCGTACCCGTCCGGCAGCTGTTCCGCTGCCACCAGGAACCGTCCGACCACGTCGAACATGCCCTTGTCGACCCGCCGGTCCGGGAACCACAGCATGTGCCGGAGCCGGCGCGCTGCGACGTCCTTGGTCCGCGTCCACTCGCTGACCACGTCGTCCTGCCGGTACCGGTGCAGCAGCTCGAAGTCCATCGAGGCGGGGATCGGTGCGAAGAAGCGCCAGTTCGGGATGAGCAGCGCGGCGGTGTCGACCTGCCGGACCCGGTCGAACCGACGGTTCGGGTGCTGGCCGATGACCGTCGCGATGATCCAGAGCGCGAGGCCGATCGCGAGGGGCAGTGCCCCACCGTCTCCACGGCGCCTCATCGGTCCACCCCGATCGCCTCGCGGACGAGTGCGCCGACCCGTCGGACCGGTCCGGGGTGGACGAGCAGCCCGTCGTGGGTGGACCGGACGACCTCGCGGCGACCGTCGTGCTCGTGCGCGACGCGTTCGTGCGCGGCGCTCACGGCCGGCTGCAGTTCGTCGCTCGTGCTCGCCGTGACGACGAGCACGTCGGCACCCTCGGGGATGCGGCGTCCGGGTCGGTCGGCGACGAGGTCGGGCTCCGCCGCCTGCCACTCCGCGCGGCCGGTGCGCCACAGTCGGGTGTTCCGGTACACGGGGCTCAGGTCGTCGGTCCGTCCCGGGCGTGCGGGGATCGCCCAGGTCGTGGCGTCGAGCAGCCATCCCCAGCCGGTCCGCAGGGACCACTCCATCAGCGGGAAGCCGTCCGTGAGCGACCGGACGGCGGTCAGGACGTCCTCGTCGGGTCGGTCCACGAAACCAGTGGTCGGGTCGAGGAGGACCACCCCGGCGACGTCGCGCCCGAGCTCGGCCGCGTGGCGTCGGAGCAGGTGGCCGCCGAACGAGTGCCCGACGAGCCAGAGGGGTCCGTCCCCGGCGTGGCGGCCGACGAGGAAACGGAGGTCCTCCGCGTAGGTGGCGAGCGTCGCGCCGGGTGCCGTGCTCGCCCCGGTACCGGGACGATCGTACGTCAGCGTGGCGACGTCGCCGCCGAGCTCCGCGATGATCGGGTCCCAGTACTCCTGGACCGCGACGAGCGAGTTCTCGAACACCACCAGGGGTGCGCCCGGGCCCGAAGCCGCCGGCCGGTACCGCACGGCCAGGCGCGAGCCGGCGGGCGTCTCGACCACGGTCTGCCCGGCACGGGGACGTCGACTGCGCCGGGCGTCCACGACCTGCCGGACCACGGCCTGCGTCCCGACCGCGGCCCCGATCACGCCGAGGACCCAGGGGAACCCGTCGTGACGACGCGGCACGACCGATCGACGGTCCGCGGTGACGTAGAGCACCGCGGGCTGCAGTGCGAGGAACGCGGGGAGGAACCGACCGAGCCCCATGGTCGCGGCGATGGTGAGGTGCATCCCGGCGATCGCGCCGAGGTACGCCACGCGCATCCTCGGGCCGAGCACGAACACGATCGGGAACGCGCACTCGAGGACGAGTGTGGCGACCTCGCCCACCCGCGCCAGTGCCGGCCGGTCGCGCAGGACCCGCCACACCCACTCCGAACCGTAGGTCCGCGTGCGCATCACCCCGAGCAGCGCCGAGCCGTTCCGCCAGGGCTCACCCATCAGCTTCACCCACCCCGAGACGAGGTACGACAGCGTCGCCTGGCTCGCGACCGCCCACAGCGCGGTGTCCACCGTCGCGGGTCGTCCGGAGGCCCGGGCAACACCCGACAGCGCCTGCGTGAAGAACGCCGCCTGGTCGCTGCCGTCGCCGCCGTTGTGGTGCAGCGGCCCGAGCGCGTAGCCGGTGAGCACCGTGACGGCTGACGCCGCGGCGCGGACGCGTCGGTCGCGGACCGGGGACAGGTGGACGAGGGCGGCGGCCACCCGGAGCCCGTGCATCGCGGTCACCACCCGGGGCCGGTAGACGCGGTCGAGCACGCGGCGCAGTCGCTCGTTGCGGACGAGCGCGGAACCCCGCAGCAGGGTCCAGTCGTTCAGGCCGCCAGTCCGGCGGTTGTTCGCGTTCGCGAGGTGCTCGAGACTCCCCATCAGCACCACGAGCGCGGAGGCCCGCTCGGTCGCGGCGAGCACGTTCCCGCGGTCGGCCGACCGGTCGACGACACTGCGGACGACGCGGTCCACGAACCCGATCACGACGCCACCTCGAACTCGACCGTGTACGTGGGGGATTCCGGCGTCACCGGACCGCCGTCCCGGTCGCCCGTCACGGACCGCACCACGAGCCCGAGCTCCGCACCGAGGTCCGTGAGGACCTCGACCGGTGTGAGGAGGCTCACCTCGTTCCCGATGGTCGTCCGTCCGCCGTCGTGCCACAGGTGACTGACCTGCCAGAGCCCGGTCGGCTCGTCCAGGGTCGCGTAGGTCTGCAGACCACGGCCGGCGCCCGGGTAGGGGACGAACCAGGTCTCACGACGACGTCCGCCGTGCAGGCCGAGCACCGCGTCGGGGTTGTGCGTCTCGACGACCAACCGGCCGCCGTCGGCGAGGTGGTCCCGAGCGGTGGCGAGCGTCTCGCGCTGGTGCTCGCGGGTCAGCAGCATCGAGATGGACGCGCAGACGCAGAAGACCAGGTCGTACCGCCGCCCGAGGCGGAGGTCCGTCATCGAGCCCTGTACCAGGTCGAGGTCGACGCCGGCCTCGTCGGCGCCGTCGCGGCACCGGTCGAGCATCTCGGCGGACAGGTCGACGCCGGTGACGGTGATGCCCCGCTGCGCGAGCGGGATCGCCACGCGACCGGTCCCCACGCCGAGCTCGAGCGCCGTCGCCGGTGCGCTGGAAGCGAGCACGTCGACGAGCCCCGGGTCCGGCGGGAAGACGTCGTCGTAGATCTCCGCGAACTGCTGCCCGTACGTGTGCTGCACGACCCGACCCCCCTCGGCGCCGGGCTCCCTCGGCCCGACACCGAGGGACGGTAGACCTGTACGTCCGCTCAGTAACACGAGTCCCGACGATCGCTCAGGCTGCTCGGAGGCGTTCGCCAGGTCCGGTCGGCACCCCGCCCCGGCGCGTGCGCCGCGTCGAGCCGCACCAGCTCGGGAAGCAGCAGGATGCGGACCGGATCGGGTCGGTCGGGCATGCGGTGGACCGGTGTGTACCCCGGCTCCGCGGTCAGTCGGCGACCACAGGACGGACGGGAGGCGCGGTGCGGGCCCGCTCCGCGCCTCCCGTCCCTCAGGACGTCGCGGCGCGACCCGCGGCCACCCAGCCGAGCCGCCGCAGCGTCTCGCGGTTGCGGATCCAGATCATCGGCTGCATCAGGAGGTCCGGCATCCAGGCGCCCGGCCCCGCCACGGCGTTCTCCACGATGGTGACCTTGCAGCCACGGCGGTGCTCCTCGACGACGAGCTCGACCCGGGCCTCGCCGAGGGGCCACCCCTTCGGCTGGATGACCATGCGGTGCGGGGCGTCCCACTCGAGGACCGTCGTCACGTCGTCGATCACGAGCGGCCAGACGCCGAACGAGTGGTGCAGGCGGGTGCCGACCGCCGGCCAGCCCGGGTCCTGCCCGCGCATCCGCGAGGCGCCGACGACCCACGTCGTGAAGAGCCAGCCGTCCGCGAGCACGTCGAAGACGTCCTCCGGGCGGCAGTGCAGGATGCGGACGTTCTTCGCCATGGTCAGTCCTCCGGTGTGAGATCGACGTGCTCGGGCAGCCCGAACGTGTGCCGCAGGGCGCTCCGGGCCGCGTGCCAGCCGGCCATGCCGTGCACACCGGGGCCGGGGGCGGACGCCTCGGAGCAGAGGTACATGCCGCCGCCCATGCGCCACGGGTCGGACGACAGCACCGGGCGCTTGACCAGCTGCCAGAAGCTCGCGGCCCCCGCGGCGATGTCACCGCCGACGTAGTTCGGGTTGTACGCGCCCATCTCGACCGCGGTGCGGCTGCTCGACTGCAGGACGGTGTCGCGGAACCCGGGCGCGAACCGCTCGATCTGCCGCGTGATCGCCTCGGTCTGGTCGACGTCCGACCCGGCGGGGACGTGCGCGTAGGCCCAGAAGACGTGCTTGCCCGCGGGCGCGCGGCTCGGGTCGACCACGGTGGGCTCCGAGCCGAGCACGTACGGACGCTCGGCGTGCTGGCCGCGTGCGACCGCGCCCTCGGCGGCCGCGATCTCGGCGCGGGTCCCGCCGATGTGCACCGTGCCGGCACGGCGGAGTGCCTCGTTCGTCCACGGGACCGGGTCGGAGAGCGCGAAGTCGACCTTCGCGGCGGCGTTGCCGAACCGGAAGCGCCGGAGGGCACCCCGTCGCGGCGTCGGGATCTGCTTCCCGGCGATCCGCAGCATCCCGGGGACGCTCGTGTCGAACAGCACCGCCTTGGCCGGGGTGAGGTCGGCGAGCGAGCGGACCTCGCGCCCGGTCTCGATCCGGCCGCCGTGCGCGACGAGGTCGGCGGCGAGCGCGTCGACGATCGCCTGGCTGCCGCCGATCGGGACGGGCCAGCCCCGCGCGTGCGCGTAGGCACCGAGGGACAGCGCGGCGGCGGCCGTGGCGAGGGACGGCATGTGCTGGATCGAGTGGGCCGCGACGCCGGAGACCATGGCGGGGGCGACCTCGTCGCGGAAACGCAGGTTCCACGCACTCGTGCCCTGCTCGAGCGCCCGCAACCCGAACCGGAGGACGCTCAGCGGGTGCCGCGGGACGTGCAGCAGGGCGCCGGTGGCGAAGTCGGCGACCTGGTCGGCGTTGCCGGACAGGGGGGCCATGAGCTGCCGGAACGCCGGGCCGTCGATGCCGAGCGACTCCGCGGTGCGCGCGAGGTCCTGGTACGCGATCCCGGCACGGCCGCCGTCGAGCGGGTGCCCGTACTGGACCTCGGGCAGACGGAGTTCGATGCGGTCCTCGAGGCGGAAGCGCCGGAAGAACTCGGACTGCAGCGCCATCGGGTGCACGGCGGAGCACACGTCGTGCAGGAACCCGGGCAGCGTGAGTTCGGCGGTCCGCGCACCACCGCCGATCGTGTCGGCGCGTTCGACGACCTCGACCGACAGCCCGGCGCGCGCGAGCGTCACCGCCGCCGCGAGTCCGTTCGGTCCGGCTCCGACGACCACCGCATCCACCATGCCCCCGAGCCTAGGGACCGCTGCTGCGCGCCGTCTCGGGCAGCGCACCCGCATCCCCTCACGGCGAGCGGTGATCGAGGCGCGCTCCGCACCGTTCGGCGCCCCGGAGGCGCGGGTCTGCCACGCCCCCGCGTGCAGCCCGTCATCGCGTCCGTTCCACGGCCGTTCCCGGTCCTGCGGATGACCGTTCCGGTTCGCGAACCCCGTGATCCGCGAACCGGAACGGTCACGGCGCGGACGACTTCAGCAGATCCGCTCCGAGCCGCAGCGCGTGGACCGAGGTGCCGGGCATCAGGCGCGGGCCGATTGCGGGCGACGGGCCGCAACGCCGTCGAGATCGCTGCGCTCCGATGGCCGGTACGGTCAGACGCGCGCCGCGTCCGGGTCCGCCGGGTCCGACCCGTCGTCGCCCGCGTCCGCTGCGTCGGGCTCGTCGGCGTCCACCGGGGTCGATCCCACCGGGTGCTCCGCCAGCAGCGCCGCGAAGTCCTCGTCGAGCATCTGCTGCAGCCGGTCGTCCCGCCCGACCTCGTAGTCGTCCGCCGGACGCTGCGCCCACCCGAGCCGCCCGACTACGGTCGTGCCGATGTCGTCCCAGGCGCGGGCACGGGCGGCGAGGACGATGCCGTCGACGAAGCCCTGGTCGTCCCGGCGCTTGTCGAGCATCGTCGCGAGCTGCTCGTACGTCGCCTCACGCGTGCGGAGCTTGAGGTCGTCACCGCGGCGGTAGTCGTGCTGGTGCCGCGAACGGCCCTTCTGCTTGCTCGACCTCGAGCGGATCTCGCGCATCCGGGCAGCGTCACCGCGCTGTTCCTCGGCCATACGGTGGAGTTCCTCGCGCGCGGCGTCGGCGATGACGGCGTGGTCGAAGTACCCCTCGTCGCGGAGGGCGTTCGTGATGATCCGGTTGCCCACGGCGATGGTGACCGCGGCCTTCGCGATGAGGAAGCCCTCGTCGACGGCGCGCTTCAGTTCGACCTGACTGACGGGTCGGTCGCGCACGTCGTGCTTGCTGCGTCGTCCGAACAAGGCCATGCAGTCGACGATACCGGCGTCCGGTGACCATCCGTCCGCAGGTGGACCCGGATCAGGCCCTGGAGGGACGACCCGCCTCCCACGGATCCGTAGCGTCGGGTGCATGGTCACGTCCTCGGAATCCCCCCGCACCGGGCTCGGCACGGCGAGTCTCGTCCTCGGCGTCTGCTCGTTGCTCGCCGGCTGGACGTTCGTCGCGCCGATCGTCGGGCTGTGCCTCGGCGTCGCCTCGCGGAGCCGCGAACCGTTCGCCCGCGGGCGTGCCGGGTGGGGGATCTTCCTGAACCTCGTCGCACTGGCGGTGTGGATCCTGCTGCTCGTGCTGCTCGTGGTGGGCGGCGCGTTCGCCGTGTGGTCGGGCGCGACGCAGGGCCGCTGACCCGG
Source organism: Curtobacterium sp. 320 (assembly GCF_031455235.1). Lineage (NCBI taxonomy): Bacteria > Bacillati > Actinomycetota > Actinomycetes > Micrococcales > Microbacteriaceae > Curtobacterium > Curtobacterium sp. 320. The sequence goes on along the minus strand of NZ_JAVDSI010000002.1, from coordinate 31,027 downwards.
TCGGCCCTGGGCCCCGGGGCTGCCCGCTCAGAACACGAGGCCGTACACGGCGACGTCCACCCGCACCGACCCCAGGGGCATCGCGCTCCGCAGGGTGCCCTCGTGCGTGAAGCCGAGCCGCTCGGCGAGGCCCCGGCTGCGCACGTTGTCGACCGCCGTCCGGATCTCGGCACGCGCGGCGCCCCGCGCCCGGGCCACCCCGACGAGGACGGTGGCGGCGCGCCGGGCGACACCCCGTCCCTCCTGGCCCGCGTCCACCCAGTAGCCGAGCGATGCCTGCCCCAGGTACGGGTCGAAGGCGAGCGAGGCGGCACCCACGACCCGGTCGTCCTGCCGGATGACGCAGGGCAGCGCGCGGTCCATCGCGTACTGGCCGAGCAGGTGTTCGGTGTGCAGGCCGATCGTCTCGACGGTCTGCTCCTGCCACGCCCACGGCTCCGCGGCACGGAGCCGGTCGGCGTTCGCGACGACGAGCTCGTGCAGCGGCCGGACGGTGGTGAGGTCGCGCAGCGTCAGCGTGTACCCGTCCCTGAGGTCCCGTCCGAACGCCGCCACCCCTCAGAGACTAGGCACGCGTGCGCCTACTCGTACCGGAGCGCCTCGATCGGGTTCTGCCGGGCCGCCCGACGCGCCGGCAGCGTGCCCGCGAGGAAGGCGATGAACATCACCACGAGGATGATCGTGATCACCGAGGACGGCGCGAACTGCATGATCTGCAGCCCGGGCAGGTCATTGAGGACGGTCCCGGCGAGGACGTTCGAGATCCCCGTGCCGAGCAGGATCGCCACGCCCGCACCGATCGCGCTGCCGAGGAACCCGATGAACACGGCCTCGAGCGAGAACAGCGTGTAGACCTTCCCGCCGCCCATGCCCATCGCCTTCATCAGCCCGATCTCACGGGTGCGCTCCTGCACGCTCATGAGCAGCGTGTTGATGATGCCGAACCCGGCCGCGACGAGCGCGATCACGGCGAAGGCGTTGAGCACGCCGACGATGCCGTTGATGACCGTCTGGAACTGGCCGAGCTGGTCTTGGATGGTCTGCCCGGTGTAGCCGTCCTTCGACAGGGCGCTCTTCACGCTGCTGGCCGACGCACCGCTGTCGAGCGTGGCGGTGGCGCTGGCGTACGAGGTGGCGATCGACGAGGGCTTGCCGGTCTCCTGCGCGGCCTGCATCGCGTCGGTGAGCGCGGCGTTCGCTCCGGCACCGCCGCCGAACAGCGACTCGTTCTGCACCCCCGCGATCGTGGCGGTCAGGGTGTGTTCCTTGCCCTGGTAGTCGTCGACCGCGACGGTCAGCTCCTTGCCCACGGCGGCCTTCGCGCTGCCGAGCCCGAGGTTCTCCAGGTAGTTCGTGGGCAGGAGCACCTGGTTGCCGGCGGAGGACGTGTCGTCGAGCTGCTTCCCGGCGGCGAGGTCGGCGTCGAGCTCCCCGGCGTTGGCGGCGATGTCGACGACGTACTTGCCCTTCCCGTCGTACTCGACCCACTTCGTGCTCAGGGCGACGGCGGGGCGGACGCTCTTCACCCCCGAGACGTCCGTGATCTTGTCGACGTCCGACTGGGACAGGTACGCGAACGAGGCCGGCCCGCGGTCCACGCTCTGGCTCGACTCGTCGGGGTCGTACTTCGCCGGCCCGGAGTCGGTCGACGACTCGACGGCCTTGGTGATCGTCAGCGACCCGGTGTCGCCGATGGAGGCCACCTGGGTGTCGATGTAGTTGCTGACGCCCGTGCCGATGGCCGAGGTCAGGGTGATCGTGAACGCGCCGATGAAGATCGCGATGACCGTCAGCGTCGTGCGCAGCTTCGACCGGAAGGTGTTCGCGACCGCGGTGCGGAAGAGGTCGAGGACGTTCATGCGGAGTGCCTTCCGTGGGTGGCCGGCGCGTCGACGGCGTCGTCGCTCCCGCCCACGATGAGTCCGTCGCGCACGTTGACGCGCCGGTCGCAGCGTTCGGCGAGTTCCTCGTCGTGGGTGACGACCACGAGGGTGATGCCCCGGTCGCGCTGCAGCCCGAAGAGCATGTCCTCGACCACCTGCCCCGTGTTCGTGTCGAGGTTGCCGGTCGGCTCGTCCGCGAAGATGACGCTCGGCTCCCCGACGAGTGCACGCGCGATGACCACGCGCTGCTTCTGCCCGCCGGACAGGTCGTTGGCGTCGTTCTTCGCCTTGTCGGCCAGGCCGAGGGCGTCGAGTGCGGCCATGCCCCGGCGCTTCCGCTCGGCACCGGAGACGCCGGCGATCTTCAACGGGAGCACGACGTTCTCGAGCACCGAGGTCTTCGGCGTGAGGAAGAACTGCTGGAAGACGAACCCGAAGGTGCTGTTCCGCGTGCGGTTCACCTGCCGCGCGCTGAGCGTCGCGGCGTCGGTGCCGTCGAGGAGCACCTGGCCCGCCGACGGCTTGTCGAGCAGCGCGAGGAGGTGCATGAGCGTGGACTTCCCGGAGCCGGACTTGCCGACGATCGCGAGGCTCTCGCCCTGGTCCACCTGCAGCGACACGCCCTTGAGCGCGTCGAACCGCGTCGCGCCGCGGCCGTAGGTCCTGGCGAGGCCGCGGGCCTCGAGCACGGGAGTGGTCATGCGCCCACCGTACTGTCCGCTGCACGACTGCAAGTTTGCGTTTGCTGTAAACGATGTGACGTTCCGGTTACAGTCGGGCCATGCCCGACACCGCGCCCGCCTCCGAGATGGGCCTCCGCGACCGCAAACGCCTCGAGACCCGGCACCGGATCGCCGAGGCGGCACGCTCCCTCGCACTCGAACAGGACATCGACCGCACCACGATCGAGCAGATCGCCGCGCGCGCCGAGGTCTCCCCGCGCACGTTCTTCAACTACTTCGAGAGCAAGGAGGACGCGGTCCTCGGGCACACCGAGCTCGACCTCGCGCCCGAGACGCTCGACGCCCACCTGGCCGCCGTCGCGGGGGAGCCCGCGGCGCAGGCCGTGGTGGACCTGGCGTTCCTGGTGTTCGGGGAGTCCTTCGGTGACGAGCACGAGCGGCTCGCCCGGAAGGAGGTGATCGTGCGCTTCCCGCAGCTCATGCGCCGCCAGGTCTCCCGGATGACCACGGTCGCCGAGGCGATGACGGGCGCGGTCCGGACGATCCTCGAGCGGGACCCGGCCTGGGGTCCGGACGCGGCCACGCCCCAGGCGGCCGAGATGCTGCTCGGCATGTGCATGACCGGGCTGCGGAGCTCGGCGCGCCACGAGGGGTCGGACCCGGAGGAGGTCCGCGCGCAGGTGGTCGCGACGATCCGCGACACCGCCGCGCGCATCACGGCTTCGTGATGAAGCCCTCCTTGACCATCCAGTCGAAGGCGACGTCGGCGGGCTCCCGACCCTCGACGTCGACCTGCCGGTTCAGCTCCTGCAGCACGGCGTCCGTGAGCTTCGGCGAGATCTGGTCGTAGACGTCCTCGAGCTGCGGGTACTCCTTGAGCGTCGCCGAGTCGAGCACGGGCGCGACGTTGTACGCCGGGAAGAAGCCCTTGTCGTCCTCGAGCACGGTGAGCCCGAGCGACTTGATGCGGCCGTCGGTGGTGAAGACCTCACCGAAGTTGCACTTGCCACGATCGGTCGCGGTGTAGACCGTGCCGGTGTCGAGGATGCTGACGTTCTTCGTCGGGATGCCGTTGTCGCCCGAGCCGCCGAGCTCGAGCCCGTACTTCTTCAGCATCGGCTTGAAGCCGTCGGCACGGGAGTTGAACTCGGACTCGACGCAGAACGTCCGATCGCTGACGGGGAGGTTCGTGATGTCGGAGAGGGACTTGATGTTCCCGAGCTCCGAGACGGCTTCGTCGCGGACGGCGAAGGCGTACGTGTTGTTCATCGGCGCCGGCTCGAGCCAGGTGAGGCCGTTGCCGGCGTCCTCCTGCTTCACCGCTTCCCACTGCTCGGTCTTGTCCGGGATGCCCTCGCTGTGGCCCATGAAGGTCAGCCAGGCCGTGCCCGTGTACTCGTAGGTGAAGTCGGCGCCGTGCGAGGTCATCAGCTCGCGGACGGCGACACTGCCCGGCACGTTCGTCTCGTCGGTGACGTCGAACCCGGCGGCCTTCGCGGCGAGCACGGCGATCTTGCCGAGCACGAGCTGCTCGGTGAAGTTCTTCGAGGTCACGGTGATGTGCGCGCCGTCCGGCAGGTCGTCGATGCGCTGGATCGAACCGGGGTCCGCGGCGGGGACGAAGGACGTCGCCGGCTGCAGGCCGCAGCCGGTCAGCACGAGGGCGGCCGCGCCCGCCACGGCGGTGGCGGTCGCGACCCGGCGACGGACGGTCGGACGGGAGGCGCGGCGTGCGCCCCGCAGATCGGCGCGCGGCGCGTCGTGGGTCGCGTTCAGGGCGTGGGTCCCGTGGGTCATCGGAGTCCCTTCGGTCGTGCGACCGTCTCGACCACGCGGCCGATCCAGTCGATGGACAGGGCGAGGAGCGCCACGAGGAGCGCCCCGGAGACGAGGACCTTCGGCAGGAACAGGTTCACGCCCGTGGTGATGAGCAGTCCGAGGCCACCGGCGCCGACGAACGTCGCCAGGCTCGCGGTGCCGACGAGCAGCACCAGCGCGGTGCGGATGCCGGAGAGCATGACCGGCACGGCCAGCGGCAGCTCGACCTTCACGAGCACGCTGAACGCGCTCATGCCCATGCCCCGCCCGGCCTCGACCAACCGCGAGTCGACGCTCTGGATGCCGATCATGGTGTTCCGGAGCACCGGCAGGATCGCGTAGAGCACGAGGGCGACGACGGCCGACCACGAGTTCAGGCCGAGCCACGCGGCGAGCAGCACGATGAGCCCGACGGCCGGTGCCGCCTGCCCGAAGTTGGCGACGGCGAGCACGTACACGCTCGCCCGGCGGAGCGGCCCGCGGGTGAGCAGGACGCCGAGCGGGATGCCGATCACGAGCACGAGCACGGTCGACTCGAGGGTCAGCACGAGGTGCTGCCCGGTGAGCGCGAGGATGTCCGCCGGGTTGAGCGTGGTGCGCTCGGTCGGCGTGAGGTCCGCCGTGGCGAGCCAGACCGCGAACCCGGCGAGGACGACGAGGATGGCGATCGGCTGCACGAGCAGCCCCTTCCACCCGGTGCGGCTGCCCGTCCCCGTCCCGGCGGCGACCGCGCTCACAGGTCCTCCCCGCTGGTCGCCACCACGGGCGACGACGGCATGGTCTCGATCGGGTTCGTGTTCGTCCCGACCGGCGTGTACGCCTGGTCCTGGGCGGCGGCGGCGCGCGACCGGGTGATCGCGTCCATGACCGTCTCGACCGTGATGACGCCCTGGAACGCCTCGCCGCGGCCGGTCACGAGTGCGGCGCCGGCGCTCGACACGAGCATGGTGTCGAGCGCGTCGTTCAGGGTGGCGGCCCCGCCCACGACGGGCAGGTCGGGCTCGATGCCCTCCGGGATCCGGTCGAGCCGCTCGAGCTGACGACGCGTCGGCCACCCGATCGGACGCTGTCGGCGGTCGACGACGACGGCGTGCCCGTGGCCACCGGCCTCCTGCATGCGCTGCAGCACGGCCTTCGCCTCCTCGCCCGGCGAGCAGGTCACCGCGGGGGCGAGCTCGACGTCGCGGACCCGGTTCAGCGTGAGCTGCTTGAGTCCGGCGCCGGACCCGATGAAGTTCTCGACGAACTCGTTCGCCGGCTCGGCGAGGATCCGCTCCGGGGTGTCGTACTGCACGATGTGGGCACCCTCGGTGAAGATCACGATCCAGTCGCCGAGCTTCACGGCCTCGTCGAAGTCGTGGCTCACGATGACGATCGTCTTGTGCAGCTCCTCCTGGATGCGGAGGAGCTCGTCCTGCAGGCGCTGGCGGGTGATCGGGTCCACCGCGCCGAACGGCTCGTCCATGAGCAGGACGGGCGGGTCCGCGGCGAGCGCCCGGGCGACGCCGACGCGCTGCTGCTGACCGCCGGAGAGCTCGCGGGGGAACCGGTCGCGGTAGGTGTCGGGGTCGAGCGAGACGAGGTCGAGGAGCTCGTCGACGCGGGCCGCGATCTTCTCCTTCGACCACCCGAGCATCTTCGGGACGATCGCGATGTTCGCCGCCACGGTCATGTGCGGGAAGAGCCCGCCGGCCTGGATCACGTAGCCCATGCGGCGACGGAGCTCGTCCGCGTCGATCCCCGTGACGTCGTCCTCACCGACGACGATGCGTCCCTCGGTCGGTTCGATCAGGCGGTTGATCATCTTGAGCGTGGTCGTCTTGCCGCAGCCGGACGGGCCGACGAGCATGACGATCTTGCCGGCCGGGATCTCGAGTGTGATGCCGTCGACCGCGGGCTTCGCCTGACCGGGGTACCGCTTCGTGACCTCGTCGAGCAGGATGCGGCGGCCGGTGACGTCGCCGGCGGGAGCGGTGGTGGTGGCGGAGTCAGTGCTGGACACGGATACCTCTCGAGATGGTCAGACGGCCGAGGCCGAGGAGGAGCAGGTCGAGGACGAGGGCGAGCAGGACGACCCCCACCACCCCGACCGTCACGGAGAAGAGGGCGTTCGCACCGCCGAGGCGGGACAGCCCGGAGAAGATGAAGCCGCCGAGCCCGGGGCCGAGCGCGTAGGCGGCGATCGCGGCGATGCCCATCACCATCTGCGCGGACACCCGCACACCGCTGAGGATGATCGGCCACGCCATCGGCAGCTCGACCTGGAGCAGGGTCCGGAACCGGCTCATGCCGATGCCCCGCGCCGACTCGACCACCGTCGGCGGGATCTCGGCGAGACCGACGACGGCGTTGCGCAGGATCGGCAGCGTCGCGAAGAAGACGACCGTCACCACGGACGGCACGACGCCGAAGCCGAGCGGCACGATGAGCAGACCGATGACCGCGAAGGACGGGAGCGTCAGGCCGATCGCCGAGACCCCGTTCGCGACGGAGGTGAGCCGTTCGCTGCGGTAGACGAGCGTGGCGAGGACCACGGCGATGAGCGTCGCGAGCACCGTGCACTGGACGACCAGTGAGAAGTGCTGCCACGACGCGAACCAGATCTGGTCCCACCGCTCCCCGATGTACTGGAACACGCGCAGAACGCTCCCCTCCGGTCGGCCGAACTGCCCACGGGTCGGGGCACAAGTGGGTTCGAACCTACGCAGGGGGCAGGGTCACCGCACAACCGAGGACGGGCGCCGGAGCGACTCCCTGCGGATCCGCGAAGCCGGAAACACCCGGTCAGGACAGGTGCAGCGCCCCGACCCTGGGAGAACGGTAACGATCGCGAGCAGTCGTCGGCTATGCGCCGAGGTCGCGGAGTCCCGACCGCTCGGCGACGTCGACCAGGTGCTCGCGCCAGAGGACCCACTCGTCCGGGGTCTTCTCGGCGAGGTTGCCGTCCCCGTCACCCGCGAGCCCGTCGAGCATCTCGCGCACGATGTCGGCGTGCCCCGCGTGCCGGGCCGTCTCGTACCCCATGTGCACGAGGATCCGGTGCAGGGTCACCCGCCGGCGGTCCTCCGGCCACCAGGGAACGACCCCGCGGGCGTCGAGGTCGAGCGCCTCGATCGTGGCGTCCGCGTGCGCGGCACTGCGGTGGTGGAACGCGACGACGTCGTCCAGGGTCTCGTCGAGCGTCGCGTACATGTCGTCGCCGTCCTCGGACTCGAGCCAGGCGGGCGCGTCCGGCAGCGGGCGTCCGAAGACCTCGCCGAAGTACATGGCCTGCACGCCCGCGACGTGCTTCACGAGTCCGAGCACGTTCGTCCCGGTCGGCGTGACCGGCCACCGCGCCTGCCGTTCGGCGAGCCCGTCGAGCTTGGCGACCAGTGCCGCGCGGTGCTTCTGCAGGTACCGGTGCAGCGTCCGCTTGAGGACCTCGGCGTCGATGCCGGTCGTCGACCCCTCGTCCGACAGCATCGAGCCGCCGCTCGAGGCGATGGTCGGTGCTGCCGGTGCGGGGTGGACCTCGGGGACCGGGTCGGCGCTCGTCATGCCCTCGATCGTGCCACCGAACGCTCGCGGACGCGCTCCGACTCCTGGACGGCGACCCGTTCGGCGGTGAGCAAGAGCCCGGCGACCTCGCCGGAGTTCCGCGCCGGGGCGTCGTTCCAGCTGGTGAGGTCGCGGACCCGTCCCATCCGGACGTCCGGCGCCGGGCACCAGAGGACCGGCTGTCCCTCGTCGACGGCGAGGGCGTGCCACACCAGGTCGAGGGCGCGCTGGACCTGCTGCGAGTGCACGGCGTGCGGGCCCCCGGCAGCGGAGACCACGGAGCCGACCAGGCACGCGGCGACGAGGGGGCGGCCCTGCACGTCCATCGCCGCGGCACTGGAGGCCTTCCGCATCCGACCGTGCTCGTCGACGTACGCGAACCACGCGTGCTGGATCCACCCCCGTTCGATGACGCCGCGCGCCCCGGAGAGCAGCCGGGCGAGGTCGTCCAGCTCCTGCAACCGGGCCTCGACGCGACGGTCGCGCGCAGCGGAACGGCGTGCGGAGAACCGGTCGAGGAGCCCGCGGAAGCCGGTGCGGGTCGGGGTGGACGGGACGGGAGAGGCGTCGGTGGCGACGTCGTGCTGGACGCGGAACTCGAGGGTCATGACGGCCCCTCCGATCTTCACGTGCACGGATTGGTGCGGTCACGATAGCCCCGCGCGGACTCAGTCGTCCAGCACTTCTCCGATCACCCGGCGTGCGACGGCGCGGAACGCGCGGTCGTCGGACAGGTGGAGTGCCGAACCGATCGAGACGGCCCAGGCACGCGCCCGTTCCCAGGTGTCGTCGTCGGCCGCGACGCGCGTGCGGAAGGTGCGCCGCGCCTCCCGGTCGAGCGTGAGCCACGCGGTGGCGAGGTCGACGGCCGGGTCGCCCGCCGTCACGTCGCCGAAGTCGACGACCGCCGCCAGGCGGGTCCCGCCGTCCGGCGCGGTGTCGAAGAGCACGTTGAAGGGGTGCAGGTCGCCGTGCACCCAGACGGGAGGCCCGGCGTACGCGGGCAGCGCCGCCGCGGTCCGCCAGACTGCCGCGAGTTCACGGGCCCGGGGCACGTCCGCCGTCGCGAGTCGCGTCAAGACGCTGTCGCTGCGCGTGGCGAGCGGCACCGCACGGACGGGGTTCACGGGGGCGTCCGGCGGCGCGGGGACGTGCAGCAGCTCGACGAACGCGGCGAGCGCCTCGGCCACGTGCACGCCGCCGGCGCGTTCGCCCGCCGGGGTACCGGGCAGCCAGCGGACGACGCTCCACGACCACGGGTACCCGAGGGCCGGGCGGCCGGTGCGGACCGGATCGGGGACGGGCACGATCGCCGCCACCCGGTGCGCGATCTCCGGCAACCACCGCTGCTCGTGCTCGATGAGCGCCGCAGCGGCTGCCCGGCGGGGGAGCCGCACGGCGAGCAGCTCGCCGAGCCGGACCACGACGTTGTCCCAGCCGCTCGCCACGATCGCGAGCGGGAGGTCCGCGAGGTCCGGGTGCTGGTCGCGGAGCAGGGCGGCGACGAGCGGGACGTCGAGGTCGACCTCGGCGGCGGGGGTGGCCATCGGGTCAGGGTAGCCGGGGGCGCGCACACCCGTGAACTGGGGAGAGCCGGGCGGGGCGGGCGCTCGGTAGCCTCGAGGGACCAGCGACGTGGGTGTCCGTGGGGGGACCCGCGTCGCGTGGCGGTCGGGTCAGGCGTCGTCGGGCAGCGGGGCGATCAGCGCGACGAGCCGGGGGATCTCCGGGCGGACCCGGTCGGAGACGATGGCCGCGAGCAGGACCGTCCAGAGCTCACGGAGCCGAACGTACAGGTCCGACCGGTCGGCGAGGACGTCCGAGACGGTCTGCACCCCCGTGTACGCGGGGATGACGACGCGGCCGACGAGTTCCGGGTCCCACGCGGGGTCGACCTCGCCGGCGTCGATGCCCTGTCGGACGAGGTCGGTCACTACGGCGATCCAGTCGGCGTACGGGTCCTGCCGGGCCACGTCCGCCGTCGCGGCCTCGGTGGACAGACGGATGCCGGCGCTCACGACGGTCTCGTGGATCATCTGCGACGCGAGGCCCTGGGACATCCACATGAGCACCTCGAGCGGGGTCGTCCCGCGGGCGGCCGCCGCCTCGCCGTACCGCCGGGAGACCTCGTGCTGCCGGGCGATCACCGCGCCGGCGAGGTCGGCCTTCGACGTGAAGTGGAAGTACAGCGCACCCTTGGTGAGGCCGGCCCGCTCGGCGACGGCGTCCATCGAGGTGCCGAGGTACCCGCGCTCGTCGAACTCGCCCGCCGCCGCGTCGAGGATCGCGGCACGGGTGGCGACCGCTCGCTGCTGCCGCGTGCCACCGTCCTGCGCCATGATCCTGCAAGCGTACCGATGCGGCCGTCCCAGGCGGTGTCCGGGTGACGTCCGGGAACCTCCCCGGTCGGCTGTCGTACGGTTCCCGGCATGGACGGATGGCGGAACCCGGTGCGCTGGGCACGGACGGGTCGGTGGCTGCTGCTGCCGATCGCCGTGCTCGACTGGGTCGCGCTGGCGCCGCAGACCGTCGTCGTGCTGGCGTTCGCGATCGCCGTGGTCGGGCTGGCCGGCATCGCCGCGGCGCTCGTCGCCCGGATGCTCCGAGGGTCGCGGGGTGCGATGGCGGCACTCGGGGTGGTGCTCCTGCTCGGCGGACTCGTCGTGTTCGGCCTCGATCCGTTCCCGGGGTCGTTCCCGCTCATCGACGCGTGGTGGCCGGAGTCGATCACGCAGCCGCAGGTCGTGGGGAGCGCCTACTGGCAGCTCGCCGGTCTCGGGATCGAGCTCGCCGGGTTCGGCATGCTCGCGACGCTGCTGGTCGTGTCCCTGACCGCGAAGCCCGCGCAGCGCTGACGACCGCGGGCGCGGGCGCTCAGTCGCGCGTGAGGACGAGGAGCGTGCCGGCCGTGGCGACACCCCGGACCCGGTCGACCAGGCTCGCGGTGTCGTCGGCGCCTCGCACCCATCCGATCAGCGTGTCGAGGTCCCCGACCGCGGCCAGCAGTCCGTCGGTGCACAGCACGACGCGGTCACCCGACGCGAGTTCGAGCGCACCGGGGGTCCGCGGCGTCCCGTCCGGTTGCAGGCCGATCGGCAGGTCGTGCGACCGGAGCACCGCGGCACCGCCGTCCGCGCGCACGACCGCCGCGAGGCCGTGCCCCGCGTCCCGGTGCACGACGTGACCCGACGCGGGGTCGAGCCGCAGGTGGAAGAGCGACCCGACGGTGTCCGCAGCCGACAGGTCGGCGGCGACCTGCGCCTCCAGGCCGACGATCGCGGTCTCCACGTCGACGTCGGTCCGCGCGATCACGGCTGCCCGGACCGCTGCTGCCAGGAGCGCCGAGGCGCGACCGGCTGCCGGGACGGCTCCGACGGTGCAGTGCAGGCGGCCGTCGGCGGCGACCCGCCAGTCCGCGACGTCACCGGAGTCCTCGCGGGGGAGCGTCAGCACCTCCAGCGAGTACCCCGGGACCTCGACGGGTCCGGGGACGAGGCCCTCCACGACCCGCCGGACCCGGTCGCGCTCGATCGTGTGCCCGAGCTCCCGCTCCGCCCAGCGCGCGAGGTCGCGGAGCAGGTCGATGTCCTCGGCCGTCAGCGAGCGCGGCGTCGCGTCCATGATGCAGAGCGTGCCGACGCGCGTGCCGTCGAGCATCGACAGCGGTGCGCCCGCGTAGAACCGGATGCCGTGCTCAGCCACCGCGGGGGTGTGGGCGAACCGGGGATCGAGCGTGGTGTCCGGGATGACCATCGGCTCGGGGCTCAGGACGGTCGTCGCACAGAACTGCTCGCTCGCCGGCACGCTGGAGCCCTGTTGCCACCCGAAGGTCGACTGGGACGTGACGAGTCCGTCGTGGACGAGGTTGAGGAAGGTCAGCGGGACCCCGAAGGCCTCCTGCGTCATGCGGGTGATGCGGTCGAAGCGCTCCTCGGGGCCGCTGCCGAGGACGCCGAGCGCCTCGACCACGGCCGACCGGTGCGCTGCGGCGTCGAGGTGGGTCACCCGTCCTGTCTACCCGCACCCTCGCCCAGGAACCAGTCCCGCGGGTGGGGGTCGGCGGTCAGTTCGCGTCGCTCGGACACCGGCGCCGCCCACGCGGCCGCGTTCGACAGCACCCGCTGGACGTCCGGGTGGTGGTACACCGGGTACTCCTGGTCACCGGGGGAGAAGTAGAAGACCTTCCCGAGGCCCCGGCGGTACGCGACGCCCGAGCGGAAGACCTCGCCGCCGGCGAACGTCGACAGGAAGACCTCTTCGTCGGGGCGCGGGATGTCGAAGTACTCGCCGTACATCTCCTGGCGGTCGATGACGATCGGGTGCGGGACGCCCGCGGCGATCGGGTGCTCGGGTGCCACGGTCCAGACGAGCTCGCGCTCCCCGTCGTTGCGCCACTTCAGGGAGCAGGTCGTGCCCATCAGGCGCTTGAACGGCTTCGAGTAGTGCCCGGAGTGCAGCACCACGAGGCCCATGCCCGCGTGCACGGCATCGACCACGAGGTCGACGACGGCGTCGCTGACCTCGTCGTGGGCGGCGTGGCCCCACCAGAACAGGACGTCGGTGGTGGCCAGGCGCTCGGCGGTGATGCCGTGGTCGGGTTCCTGCAGGGTGGCCGTGCTCACGGTCGCGTCGGGGTGGTGCTCGCGGAGCGCGGCGGCGATCACGGTGTGCATGCCGTCGGGGTAGTGCCCGACGACGGTCTCGTCACCCCGGCTCTCGTGCACGTTCTCGTTCCAGACGACGATGTTCAGGGGACGGGATTCGGTCGGCGTCGACATGGCTCCCACGCTAGTCCGCTTGGTCGTCGAATCGATACGACCACCGGAGTGTCGGGGGTTTCCCGGGAGGCGTCCGCGACGATGTCCGCATGACTCCCCGCTCCCTGTTCCGCGCCGCCGCGGTCGCCGAACTCGTGACCTGGACCATGCTCATCGCCGGGATGGTGCTCAAGTACGGCCTCGGTGCCGGCGACTGGGGCGTCCGGATCGGAGGCGGGGTGCACGGGTTCGTGTTCCTGGCGTACCTCGTCGTGACGACCGTCGTCGCGGTGAACCAGCGGTGGTCGGCCGGAGCGCTCGTGCTCGGGTGGGCGAGTGCCGTCGTGCCGTACGCGACGGTGCCGTTCGAGGTCGCCGTGGCCCGGCGCGGGATGCTCGAGGGTCCGTGGCGCCGTGGTGCCGAGGGGCGCGTCGGGTTCTGGGACCGCCTGCTGTTCTTCGTGGTGCGGCACCCGGCGGTGTCGATCCTCATCGGCGTCGTCGCCGTCGCCCTGGTGTTCGTGGCGCTGCTGGCCGCAGGCCCGCCCGTCCCGTCCCGGAACTGACGCGACAGCGGTGGTCGCGACCACACGACGGACGGGAGGCGCGGTGCCAGCTGGCACCGCGCCTCCCGTCCGTGCGTCCCGCGGCTACAGCGCGGCGAGGATCCCGTTCAACGTGGCGGACGGGCGCATCACGGCGCTCGTCTTGGCGTCGTCCGGACGGTAGTACCCGCCGATGTCCGCCGGGTGCCCCTGCACGCTGTTCAGCTCCTCGACGATCGTCGACTCCTGCTCGTCGAGCGTCGCCGCGATCTCGGCGAACGCCGAGGCGAGCTGGGCGTCGGTCGTCTGCGCCGCGAGCTCCTGCGCCCAGTACTTCGCCAGGTAGAAGTGGCTGCCGCGGTTGTCGATCGACCCGAGCTTGCGCCCAGGCGACTTGTCCTCGTCGAGGAACGTGCCGGTCGCACGGTCGAGCGTCTCGCCGAGGATCTTCGCCCGCTCGTTGCCCGTCACACCGGCGAGGTGCTCGAGGCTGACCGCGAGGGCGAGGAACTCGCCGAGGCTGTCCCAGCGCAGGTAGTTCTGCTCGACGAGCTGCTGCACGTGCTTCGGCGCCGAACCACCGGCACCGGTCTCGAACAGGCCGCCGCCGCCGAGGAGCGGGACGACGGAGAGCATCTTCGCCGAGGTGCCGAGCTCCATGATCGGGAACAGGTCGGTGAGGTAGTCGCGGAGCACGTTGCCCGTGACGGAGATGGTGTCCTCGCCGCGGCGGATGCGCTCGAGCGAGAAGCGCATCGCGTCCTCGGGGGAGAGGATCTCGATCTGCAGGCCGTCGGTGTCCTGCTCGGCGAGGTAGGTCCGCACCAGGCCGATGAGGTTCGCGTCGTGCGCACGGGTCTCGTCGAGCCAGAACACCGCGGGGGAGCCGGTCGCACGGGCACGCGTCACGGCGAGCTTCACCCAGTCGCGGATCGCGACGTCCTTGGTCTGGCAGGCGCGCCAGATGTCACCGGCCTCGACTTCGTGCTCGATGACCGTCTCGCCGCCGCTCGTGACCACGCGGACGCGGCCGGCTGCCGGGACCTCGAAGGTCTTGTCGTGCGAGCCGTACTCCTCGGCCTTCTGCGCCATCAGGCCGACGTTCGGCACCGAGCCCATGGTGGCCGGGTCGAACGCACCGTTGGCGCGGCAGTCCTCGATCGTGGCCTGGTAGATGCCGGCGTAGCTCGAGTCCGGGATGACCGCGAGGGTGTCGTGCTCCTCGCCGTCCGGACCCCACATGTGGCCCGAGGTGCGGATCATCGCGGGCATGGAGGCGTCCACGATGACGTCGCTCGGGACGTGCAGGTTCGTGATGCCCTTGTCGGAGTCGACCATCGCGAGCTCGGGGCCCGCGTCGATGCCGTCCGCGAACGCCTGCTTGATCTCCGCACCGTTCGGCACGGCGTCGAGCCCGGCGACGATGGAGCCGAGGCCGTCGTTCGGGTTGAGCCCGGCGGCGGCGAGGTCGGCGCCGAAGCGCTCGAAGACGCTCGGGAAGAACGCCCGGATGACGTGGCCGAAGATGATCGGGTCGGAGACCTTCATCATCGTGGCCTTGAGGTGCACCGAGAACAGGATGCCCTGCTCCTGCGCCGCGCGGATCTGGTCCTGCAGGAAGGCCTCGAGCGCACGGACGTGCAGCACCGTGCCGTCGACGACCTCGCCCGCGAGGACGGGGATCGACTGCTTGAGGACCGTGGTCGCACCGTCGGCACCGACGAACTCGATCGTCAGGACGTCGTCGGCGGGGGCGATCCAGGACTGCTCGTTCGAGCGGAAGTCGTCCGTGCCCATCGTCACGACGTTCGTCTTCGAGTCGTGGCTCCAGGCGCCCATGCGGTGCGGGTGCTTGCGGGCGTAGTTCTTGACGGAGAGCGGTGCGCGGCGGTCGGAGTTGCCCTCGCGCAGGACCGGGTTCACGGCGCTGCCCTTGGTGCGGTCGTATCGGGCGCGGGCGTCGCGCTCGTCGTCGGTCGTCGGCTCGTCGGGGTAGTCCGGCAGGTCGTAGCCCTGCGCCTGGAGCTCCTTGATCGCGGCCTTGAGCTGCGGGATCGACGCCGAGATGTTCGGCAGCTTGATGATGTTCGCCTCGGGGGTCTTCGCGAGGTCCCCGAGCTCGGCGAGGGCGTCGTCCAGGCGCTGCTCGGCGGTGAGCCGCTCCGGGAACTGGGCGATGATCCGGCCCGAGAGCGAGATGTCGCGGGTCTCGACGTCGACACCTGCGGTGCCGGCGAAGGCCTGGATGACCGGGAGGAAGGAGTGGGTGGCGAGGAACGGCGCCTCGTCCGTGAGGGTGTAGATGATCTTGGCCATGCTGGCGGGTACTCCCTTGTTCGACCGTCGGTACGTCCACGCTACTCGCGCAACGGGATGTCTCGACATCAAGATACATGGTGCCGCCTGCGTGGAGCAGATGCTCGGATGACTTCCTGGAGGCGCACTGTCGACTCATAGGAACGTCGCGTGGAGTGGTCTTCCGCACCACACGACCGCAGGAGGCGCGCATGTCGACGACACGGCAGACACCGGAGGACTTCGGGTGGTCCGCGGAGGATCTCCGTTCGGCGTACGCCGTGGACGGCAGCGGGCCGTACCGGTACGCGCCGGACGGGTCCGGGCCGTTCTCGTACGACGAGGACGGCTCCGGGCCGTGGTTGGTCGGTCCGACGCCGCGTCGTGGGCTCGCCCGCTTCGCGCCGCGGGACCGTGGGTCGGGCTCGCGGTTGCGGCGGATCGGGACCGCCGTGACCGCGGGCACGCTCGCGCTCGTCCTGGCCGCCGGCAGTGTCGCGGTCGTCGCCCACGTCCTTCCTCCACACCACGCGGTCAACGCCTCGGCTGTCCACAGCGCGGAGCCGGACCGGGACTGATCGCCCGGAACGGTGCCACGCTGTGGGAGTGATCGAACTCCTCGTCATCGGTGTGGTCGCCCTGGTCGCCATCGCGGGCGCCGCCGTGCTCGGCCCGCGCATCGGGGTCGCCGCGCCGCTCGTCCTCGTCGCGGTGGGGGTCGCCGCGAGCCTCGTGCCGTGGATCCCGCACGCCCGGATCGAACCGGAGTGGATCCTCGCAGGGGTGCTGCCCCCGTTGCTGTACTCGGCGGCGGTGTCGATGCCGTCGATGAACTTCCGGCGGGAGTTCGGCGCGATCAGCGGCCTGTCGGTCCTGCTCGTCGTCGCGTCGAGCCTGGTGCTCGGACTCTTCTTCGCGTGGGTCGTCCCGGGGCTGGGCTTCTGGTGGGGCATCGCGCTCGGGGCGATCGTCAGCCCCACCGACGCCGTCGCGACCTCGATCGTCAAGCAGACCTCGGTGTCGCGGCGCGCGATCTCGATCCTCGACGGTGAGTCACTGCTCAACGACGCGACCGCGCTCGTGCTCCTCCGCACCGCGATCTTCGCCGCGGGCGCGTCGTTCTCGTTCTGGGGCGCACTCGGGGACTTCGCCCGGGCCGTCGCGATCGCCGTCGTCATCGGCTGGTTCGTCGGCTGGCTCAACGTCTGGGTGCGGTCCCGGGTGCCGAACGCCGCGGTGAACACGGCGCTGTCCTTCGCGGTGCCGTTCGTCGCCGCGATCCCGACCGAGCACTTCGAGGGGTCCGGCCTGGTCGCGGCGGTCGTCGCGGGGCTGTTCACGGGCATCGTCGGCCCGCGCAGGCTCCCCCCGGGGCACCGGCTGTCGGACGCCCAGAACTGGCAGACGATCGAGCTCGTGCTCGAGGGTGCCGTGTTCCTGACGATGGGGCTGCAGCTCGCGTCGATCCTCGGCGACGTGCAGGACCAGCACGCCGGGATCGGGCCGGCGCTCCTCATCGCCGTCGGCGCCCTCGTGCTCACGGTCCTCGTCCGGGCGGCCTACGTCGTGCCGCTGCTGCTCGCCCTGTCCGCCAGCGCCAAGCGCGGCGAACGGATGCAGACCCGCTTCGCGGAGATGCACGCGCAGGACCGCGACGCCATGAGCGAGGTGATCCGCGAACACCGCCCGGGCAACCGGGCGCCGTCCGAACGGGAACTCGACCGGTTCGCGGTGCGGGTCCGACGCACCCTGGCGGACATCGCGTACTACACGAAGGCGCCGCTCGGCTGGCGGGAGGGCACCGCGGTGGTCTGGGCGGGGATGCGCGGCGCGGTGACCGTCGCGGCGGCCCAGACGCTCCCCGAGGGCACGCCCCAGCGGTCACTGCTCGTCTTCGTCGCGTTCGCCGTGGCCCTGCTGTCGCTCGTGGTCCAGGGCGGGACGATCGGGCCGCTCCTCCGTCGCATCGCCGCGCCGACGACGGACATCGCCAAGCAGGACACCGAGGAACGCAAGCGGCTCCTCGAGCTCATGCGGGCAGCGGCGGAGCAGGTCCCAGGGACGAGCGAGGCCGGACCCCGCGCGCGGGAAGAGCTCGAAGCCGCCGACCCCGCCGAACTCCGGGCGTGGATGGGGCGCGAGAAGGCCCGGCGCCTGGCGGTGCTCGAAGCGCAGCGCGCCGCGATCCTCGACGCCCGCGACGACGGCAGCTTCGACGCCGAGGTGCTCGAGTCGATGCTGCAGAACCTCGATGCCGAGCAGATCGCCCTCGAGCTCAGGGGCGCTCCCGCACGGTGACGGTCACTCGCCGATGCGCACCCGGAAGACCCGGACGCCGGCGGTCTTCAGGGCCGCGAGCCCCACGCGCATCCGGAAGTTCCGGAACGGCCGCTCGAACCCGGACGGTGCCGACGCCGCGCCGATCTGGTGGAGCACCTCGGACGTCAGCGTCCGCTCGACCTTCGGCGCGAGCCGGGTCAGCCCCGAGACCGTCACGACGATTCGGACCGCGTGCGGCGCGAGCAGCGGGTCGATCATCTCGGCGGCCTCGTGCGCACGGTGGAACGCCGGGTCGTCACCGGGCCGACGGATCGCGATGACCGCGAGTTCGGCGTCCCAGGTCTCCTCGGGATCGGGCAGGTCGTCCACCCCGACCACGCGCATCCGGGTGGCGTCGACCCCGGCCCGGACGGCAGCGGTCCGGAGCACCGGCAGGAGCTCCTGCGTCCCGGCGAGCACGACGTGCGCCGACGCCAGGTCGACCGGTTCGTGCCGCTCGCGCGGTGTTCGGGCCATGTGGAGGGTCCTTTCCGCTCGCTCACTGCGGACACTACTGATCGGGCGGCATCCGGGGCCGGGGCGGGCTGTGGGATCAGCAGCCTCCCAGCACTTCGGTAACGATGAGATCACGAACGGACCTGTACAAAGCGACAGAGTCGTGCAGAATGGTGGGCGGCCATGACGACTGCACGCGAACTCGACCAGCACCCGGACACCCCGGTGGTGCACCTGTCCCGTCGCGCCGCCCTCGAGGCCGAGCGCGCCGCAGCCCGCAAGCCGGCCCGCCGCGAGCGGACGCCGAAGGCCGAGCGCGCACCGAAGGCCGAGCGCACGCCCGCGCCGCCTCGCGCGCCGAAGCCCGAGCGCACCGGTCGCCGAGCGGCCGCAGCGCGTGCGACGACCGAGCACGTCGACGCCCGCATCCAGCGCGTCGTCCGCCGCCCCGCGCCCAGCGTGCCCGCCGTCGCCCGGCCAACCCGCGCCTCCAGGTCCCGCCGCGCCAGCCGCGTGACGCTCACGAGCGCCCTCGCCGCCCTCGCGATGTTCGCCGCGTCCGCGATGCCCGCGCACGCCAGTGCCGGCACCTCGATGGCGACCGCGACCCTCGCACCCTCCGTCCGCACGCAGGACTACGCCGTGACGCAGGCGATCTCCGCCTCCGCCCTCGACCGCGACGGCTTCACGGTCGGCGGCGGTTCGGCCGGGGCCCCGGGCACGTCGGTGTCCTACGGCGGCGAGGTCCGGTCGCCGTTCCCCGGGCCGGTACGGATGAGCTCGGGCTTCGGCTACCGCTCGGCTCCGTGCGGCGCCTGCTCGTCGCTCCACCAGGGCCTCGACTTCAACCCGGGCATGGGCGCGCCGATCGGTGCCGTGGCCGCGGGGACCGTCCGGGTCTCCGGCACGTACTTCTCGTACGGCACCGCGGTGATCATCGACCACGTGATCGACGGGCGCGAGGTCTCGACGCTCTACGGCCACATGATCCCCGGCTCCTCGCCGCTGAAGGTCGGCGACACCGTCGAGGCCGGACAGTTCATCGGCAAGGTCGGCTCCTCCGGGGTCTCGACCGGGGCGCACCTCCACCTCGAGGTCCTGATGGACGGCCAGACCCCGATCGACCCGGAAGCCTGGCTCGAAGCGCGCATCGGGCGTTCCCTCACCGCCTGATCAGGTTCCCTGTGCATGCTCACAGGCATGGACGACTGTCACAGACCGCCCGCCCGTCGCCGATCTGAGCCGGCAGCCCGCTGATGGGACCCGACACCTGGATCGCCTTCGGGCTCGTGGTGCTCTTCGTGCTCGTCGGTGGCGTGTTCGCCGCAGCCGAGATCGCCCTCGTCTCCCTCCGTGAATCCCAGCTGCAGCAGCTCGAGCGCCGCGGGTCCCGCGGGATGCGCGTCGCCGAGCTCGGCCGCGACCCGAACCGCTTCCTCTCCGCCGTGCAGATCGGCGTGACCGTCGCCGGGTTCTTCTCGGCCGCGTACGGCGCATCGTCGATCGCTCCGGACGTCGCGCCGCTGTTCACGGGCCTCGGGCTCGAGCAGGGTGCTGCCGAGACGGTGGCACTCGTGCTGATGACCCTCGTGATCGCCTACCTCTCGCTGGTCTTCGGCGAGCTCGTGCCGAAGCGGCTCGCCCTGCAGCGGGCCGAGGGCTTCTCGATGGCCGTCGCCCCGACGCTCGACCGGTTCGCCACGCTCATGCGCCCGGTGATCTGGCTGCTCTCGAAGTCGACCGACACCGTCGTGCGGCTGCTCGGCGGGGACCCGAACGCCCGGAGCGAGTCGATGAGCACCGAGGAGCTCCGCGGTCTCGTCGAGGACCACGACGCCATCGACGCCCAGGGACGCCGGATCGCCCGGAGTGCCCTCGACGCGGGCGACCGGATCCTCCGCGAGTCGATGCGGCCCTGGTACGACGTGTCCACGATCGACGCGGGCACCTCGATCGCCGCAGCCACCGACCACGCCATCGACCTCGGGCACACCCGGTACCTCGTCACCGACGGCACGCGGGACCACGTCGACGGGTTCGTCCACCTGCGGGACCTGCTGCGCCCGGAGGACCCCACCGCACCGGTGTCGACCCTCGTGCGTCCGGTGCTCGCGCTGCCCGAGACGAAGTCGCTGTCGAGTGCGATCGCGGACATGCGCACCGAGGGACACCAGATCGCCCTGGTCGTCGACGAGTACGGCGGCAGCGCGGGCATGGTGACGCTCGAGGCGCTGCTCGAGGACCTCGTCGGACGCATCCGCGATGAGTACGACGAGCCCGCGGCCGAGCACGACGGCGTCGACGGGGCGACCGTGCTCGAGGACCTCGTGGCCGACGGCGGCCCGGCCCTCCCCGACGGCGACTACGAGACGGTGGGCGGCTTGGTGCAGGTGGCGCTGGACCGCGTGCCGGAGGTCGGGGACGTCGTCGAGGTCGGCGGCCACCGGCTCGAGGTGACCGCCATGGACGGTCACCGCGTGGCGCGCGTCCGCATCACGGCCGACGTCACCGCCTGACGCGGGCGCGCCCCGCTCGGCGGCAACGCGGAGCGTTGCGCGGGGCGCGCCGACCGAGCCTGCGAGGGAGGACGGTGCGGACCCGCCCCGCGCCTCCCGTCCGTCCCGGGTACGGGCAGGGCCTGCCGCGGTACCAGCCACGGGACGTACGCTCGTCGCATGGGTATCGACGTGCGCAACGAGATCCGCGACTTCCTGTCCTCGAGGCGGGCGCGGCTCACCCCCGAGCAGGTCGGCATGCCGTCGTTCGGCGGCGGTGTCCGACGGGTGCCGGGACTGCGTCGGCACGAGGTCGCCATGCTCGCCGGGGTCAGCGTCGACTACTACACGCGGCTCGAACGGGGTTCGCTGAAGGGCGTCTCGGACAGCGTGCTCGAGGGGCTCGCCGGTGCGCTGCAGCTCGACGAGGACGAGCGCGTGCACCTGTGGGACCTCGCCCGCCTGGCGAACGCCGGCGTGAAGGTCATGCACCGCAACGTCCCGACCCGCGTGCGACCCGGTGTGCAGCGGCTGCTCGACTCGATCACGGGAGCGCCCGCCTGGGTGCGGAACGAGCGCGGTGACGTGGTCGCGACGAACGAGCTCGGTCGCGCGCTGTACGCGCCGATGTTCGCGGGCCCCGGTCGCCCGGTGAACACCGCGCGCTTCACGTTCCTCGACCCCGCGGCGAAGGAGTTCTTCGCGGACTGGGCGCAGACCGCTCGGGACGCGGTGGCGATCCTCCGTGCGGCCGCGGTCTCGAACCCGTGCGAGCCCGGACTCGTGACCCTCGTCGGCGAGCTGTCGACCCGGAGCGAGGAGTTCCGCACGTGGTGGGCCGCCCACGACGTCCGGATGCACCGCACCGGCAAGAAGCGGCTCGTGCACCCGATCGTCGGTGAGCTCCGGCTCGACTACGAGGCGCTGGAACTCGTCGCGGACCCGGGCCTGGTGATGTTCTCGTACTCGGCCGAACCCGGCAGCGAGTCCGAGCGGTCCCTGGCGCTCCTCGGGTCGTGGGCTGCGACCGAGCGTGCCGAGCACTACGCGGCGCTGCGTGAGTCGGAGACCGAGTCGGTCGACTGACCCCCCGCCCGACGGGCGTCAGACGGTGGGGGTCGTGGGACCGGTCTCGTCCGGGCCGGCGCTACCGTCCTCGATCCCGTCGACGACGGCGTCGTACCGCAGCCGCTCGATGCGCAGCTGCCGCTCCGTCGCGGACAGCCGCAGCACGCGGATCGCGGCGAACACGAGCACGATGAGCGCGACCGTCAGCACGGCGAGCGCCACGACGAACGCGATGTACAGGACACTGACGACGGCGAATCCCCCGGATACCATGGCCCGACCGTAACAGGCCCGGTCCGTAGGCTGGGGCCGTGACGAGGACGATGGACGGTTCAGCGGGGGATGCCGACTCCGCCCGCATCGGTCAGGACCACCGGAAGTACCGTCGGCCGGAGCCGTCCTTCGCCCGGGCGATCGCGAAGGCCCTCGGTGACGCCCGGACGGTCCTCGACGTGGGCGCCGGCGCCGGGTCCTACGAGCCCACCGACCGCGAGGTGACCGCGGTCGACGCCACCGCCGAGGACCTGCCGTTCGCCGACGACACGTTCGACGCCGCGATGACGACCTTCTCCGTGCACGAGTGGGGCGACCTCGAGCGTGGGCTGGTCGAGCTGCGCCGGGTGACCCGGGGTCCGATCGTCATCCTGACGTGCGACCCCGACCGTGTCGAGGACTTCTGGCTCGCCGAGTACGCCGCCGAGGTCATGGCGACCGAGGCCCGGCGGTACCCCGCGCTCGCCCGAATCCCGGCGGCTCTCGCCGACGACGCGGTGACGACAACGCGCCTGCCGATCCCGTTCACGTGCGTCGACGGGTTCTCCGAGGCGTACTACGCGCGGCCGGAACGCCTCCTCGACCCGGGCGCACGACGGGCGGACCCGGCGTGGAGCTCCGTCGACGAGATGACCGCGCGGCGGTCCGTCGCCGCGCTCCGCACGGCCCTCGAGTCCGGCGAGTGGGACCGAGCCCACGGCGCGCTCCGCACGCAGCCGACGTTCGAGGGCTCGCTCGTCCTCCTCACCGCGCAGCCGCGCCCGGCTTGACACGTCGACGTAGGCTGGTGGGGTGAGCTTCCAGGAGGTGGTCGGCGCCCGTTTCGCCGACATCAGGGCGTGATGCCCCCGGTCGCACCGTTCGGTGCGGCCGCCGTCATCGAACCCTGAACCCTCCGCCCGGTGCGGCATGCGTCCGCGTGCCCCGGGCCCGTCCGAGAGCGAACCACCATGCTGCCCATCAGCGAGAAGACCATCCGCACGTCCTTCGTCAACGCGTCCCGCAAGGAGACCGGCGACCTCACCCTGCCCGCCGACTTCGAGACCGTCGACTGGGACGCACTCGACTACCTCGGCTGGCGCGACCCGAAGCTCGCCCGGCGCGCGTACGCCGTCGTGCCGACCCTCGAGGGCGACCTCGTCGGCATCCTGTTCCGGCAGGCCGAGGCCTCGCCCCGTGCCCGGGCGCAGTGCTCGTGGTGCCAGGACGTGAAGCTCCCGAACGACGTCGTGTTCTACAGCGCGAAGCGGTCCGGCACGGCGGGTCGCAACGGCAACACCGTCGGCACGCTCGTCTGCCAGGACTTCCAGTGCTCGCGCAACGTCCGGCGGACGCCGCCGCTCGCGTACGAGGGCTACGACGTCGAGGCCGCACGGCTGCAGCGGATCGAGGACCTGCAGCTCCGCGCGGCGTCCTTCGCCGCGGAGGTCTAGTCGCGACTGCGCACGGGGACGACGAGTGCGCGGCGTGCAGCGCGCGCAGACGTCGTCGAGGTGCGCACCTGCGGTTCGGGAGGCGCGGTGCGGGTCCGACCCGCGCCTCCCGTCCCGCAGCGGCGACCGTTCCGGGACCGTGGGCCACGTCGCGCGGGAAACCACGGCGTAACCCCCGTGAAACGGGCGTTCCGTAGCGTGGCGGCATGGACATCGGCGATCTCGACGACGCGACCGTCTCCGACGCGGTCGCCACGGCAACCGGGTGGGCGGCGGTCCCGGCGTGGGCCGACGCACTCGCCGCCGGACGACCGCACGGCTCCGTCGCCGCGCTCCTGGCGCGTGCCGCCGCCGAGGCCCGGGGGTGGGGCGCCGCCGAGCTCGACGCCGCCCTCGCGCAGCACCCGCGGATCGGTGAGCGGGGCAGCGATGCCTCGTCAGCCCGGGAGCAGTCGGCCATGCGCACCGCGGACGACGACGTCGCCCGGGCGATCGCCGCGGGGAACGCCGACTACGAGCGGCGGTTCGGCCGGGTGTTCCTCGTGCGCGCGGCCGGCCGGACGCCCGAGGAGCTCCTCGCCGAACTCCGACGGCGGCTCGGCAACGATCCCGACGTCGAGGTCGCCGAGGCCACCGGTGCCCTCGCGGACATCGCACTGCACCGCATCCGCGCGACCTTCGCCGTCGCCCAGCTGACCACGCACGTCCTCGACGCGACCCGGGGCGCACCCGCCGCGGGGATGGGCCTCGTGCTGAGCACCGTCGACGGCGACGTCCTCGCGACCGGCACGACCGACACCGACGGACGCGCTGCCCTCGGGGCGGACGTCCTGCCGCGAGGCGACCTCCAGCTGCGCTTCGACACGGGCGCGTACCACCGCGCCGCCGGCGTACCGACGTTCCACCCGTTCGTCGTCGTGGCCTTCACCGTCGGCGGGACCGAGCACCTCCACGTGCCGCTCCTGCTCAGCCCGTTCGCCTACAGCACCTATCGAGGAAGCTGATCCCATGCCGCGCGGGGCATGTGTCCCGCCCGCAGCGCACGAGCGGGCCAAATGTGTGCGGCTCGCATGGCGAACGGCGCACGTTCCGCCCGCTCACCGGGCCGGGATGACGGGGGGTGGGTCGCGTCCGTCACCGGACCGACGCCCGGAACGCACGCCGAGACGGCCTGGAGGCGCGGTGCCAGCCGGCACCGCGCCTCCAGGCCGTCATCCGGTCGCGTCTACCGACCGATGGTCGACATGTCGGGGTAGCGGTCACCCGTCGGCACCGGCAGCGCCGACAGGCGCGCGATCTGGTCCGCGGTCAGGGTGAGGTCGGCTGCGCCGACGTTCTCCTCGAGTCGCGAGACCCGCTTCGTGCCGGGGATCGGCACGACGTCGTCGCCCTGCGCTAGCAGCCACGCCAGCGCCACCTGGGCCGGGGTCCCGCCGACCTCGGTCGCGATCTCCTTGACGGCGTCGACGATGCGCATGTTCTCGGCGAAGGCCTCCTCCTGGAAGCGCGGGTTCGCCAGGCGGAAGTCGTCGGCGTCCAGGTCGGACGGCTTCGTGATCGCTCCCGTCAGGAACCCGCGGCCGAGCGGCGAGTACGGCACGAGGCCGATGCCGAGCTCGCGGAGGGTGTCGAGCACGTCGCCCTCGGGGTCCCGGGTCCACAGCGAGTACTCGCTCTGCAGCGCCGTGATCGGGTGGACCGCGTGGGCCTTCCGGATCGTCGCGGCGCTCGCCTCGGAGAGCCCGATGTGGCGGATCTTGCCCTCCTGCACGAAGCCGGCGAGCTGCCCGATGACGTCCTCGATCGGGACGGCCGGGTCGACGCGGTGCTGGTAGTACAGGTCGATGTGGTCGGTGCCGAGGCGGCGGAGCGAGCCCTCGAGCGCCTCGCGCACGGACTCCGGTGCGGAGCTGATGCCGCGGCCCGTGGCGGGCGTCTCCTCGCCGGCGGTGTGCGTGATGAGGCCGAACTTCGTCGCGATGACGACGTCGTCGCGGCGGTCTCCGAGGGCCCGGCGGAGCAGGTCCTCGTTCGTGTAGGGGCCGTACGCCTCGGCGGTGTCGAACAGGGTGACGCCGAGGTCGATCGCGCGGTGGATGGTGCGGATCGACTCGTCGTCGTCGGTGCCGGCGCCCGTGTAGAAGGCGCTCATGCCCATGGTGCCGAGGCCGACGGGTCCGACCTCGAGGTCTGCGAGCTTGCGTGTCTGCATGTTTGCAGGTCTACTCCGGGTCCCTCGGTTGGAGGGAGGCACTGACCGGACCCGTCAGCCGGGAATGCCGGTTCGTGCGGTTCCTCCAAGGTTCCGCACGTTCGTGGCCCGACCCTGGTGTGATCGTGGCGTGAACCTGTACTTCCGGCTGTTCCTGCTCCAGTTGCGCGTCCGGCTCCGCCCCGCGATCGGCGGGCGGCGACCGACGCTCTGGGACGAGGTCCGCACGCCGTTCCGGGTGACCCTGACCGACCTCGACCCGCTGCGGCACGTGAACAACGGGAAGTACCTGTCGATGCTCGACCTCGGGCGGCTCGACCTCATGCTGCGCTCGGGGTTCTGGGGTGCGATCGCCGAGCGCGGCTGGTACCCGGTCGTGTCGGCGCAGACGATCACCTACAAGCGGTCGTTGACGCTCGGCCAGCGGTTCGAACTCGTGACCCGGGTGCTCGGGATGGACGACCGCGCGGCCTACCTGGAGCAGACGTTCGTCCGCCGCGGGACCGTGGTGGCACGGGCCGTGGTGCAGGCGCGGTTCCTGCTGCGTACCGGCGGGACGGTGTCCCCGTCGGAGCTGCTCGAGGCCGCGGGCGCGTCCGATAGAGACCTGTCGGTGCCGGATTGGGTGCACGAGTGGGCCGGGGCCACCCGGATCAGCAGCTCGGGTACGCTCGCCGGCACGGGGTCCGAGACCCCGGGACGAGAGGGGACGTCATGACCATCGTGTGGATCGTGATCGGCGTCGCGGTGCTGATCGCCGCCGTCATCACCGTGCTCGAGGTGCAGAACCACCGACGAGCGAAGCGCCTCGCGCACCTCGGACCGGCCGACCCGCGGCTCGGGGCCCAGGCGAGAGCGGACGCCGAGGCCGCGCACTCGGTGACCGAGGGGCTGTCGAAGGCCGCGCACCCGGGTGTCACCGGCGCCGGCGGTGGGGTCTCCGGACCGTGACCCGTCCCGCCACCAGGCGTGCGGTGCTCGCCGGGGGAGTCGGACTCGGGATCGCCGGGGTGCTCGCCGCGTGCAGTCGACCGGCGCCGTCCCCGTCCCCGTCGGCCACGAGTACGCCCGGCCCCACCGGGACCCAGACCGCGTCACCGACGCCGGGCGGCCCCGACTCGTGGGACGCCCTCGCCGCCGCGGTCTCCGGACGGCTGCTGCGCTCCGGGTCGAACGGGTGGAACACCGCCCGGCTCGTCGAGAACCCCCGGTACGACGACGCCGACCCGCAGGGCATCCTGCGCGCGGCCGGCACCGCGGACGTCCAGGCCGGGCTGGCCTTCGCCCGGAACACGAACACGCCGGTGGCGCTCCGTTCCGGCGGGCACTCGTACACGGGCTGGTCGGCGGGCGGTGCGAGCGGCACCGACGTCCCGCGGTCGCTGGTGATCAGCACGCAGGACCTCGACGGCATCGACGTGCACGACGACGGCACCGTGACGATCGGTCCCGGTGCGCAGCTCG
This sequence comes from Curtobacterium sp. 320, assembly GCF_031455235.1. Taxonomy (NCBI): domain Bacteria; kingdom Bacillati; phylum Actinomycetota; class Actinomycetes; order Micrococcales; family Microbacteriaceae; genus Curtobacterium; species Curtobacterium sp. 320. The sequence goes on along the minus strand of NZ_JAVDSI010000002.1, from coordinate 3,786 downwards.
GAGACGTCTACTCCACGCTCGCCGCCGCCGGACGGGCGATCGGCGCCGGCTCCTGCCCCACGGTCGGGATCGGCGGCCTGACGCTCGGCGGCGGGGTCGGTGTACTCGTCCGCTCCTTCGGGCTGACGTGCGACCAGCTCACCGGTGCGACCGTCGTCACGCCGGACGGCACCGTGCACGAGGCCTCCGCGACCGCCGAGCCCGACCTGTTCTGGGCCTGCCGCGGCGGGGGCGGCGGGACCGTCGGCGTCGTCACCGCACTGACGTACCGGACCCAGGCCGCGCCCGGCGTCCTGCTCTTCTCGATCACCTTCGCGTGGTCGGCCGCCGCGGCGGTCGTGCGCGCCTGGCAGGACTGGGCGCCAACCGCCGACACGCAGCTGTGGTCGACGCTCAAGCTGCTGAACGGGAGCCGGCACACCGCCCCGACCGTCACTGTGACGGGAGTGTGGACGGGTTCGGAGACCGGCGCTGACACCACCGTCGACGGTTTCATCGCCGCCACCGGAGCGAAGCCGCTCGCCCACACCGCGCGGCAGCTCACCTACGGTGCCGCGATGTCCGCGTTGGCGGGGAAGCCACAGCGGGTGTCCGAGGCGGCGACGTCCTCGATCGGATCGGTGAAACTGTCCGACGAACAGATCGACGTGCTCGTCGCCCACGCCGAGGCGGCCGGCGACGTGGCGGGGAACCTCGAGGGCGGGGTCGCGCTCGACGCCCTCGGCGGTGTCGTCTCCGACGTCGGACGGACCGACACCGCGTTCCCGTGGCGGTCGGCGCTCATGACCGTGCAGTACACCGCAGTGTTCGCGGACGGATCGGACCCGGCACCCTTCGACGCCTACGTCCGGGGGTTCCGGAAGGCGATGCGGCCGGCGTGGGGTGACGCGGCGTACGCGAACTACTGCGACGCGGCGATCACGGACCCGGCGGACTACTTCGACGTGAACACCTCGCGGCTGCACCGGATCGCCGAGCAGGTGGACCCGGACGGGGTGCTGGCGCAGCCGAACTGGGTGTGAGCGGTGGCCCTCCGGACGACGGTGGGCCGCCCTACGATGACCGCATGGACGCGGACGACCTGGTACTCCCCGACGCCGCTGCCTGGCGCGCCTGGCTCGACGCGCACGAGGACGACCCCGACGGCGTGTGGCTCGTCCTCGCGAAGAAGGGCACCACGGAGCCGACGACGCTGACCTACGACCAGGCGCTCGACGAAGCGCTCTGCTCCGGCTGGATCGACGGCCAGAAGCGCGGGCGGGACACCGCGACCTTCCGCCAGCGGTTCACCCCGCGGCGCAAGGCGTCGATCTGGTCGCAGCGGAACATCGGACTCGTGGCCACCCTCGAGTCCGCGGGGCGCATGCGCGACCGGGGCCGGGCCGAGGTCGAGCGTGCGAAGGGCGACGGCCGGTGGGACCGCGCCTACGCCGGCGCCGCGACGGCCACCGTGCCGGACGACCTGCGGGCAGCGCTCGACGCCGCTCCCGCGGCCGCAGCGCTGTTCGCCGAGCTCGACGCCACGAACCGGTACGCCGTGCTCCACCGGATCACGACCGCGCCGAGTGCGACGGCGCGGGCGAGCCGGCTCGCGAAGCTCGTCGGCGGGCTCGAGCGGGGCGAGACCCCGTACCCGCGCAAGCCCTGACGGCCGCGTCGAACCACGAAGACGACCTCGAACCAGGCGCGCGGGCTGGTTCGACGTCGGAAACGTGGTTCGACGCACCCACGCCGGCGCCCGCGCCCGCCGTCAGCGCCGCAGGCCGACGAGCACGCCCCGGTGGTCGCTGCCGTTCGCGGGCAGGACCTCGGTCGACGTCGTCCCGAGCCCCCGGGTGAAGACGTGGTCGATCCGCACGACGGGCAACTGCGCCGGCCAGGTCGCCCCGAACCCGCCGCCCTCGTCGAGCATCCGGGTCAGCGGGAGCATCTCCGGGTCGGCCGCACCGCCGTTGAAGTCCCCCGCGACGACGAGCCGCTCCGACTCGTCGTCGCGGACCGCCTCGGTGAGCGACGCCAGCATCCGCGGCCGACCGTCCTCGCCGCCAGGTCGCAGTGAGTCCATGTGCACGACGTACAACCGGACGTCGCCGACCCCGGTGTCCACCGTCACACGGAGCGCCCGGGCCCAGCCCAGACCGAGCGTGAGGGGTTCGCCGTCGCGCAGGGTCGTCCGACTCCACACCCCGATCGACCCGACCCGGTAGTGGTGCGGGTACCGCTCGTCGAGGACGCCCGCGACCGCCGTGCCCGAGGTCTGGGTGAGCTCCTCGAGCGCGATGACGTCCGGATCGCGCGCCGCGATCGACCTCGCGGTGGCGGCCGGGTCGGGGTTGTCGGCCTCGATGTTCTCGGTGACGACCGTCAACTGCGGCGAGCCCGAGGTGCCGGGAGCGAGCACGCCGGGCAGGACCGCGACGGCCCACGCGGCGGCGAAGGCGAGGGACAGCACGGCGAGCCGCTTCGACCGGGTGCCGAGTGCCGCACCGGCGACGGGGACGAGCAGGAGCGCGAGCCACGGCAGCAGCGAGCCGATCACGGACCCCGAGCTCCCGAGGACGCCCAGGACGGCGGGGACGAGGAGGACGACGATCCCGGCGAGCAACGCGATCCCGACGACACCGATGACGAACGAGCGGCCGGGACTCCGTCTGCGGGAGCGGAGGGGCACGCCGAGGAGCATAGGAACCGCTTCTGACAGATCCCGGGGGACACCGGTTCACCAGACCTGCAACGAAGCAGGCGTAGACCGGGGACATGACCACTGGCACCGACACCACGAACCGTCCGGCCGCCGCCGCCGGCACCTTCCGCATCGGTGGTGACCTCGAGGTCCACCGCCTCGGCTACGGCACCATGCAGCTCACCGGCCCCGGCGTCTGGGGACCCCCGAAGGACCACGACGAGGCGATCCGCGTCCTCAAGCGCGCCGTCGAGCTCGGCGTGGACTTCTTCGACACCGCCGACTCCTACGGCCCCTACGTTGCCGAGGACCTGCTCCGCGAGGCGCTGCACCCCTACGGCGACGACATCGTCATCGCGACGAAGGCCGGCCTCACCCGCACCGGGCCGAACGAGTGGCCGCCGGTCGGCCGCCCGGAGTACCTGCGCCAGGAGGCCGAGATGAGCCTCCGCCGCCTCGGCCTCGAGCGCATCGACCTGTTCCAGCTCCACCGCATCGACCCGAAGGTCCCGCTCGAGGACCAGGTGGGCGAGCTGAAGAAGCTGCAGGACGAGGGCAAGATCCGCCACATCGGCCTGTCCGAGGTGTCGGTCGACGAGGTGAAGGCCGCGCAGGAGATCGCCACGATCGTCTCCGTCCAGAACCTGTACAACCTGCAGAAGCGCGACGCCGAGGAACTCCTCGACTGGTCGACCGAGCAGGGCATCGGCTTCATCCCGTGGTTCCCGCTCGCGACCGGCGGTCTCACCGGCAGCGACTCCCCGCTGACCGAGATCGCCGAGCGCAAGGGCGCCACCCCGGCCCAGCTCGCCCTGGCCTGGCTGCTCAAGCGCTCGCCCGTGGTGCTGCCGATCCCCGGCACGTCGAGCGTCGCCCACCTCGAGGACAACCTCGCGGGCGCGACGGTCGAGCTGACCGACGACGAGTTCGAGGAGCTGTCGAAGCTGGGTCACTGACGCGACGCGGTGACGGACTGGAGGCGGGGGGGGCGCGGGGGCCCCGCCCCCCCGCCCCGCGGGGGGGGGGGGGGGGGGGGGGTAATAGACACGGAGTGTGGGGGGGGGGCGGGGGGGGCCACGATTTGGGGGGGCGCGCGCGGTTGG